>CAYHQZ010000045.1:0-19378 GCA_964358555.1 uncultured Planctomycetia bacterium
GCGAAGAAAAAGCCCCCGGCCAAGAAGAAGCCCCCCGCCGATTCCCCTCCCGCCGCCGAGCCGCCCTCCAAGACCCCGCCTTCGGACGACTGGGTGGACTAGTTTCCCCGCTTGATCCCGGCGGGACTTGCAAGCAAGATGCGGATTCGTCCGGCGGCATAGCCAAGTGGCAAGGCAAGGGTTTGCAAAACCCTCATCCCCGGTTCAAATCCGGGTGCCGCCTCTCTTGCCGCGGCGTGGCGGAATTATGGATTTTGGCGAAGTCCTTCCGTCTGGCCGAAGCCGTCGAGGGCGCTAGAATCCCCGCTCCATGAACGAACTCGCCTACGCCCTCGTCACGCCTTACAGCCTCTCGAAGAGCCGCACCGGCGGGATCCTCGGCCGGATCCTCGCCCGCACGGGGCTGCGCCTGGCCGGCGCCCGGCTCTATTCGCCCTCGGATGAATTCGCCGAGGCCTACGCCGCGACCTTCGAGCGCTCGTCGCTCGAGCCCCGGATCCGCAACGCCGTCGCGCAGTACATCCGCGAACAGCTCATCCGGAACAATCGCTTCAAGATCTCGAACCGCTGCCTGCTCTACCTCTTCGAGGGGCCCGACGCGGAAAGGCTCGTGCGCGAGGTGGCGCTGGGGCCGTTCGGCCCGAACCCGACGGGGGACACGGTCCGCGGGACCTACGGGGAATACCTCTGGTTCAACACGGGCGACCTGCCCTACTTCGAGCCGGCCGCCCTGGGCTCGACCGATCCCAAGACGTCCCGCGAGCAGCTGAAGCTCTTCGCCGATCGGGCGCTGACGGACGGCGGGGTCCTGGAGCGGGTCCTGCCGGCGCCCGCGGGCCAGGACTGGCAGACGACCCTCGTCATGATCAAGCCGGACAGCTTCCGGCAGCCTTCCGTCCGGCCGGGGAATATCATGGACATGTTCTCCCACACGGGCCTCTCCATTGCGGCCGCCCGGATCGTCCGGATGAACCTGGAGCAGGCCGAGGCGTTCTACGGCCCCGTCCGGCCGATCCTGCTCGAGAAGAAGAAGGGCTCGTTCATCGAACAGGTGCGAACGGCCCTCAAGACGTGCCTTCCCTACGAGGTCCCCCAGGACGCGCTCGAGCGCTTCTACGACATCCTGAAGGAGCGCCACGTCGGCCATGAGTTCAACCAGATCATCCACTACATGACGGGTCTCGACGCAGCCCGGGTTCCGGTGGATCGCCGCAAGGAGCACGGCCCCGAGCAGGTCCTGGCGCTGCTCTACCGCGGCGAGAACGCCATCGCGAAGGTCCGCGAGAAGCTCGGCTCCACGGACCCGCGGAAGGCTGCCCCCGGCACCGTCCGCAGCGACTTCGGCCGCGACATCACCGAGAACGCCGCCCACGCCTCCGACAGCCCCGAGAACGCCATGCGCGAGCGCCGGATCGTCGGCCTCGTAGGCGACGAGGCGACGAGCGAAGAGGCGGACCTCATCCGCCGCTACGTCGGGTAGCAGGGCCGCCTACGGCCGCATCCCGCTCCGATTCACGAGGGAGGCGAAGACGGCCGCGCCGAAGCCGTTGTCGATGTTGACGACGGCGATTCCGGCGGCGCAGGAGTTGAGCATCGTGAGCAGCGGCGCCAGGCCCTCGAAGGCCGCCCCGTAGCCGACGCTCGTCGGGACCGCGATGACGGGCCGGGAGACCAGGCCGCCTACGACGCTCGCGAGCGCGCCTTCCATGCCGGCGACGACGATGACGACGTTCGCCGCGCGGATCTTCTCGAGCCGGCCGAAGAGGCGGTGGATGCCCGCAACGCCCGCGTCGTGGATGGCGTCGACGCGGTTCCCGAGGATTTCGCAGGTTTCCCGGGCCTCCTCGGCGACGGGGATGTCGGACGTCCCCGCGGTGACGATGGCGATCCGGCCGCGCGCCTTTTTTAAAGGCTTTCGCTCGATCGAGATGGTTCCCGCCCGCTCGTTGAACCGGGCGTCCGGCAAGGCCTTGCGCACGGCCTCCGCGTGCTCGCTCGACGCCTTCGTGCCGAGGAGGTTGTGGCCGTGCCGGACGATCCGCTCGGCGATGAGCGCCACCTCCGAGGGGGTCTTTCGCATGCAGAGGATCACTTCGGGCATTCCCGTGCGGAGCGCCCGGTGGTGGTCCACCTTCGCGAAGCCCAGATCCTCGAAGGGCATGTGCGCCAGGCGCTTGGCCGCGTCCGCGACCGAGAGGCGACCCCGGCGGACGCTCGAAAGGAGGGCCTTCAGGTTTTCGGGGGTCACGGGCGGGCCTCCGCGGCGGCCGGCTTCTCCGTCTCCTTCTCGGCCTTCGGCTCGCTTAGTAAAAAGACTCCCGCGACGACCAGGAACAGGCCGGCCAGAACCCGGGGGGAGGGCCGCTCCCCGTGGAGCAGGACGGCGAGGATCGTGGCGATCGCGGGGTAGACCGCGCAGACGGCGATCGTCTGGGTCATGGAGCCCTTCTGAAGGGCCATGAAGTAGATGACGCCGCCGAGGATCCCGCCGACCAGCCCCGCGCCCGCGAAGCAGGCCTGGGCCTTCCCGGGCGTGGACGAGAACATCGAGAGGCCGCCCGCGGCGAAAAAGGCCGCGATCCCGCCGATCCCGATGACGAGGTTCCGGATGGCGACGGCGGCGAGGCTGCGATCGACCCGGGTGAGCCCCTCCGCCGCCCCGCCCATCGAGCCGGTCTTCTCGAGAAAACTGGAGGCGCCCCAGCAGAGCGCCGTCAGCAGGCACAACGCGAGCGTCCGTCCGTCCATTTCGCTTCTCCTTTGATGTGGGTCTAAGGTCTAAAGTCTAAGGTCTAAAGTCGGAGGAACTGAAGTTGTATTCCAATCCAGGTAGGTGAAAGGCCGCGCCGCACCTGGGGAGCGGCGATGCCATCTGCGGACCTTAGACCTTGGACTTTAGACTTTCGACTCTTTCCTTCCGTCTGCGATAATTCCCCCGTGCCCGACGAGCCCCGGATTCCCGGCTACGAGGTTCTCGGGCCCATCGGCTCGGGCTCGATGGGGCGCGTCTTCAAGGCGCGCAAGGCCGGGCGCAAGGGCTTCGTGGCCCTGAAGGTGATCGCCCCGCACCTCGCCGCGAAGGCGACCTCGATTGCGAGGCTCCGGCGCGAGGCCCGCGCGGCGTGCGTCGTGCGCCATCCGAACGTCGTCGAAGGCATCGACGTGGGGGAGGCGGGCGGGGTTCACTACTTCGCGATGGAGTTCGTGGAGGGCCGTCCGCTTTCCGCGATCCTGCGGGAACGCGGGACGCTGCCCGAGGCCGAGGCCCTCGATATCGCGCGCCAGGCCGCCGAGGGTTTGCGGGCGGCCCACCGCGCCGGCATGCTGCACCGCGACATCAAGCCCTCCAACCTCCTCGTCACGGGCGAAGGCCAGGTGAAGATCGCCGACCTCGGGCTCGCCAAGCCCGTGGATCCCGGCTCGCTTGCCTCGGCGGAGGGGACGGGCAGCGAATCGGGCGAGGACCTCGCCTTCCTCGCCCAAAAGATCGCTGGCGTCTCGCTCGAGGGCACGATCACCCGCACGGGGGTCCTGCTCGGGACGCCGCACTACGCCTCCCCGGAGCAGCTTCGAGGCGAGAAGGACCTCGACGTCCGCACCGACATCTGGGGCCTTGGGGCGACGCTGTTCGAGGTGCTGACGGGCACGAAACCCTTTCAGGGGGCGACCGTCCTGGACGTGGTCGGGAAGGTCCTCTCCGGGAAGGTCCCGGACGCGCTCGAGTTCCGGCCGGATCTGCGGCGAACCACCGCCGCCCTCGTCCGGCGGATGCTCGAGCCGAACCGCCACTCGCGGATTCGCGACCCGGACGCATTGCTCAAGGAAATCGCGCGGGCCGATCGGGCGCTCGAGCGGCCGGAGCCTGCGATCGCGGAGCCCGCGCCGGCCCGGACGTCTCTGCCCGCCCTCGCCGCTTCGCCGCCGCCCGCGGCCTCGCCCTCGGAATCGACTACGAAGACGGAGACGCCTCCTCCGGCCGATGCGGCCTTGCCCCCGGCGCCCGCCGCTCCGGAACCCGTTTTGGTCCCCGGGGGCGAGCCCATGGCGGAGGAGGAGCCGGCCGCCGAGGAGGCGATTCCGGAGGAGCCGGAGGCGGCGATCCCCGAGGTCCGGGTTCCGAAATGGTTCTGGCCCCTGGCCCTGGCGCCGGTCGTCGCCCTCGCCGCCTGGTTCATCCTGCCCCGCGTGCTTCCCTCGCGCGATGCCCCCGGGGACGGCTCCGCTGCGAATCGCGAGTCATCCGAGGACTCGGAGCACGGGACGCCGCCGGAGCCGGAGAAGCCTCCCGAGCCGGAAAAGCCCCCGCCGGAGACCGGCGAAGCCGTCTTCGTCGAGGCGGAGGACATGGCGGGCAAGGAGGATCGGACGATGCCCGCGAAGGTTCCCGAATCGGGCGAGACCCGCGACATGCCCGTCGGCTGGAAGCCTCGAAAGTCGGCGGAGAACAATCGCGGGGGCTTCTCGGGCCGAGGCTACATCGTCGCGTCGCCCCGCACCGCCGAAACCTTCCGGGATGACTACGCGGGAAAGGCCCCCGAGGCGCGCTACGAAATCGAGATCCCCAAGGCCGGGACCTGGTACGTCTGGGTCCGCCTCGCCGCCGACAACGACCAGAACGACACCTTGCACCTGGGCTTCGACGGGGAGCCTTCAGAGGCGGGCAAGCGCGTCTTTGCGCCCGAGAAGGACGGCCGCTGGCACTGGGTCGGCGAGCGGGGCGACGAAGGGCGCCACGATCGGATCCGTTTCCCGCTCGAGGCCGGCAAGCGGACGCTCAACCTCTGGATGCGCGAATCCGGGATCCGCGTGGACCGCTTCGCGCTCTCGATGGATCCGGAGTGGAAGCCGGAGTAGGCCGCCTACTCCCAGGTCACGACGAGCCGCGTCCTGAAGCCGCCGTCGGCCTGGCCGATCGTTCGGTATTCGGTCGAGTCGGCGGCCTTGGCGATGAAGAGCGTCAGCGCGTTGCCGCTCGCCCAATCCGCGCGGTTCACGACCGCCTGGACGAGGGCGGAAAGGTTCGGGCTGTCCACCCACGTTCCGTTCGTCCAGGCCGCGGGCTTCAGCGCGACGATCGGCGCGGCCTTGGCGCGGGACGAGAGGTTGTAGGCCGTCGCCGCGAGCGCCGCGGAATTGCCGGCGTCCTCGGCCGCGAAAACGATGCTGAACTGCCCCGTGGCGCCCCGGTTCGAGTCGGAATACGCCTCGAACTGCAGGACCGCGGAGGTGACGGCCGCGCCCTTCGGGATCGAGACGCCTGTGAACCGGAAGGCGAGGTGGGTGTTGGTCGTGCCGATGGACTGGCCCGCGCCCGTGAGGCTCACCTGGCCGTCGCTCGAGCGCTCGCGGCCGTCGTCGGCGCTGGCCGCCACGGTGAACGTGGCGCTGCCGCTCGGAGGCGGCGGGGGCGGAGGCGGGGTGGCCGAAACCGTCACGGCGACGTGCGCGGTCGCGGTGGGCGTTCCGTCGCTCGCCGTGACCACGCAGTCATACGTGCCGTTGGCCGTGTAGACGTGGGTCGGCGTCGCGCCGGTTCCCGTCTGGCCGTCGCCGAAGTTCCACGCGTAGGAATACGTCCCCGTCCCGCCGGTCGCCGTCGCGCCGAAGACGACGGACAGCGGCGCGGTGCCGCTCGTCGGCGAGCCGCTCGCCGTGACGGCGAGGGCCGGCGGCGGCGGGGGCGTCACGGAGCCTTCCGCGACCGTGAAATCGCGCGTCGTGTAGCCCTTGAGGCCCGCGTTGTCCGTGACCACGAGGAGCGCCGTGTAAAGACCCGCCTTCGCGTACTGGTGGGTCATGTTCCCGGTCGTCGAGGAGGTGGTCAGCCCGTCCCCGAACGTCCAGTCGTAGCGGACGATCGTGCCGTCCGAGTCGCTCGAGTAGCGGGTGTCGAATGCCGCGGGCCGGCTCGTCGTGCCCGCGTCGGTCACCATGAAGTTTGCGTAGGGCGCCGACTTCCCGGCGACGATCGGCTGGAGTGCGAAGTTCACCGCCCCCGACGGCTGCGGCGGGGCGGAGAAGAGCTTGATCTCGCGGACGTAGCCGGCCGGCGCCGTCGTGAGCGTGACGTACTGGGAATATCCGAAGATCGCCTTGTCGAACTTATAGGCGCCGTAGGAATTCGTCGTGGCCATCTTGCCCACGTTCGGGCCCGCGAGCGAGATCTGGACGTTCGCCAGTTTCGCGCCGGTGGCGGCGTTCGTCACCGTGCCCTGGATCGTCACGGTCTTGTACTCGAAGTTCAGCGCCGCGTTGCCGGGCGGCGCGGCGATCGTTCGAACGTCGCTGGTGGAGACCTTGTCGCCCAGGAGCGCCTGCAGGCGATGGGTTCCGTTGCCCACGGCGAACGAGTAGGCGCCGCTCTTTGCCGTCGTGAACGTCTTCTTCCCCGACGGCCCCTCGCAGGTGACGGTCGCGCCGCTCTTCGCCGCGCCGTCGAGGGTCACCTTGCCGGCGATGACGCTCGAGGTCCAGACGGTGAGCGGGAAGGAGT
The DNA here is from genome assembly GCA_964358555.1 of uncultured Planctomycetia bacterium. Taxonomy (GTDB): domain Bacteria; phylum Planctomycetota; class CAYHQZ01; order CAYHQZ01; family CAYHQZ01; genus CAYHQZ01. Next base: position 6,494 of record CAYHQZ010000045.1, read on the forward strand.
CCGTCCAGGCCGTCCCGCCGTTGCCCCGGATCGAAAGGTTCATCGCGACGGTCCTGGGCGTCGGGCACGACGGGCTCACCGAGATCGCGAACGTGTCGAGCGGCGATCGGTCGATGCCGGCCGGCGGCAGGTCCGGGTAGGCCGCGGCGGCGTCCGTCACCGAGACGTAGGGATCGGCGCAGGAGAGCGTCGCCGTGACGCCCGTCGCGGCCGTCTTGCCGGCGTTCGCGAGGATCGCGGATACCGTCGCCGTCTCCCCCGGATTCACCAGGCCGTCGGCGTTCCCGGCGGCGTCGCTCGCCGAGGCCGATCGGACGACCGGCCGAGCGGTCGGCGCCCACGTCAGGATGCGCGTCTCCGGATCGCCCAGGAGCGCCGTGTCGAAAATGTGTTCCGTGTAGCCATTTTCAAGATAGAGGCCGCGGATCGCCTCGGCGTGCAGGGCGCCGAGGTTCTCCACCATGCGCGAGAGGTGGGCGTCCCAGAACTGCCGGGCGTAGTCGTCGGAAAGACCTGTGAGATAGACGTGCATGACCGCGGCGAACGCGCCGCCGCGGGTGGACGTCGTGAGCCACTCCTGGACGCAGTCGTACTGGAAGTTCCCGCAATCGCAGGAGTTCGCGTAGAGGAAGAAGGGCTTCGTGTTGACGATCTGCGCGTAGTTCTGTCGCATGATGTAGAAGCAGCCCGTGGCCGAGCCGTGGCCGATGCCGTTCATCAGCGTGTAGCGGTTCGAGTTCATCTTCGCGATGAGCTCCGGCGCGGTCCACGGCGCCTCGTGGTCGTAGAGCCTGTCCGTCTTCATGAGGGGATTTGTGTTGAAGCCCTTCGTGGCGTAGCCGCCTGTGTCGCTGCCGTACTCGAGGCTGGGCAGCCCGCCGCCGTCCTTGCCGATCAAAAGCGAGCCGAAGCGTGCGGGGTCGTCCGCGGGGAGGTTCTCGAAGGCCAGGGTTTTAAAGACGAAGTTGGACATCTCGGTCGCGTTCTCGGCGCTGGCGCGCCCGACGTAGACGTCCATGACGAGATCCAGCGGCAGTTGCTTGCGGCCCGACCGCTCGCCGTCGGTGTCCTCGGCGAACGTGTTGTTTCCGTTCCCGTCCCACGAGCCGTCGAGGCAGCCGTAGTAGGCGTCGGTGTAGGCGTGGCTGTTCCGGACGGAACGGATCGGGATGATGTTGACGTCGCCGGCCAGGAGGACGAAGTCCGTCTCCCACTTCGCGTAGGCGTCTTTCACGAAGTTCCGGATCTTCTCGGGGTTGTCGCGGCCAGGATAGGCGGCGTAGATCTCCTCGACGGTCACGATGGTCGCGGTAAGCCCGCGCGACTGCTTGTGGGCGACGAGCGATAGGAGGTTCGGCTGGATGGTGGAGGCCTTCATCGCGGCGTTCGTGACGATGACATACTGGAAGGAGGCCGCGGGATCGCAGGGCAGCGCGGATGCCATCGGGGCCGCGACGCCGGCGGCCGTCACGATCGTTCCGCCGCCCGCGGGCGCCGACACAGCGCCGGAGGAGTAGGTCGAAATCGTTTCGGGGTTGTCGGAAACGCCGGCGAGCGGGACGGCCGAGTCCTCGCGGACGGGGAGGCCGGCGGCGGAGGCGGGCTCCGTCTCGACGTCAATCTCGAAGGACTCGGTGTAGGAAAGCCGGCCGGTGGCCGCGTCGTACTCGACGGGTCGCAGATTGAGGGCGATCTCCGTCGTGCCGCGACGCTGCATCACGGCCGTCTCCTGGAAGAGCGGGCCGCTTTTCGCGTCCAGCGCGTAGGCGCCGGGCAGTTCCACCTTCCGGCCCGGCCTTACCTGGATGTTGGCGAGCGCTCGCCCCGCGGGCAGGAGAACCCGGCTCGTCCGGACGGGCAGGCCGTCCTTCTGCCAGGCGCCGTTCAGCCGGACGATCGTCTTCCCGTCCTTCGTCTCGACGATGGGCTCGCCGACGGCATAGGCCATCGAGACGCGCTTCCCGTCGGCCGCGACGACGCGCGCGGAGATCGCGCCCGCCTTCGCGGAAGCGTTTGGAAGCGAGCCGCCATCGCCGCCGGAGGGTGCGAAGCGCGCGACGAGGAACGCCGCCGCCGCGAGGAGGATGGCGCCGCAAAGGATATACGTGCGACCGGAGGGCTTCTTCATGTTTCGTCTCCTTGCATTTCCGTCGCCTTGTTCGTTGTATTCGTTCGAGAGATCGGAACGGGAAGCGTTCCGTATGAATGACGAGATGCCTTTCCGTCCTGGAATGGGTCGGAAAATTTAGAGGCCCTATGCGTCGTATCTATTTTCAATTAAACGAGATGCGGCAATCGGAAAAAACAATCGCATGATTCGTTGCAATTGTTTTCTCTCCGATCCATCGTGTCCCTCGATCGAATTTTCGGGATGCACCGATCAGTGCCAGGCGGGGGCGGCCTAGGCATCGATCCGCCAGCGGTTGGTTTTTCGCCCCCGGCCACGCGAGGTGGCCGGAATGCCTCCCGGCCGCTTTCCCCTTGCACCCGGAGGGGGGAGTCCATAGGATTCCGCGTTCCGAACCGGCGGGCGGCACCGGGGGACCGGGGCCGTTCGCCAGGGAGGGGTTCATCGCCGACGAAAGGCCGTTTGCCGTCCTGATTCTTGCCGCGGGCAAGGGCGTCCGGATGGGAGAGGGCCCGCCGAAGGTGTTGCGGCCCCTCCTCGGTCGGCCCCTCCTGGACTGGGTCCTGGGGGCGGTCGAACCCCTGCGGCCGCAATCGCTTGTCGTGATTGTGGGCCATGGTCGGGAAGCCGTCCAGGCGGCTTTCCGGTCCCGCAAGGTTTCCTGGGCTGTCCAGGAATCCCCACGAGGGACGGGCCACGCCGTGTGGTGCGCGCGCGAGGCCTTCCAGGGCTACGCGGGGGACATATTGGTCCTCTATGGAGACGTGCCCTTGATTCAAACGGAAACCCTCGGGATGCTGACGGCACGGCACCGCGAAAGCGGCGGCCCCGCCACCCTGCTTACGGCGATCTATCCCGCGCCTTCGGGCCTCGGGCGGATCCTCCGCCGTCCGGACGCAGGCTTTCGCGCCATCGTCGAGGAGAAGCACGCGACGGAGGAGCAGAAGCGGATTTGCGAGGCGAACACGGGCTTGTGTTGCTTCCGATCCGAGGATCTTTTCCGCGACCTGCCGGCGGTCGATCCGGGGGCGGGGAAGCGCGAGTGGTATCTCACGGACCTCCCGGGGTTCTGGGCCGAGCGGGGGATGCGCGTAGAAACGGTCGTGGCCCCCGATGCGGCGGATTTCGCGGGCGTCAACACGCCGGAGGAGCTCTCGGCGGCCGAGCGGCTCCTCCGGGCCCGGAGGGCATGATGCGGATGTACGGCGAGAAGCTCCACGTCTTCAGCGGCAGCTCCAATCCGGACCTTGGCGCGGGGATTGCCCGCTCGATGGGGGTCCCGCTGGGGAACTGCCGCATCGCCGCGTTCCCCGACGGGGAGATTGATCTCAAGGTCGAGGACGACGTGCGGGGCTCGGACGTCTTCGTCGTCCAGTCGACCTGCCCGCCCGTGAACCAGAATCTGATGGAACTGCTGGTCTTCATCGACTGCCTCAAGCGCGCCTCGGCCGCGCGCGTGACGGCCGTGATCCCCTATTTCGGCTACGCCCGCCAGGACCGCAAGGACGTCGGGCGCGTCCCCATCACGGCGAAGCTCGTCGCGAACCTGATCGTGACGGCGGGGGCGGACCGGATCCTGACGATCGACCTTCACGCCCCCCAGATCCAGGGATTCTTCGACATCCCGGTGGACCACCTCTACGCGGCCCCGGTCCTGGTGGACTACTTCCGCCGGCGCGACCTGGGCGACCTCGTCGTGGTGAGCCCCGATGTGGGCTCCATCAAGATGGCCCGGGCCTATTCGAAGCGGATTGGCGGGTCGCTCGCCATCGTGGACAAGCGCCGCCTGACGCCGGAGGAGGCGGAGTCGGTGAACCTGATCGGGAACGTCCGCGGCAAGAACGTCCTCCTGATCGACGACATGATCGCGACGGCCGGCTCGGTGACGCAGGCCGTGGGCTGCCTCCGGAGCGGCGGGGCCAGGAAGATCGCCATCGGGGCCACGCACCCCGTCTTCTGCGGGTCCGCCGTCGAACGGCTTTCCAATGTCCAGGTCGAGGAAATCGTCGTGACGGATACGATTCCCCTGCGGGAAGGCCTGCCGGAGGCCCTTCGCTCGCAGATCAAGGTATTGAGCGTGGCGGAACTGCTGGGATCGGCGATCCTGCGGATCCACCAGCACGAGTCGGTCAGCTCATTGTTCGTGTAGGGAAACGAAAGGAATGACGAGCATGGTTTCGAAATCGGCGGCGAAGAAGACGAAGATCGTGTTGGAGCCCCGCGCGGCTCTCGGCCGGCGCGCCTGCCGGGGGATCCGGCGGCAAGGCCAGATCCCCGCGGTCCTCTACGGCCTCGGGAAGCCCACGGCGAGCGTGTTCGCCAAGGAAGAGGAGGTCCGCCCGGCGGTCACGTCGGGGGCCCGCCTCGTGGACATCTCGATCGACGGGGCGGACGCGAAGGCCCTCGTGAAGGAGGTCCAGCTCGACGCCCTCGGCAAGCACATCCTGCATCTCGATCTGCAGCGCATCGCGATGGACGTGGCGGTCGAGGTCACCGTGCCCCTCCAGGTTCGAGGGACGCCCATCGGCGCGAAGGAAGGCGGGGTGCTCGAGGTGCACGTCCGCGAACTCGCGGTCTCGTGCCTCCCGGACAAGATCCCGGAACGCGTCCGGCTCGACGTCTCGGCCCTGAATGTCAACGACTTCATCCTCGGCAAGCAGATCGTGCTGCCCGAAGGCGTCACCCTCTCGAAGGGCCAGGACGTCATCGTCGCGATCGTGAAGATCCCGCTCGAGAAGATCGAGGAGCCCGTGGCCGAGGGCGCGCTGGCGGAGCCCGAGGTCCTCGTCGGCCCGAAGGACAAGGAAGGGGAGGAGGGCGAGGCGAAGGAGGGAAAGCCCGAGAAGGGCGAGAAGGCGGTGAAGCCCGAGAAACCCGAGAAGCCGGAGAAGAAGGGATGAGCGCCCCTGCGGTTCGGGATGCGCCTATCTCCCGGAGGACATGAAAATCGTGCTTGGCCTCGGAAACCCCGGCCCGGAGTATCGGAACACCCGGCACAACGTCGGGTGCCGGGTCGTGGACGCGCTTGCAAGCGAGGCGGGGATCGCCGTCGACCGACGCTCCCGGCTCTCGCGGACGGGGCGCGGCCGCATCGGTTCCGAGGACGTGGTCCTGGCGAAGCCGCGGACGTTCATGAACGAGAGCGGCCGGGCCGCGCAGGCGCTGCTCGCCGAGGCGGGCGCAACGCCGGCCGAATTGCTCGTGGTCGTGGACGACATGGACCTGCCGCTGGGCCGTCTCCGGATGAGGCCGAACGGATCGACCGGGGGCCATCGGGGGCTTCAATCCGTCGAGGCCTGCCTGGGGACTCTCGACTATCCGAGGCTTCGCGTCGGGATCGGGCGGCCCGAAGGAAGGGGCGCCGTGGACCATGTGCTCTCGTCGGGTGGAACGTCGGAGCGGGAGCGGCTGGAATTGTCGGTCGCGCGCGCGGCCGAGGCCGCACGGTGCTGGATCATGGAAGGCATTGAATCGGCGATGAACCGTTTCAACGGCGAACCCCAGGAAACGGAAGGAAAGGAAGGCGAACGTGAGGGACTATGAGGCGATGTTCGTCCTGGACCACAACCTCGCGAAGAAGGACTACGACTCGATCGTGAAGGGCGTTCAGGACATCGTGCAGAAGCATGGCGGCGCGGTCACCCATGCGGAGAAATGGGATGAGCGGATGCTGGAATACCCGATTCGCGGCCAGCAGTGGGGGACCTACGTCCTGATGCGGCTCCAGGTGGAGCCCGGCCGCGTTGTCGAACTCGAGCGGGATTTCTCCCTGCACGAGCCCGTCCTCCGGGTCCTGGTTACGGTATTCGATCCGAAGGCCCGCCCTCTCGTCGCCGGCGCCGAAAAGGGCCGGTCGGAGGAGGGGCCGGAGGTGGTGGGCGACGTGCGGGAAAACGCCGATCGCGAACGGGTGCCCGAGGGGGCGCTGGGAGGATAGTCCGTGGCGAATCTGAACAAGGTATTCCTGATTGGGCGGCTCACGAAGGATCCGGAGCTGCGCCACACGCAGACGGGCGCGGCGGTTTCCCAGGTCTCGATCGCCGTGAACCGCTCCTACAAGACGCCGGAAGGGGAGAAGAAAGAGGTGACGTGCTTCGTGGACGTCGTCCTCTGGGGCCGCCAGGCCGAGGTTGCCTGCCAATACCTGTCGAAGGGCCGGACCCTCTTCGTCGAGGGCCGCCTGGAGCAGGATTCCTGGGAGGCGCCGGACGGGCAGAAGCGCACGAAGATGCGTGTTGTGGCGGAGAATTTCCAGTTTCTTGGCGACCGGGGGGGCGACCGCGAGGGCGCCCCGACCGGCGAGGATTCGCCCCATGGCGAATTCCGGAGCGCCCCGCGGCGCGAACCGCCCCCCCCGGAGGGCGGCCCGCCGGAAGGGGGCACTTCCGAGGAGCCGCCGTTCTAGCCATTCCCAAAAGGAGGGAACCGACGAATGCCGTATGAACCGATGGAAAGACGCCCGATGGAGCGCCGCGAGCGCGGCCCCCGGGGCGCCCGGACCGGCGACGGGGAGCGGACGAAGTGCCGCTTCTGTCGCGCCGGCGTGGTGGTGGTCGACTACAAGGACATCTCTTCGCTCCAGAAGATGGTTTCCATGCAGGGGAAGTTCAATTCCAGGCGCCGGTCGGGGAACTGCGCGGGCCATCAGCGTTCCTCGAAGATCGCGCTGAAACGCGCTCGTTTCCTGTCCCTCATGCCCTACGTGGGAGGTTGATGATGATCGAGCTTCTGCTCCTCCGGGACGTACATCCGCTCGGCGAAACCGGCGAGGTGGTCCGGGTCCGTTCGGGGTACGCCCGCAACTACCTGCTGCCCTACGGCCTGGCGCGCGAGGCGACGCCGGCGCTGAAGGCGGAGGCCGACGCCCGGCGGGCCAAGACGGAGGCCGAGCGGACCGCGAAGCGAAAGACCCTCGAGGCCCTCGCCCAGCGGATCTCGGGACTGTCGCTGACGCTCTCCGCGAAGGCGGGCGAGAAAAAGGTCCTCTTCGGCTCCATCGGGGCTCCGGAGATCGTGGCCGGATTGAAGGCCCAGGGGATCGAAATCGCGCCGAATGCCATCGTGCTCGCCGAGCCCTTCAAGGAGGTCGGCGTGTTTACGGTGCCGGTGCGCCTCGCCGTCGGGATCGAGGCGACGTTGAAGGTCTGGATCGTCGAGGAGGGGGCGCGTGGCGGATAGCGGGCAAGCGCGCGGCCGAGGGCCGCGCAGCCGGATCGGGGGCGGCGCCCTGCCTCCGGCGCTTTCCCGCGAGGGGGGCGGGCCTGGCCGGCCGCCTCCCCACGATGACGACGCGGAGCGGGCGGTCTTAGGATCGCTGCTGCTCGACAACACCGCGATCGATCGGGCGACGGAGGTGCTCTCGCCCCAGGACTTCTATCGCCCGCCGCACCAGGCGATTTACCAGGCGATCCTCGAGGCCTACGGGAAGGGCCAGGCGGTGGACCTGGTCCTCCTGAAAAGCGTTCTCCAGGCGAAGGGGGCGCTGGAATCCGCGGGGGGCGTCGAGGCCGTCGCGGCCCTCCTGGACGCCGTTCCGTCGGCCGCGCACCTGGAGCATTACGCCCGGATTGTCCGGGACTGCGCGGTCCTGCGGGGTCTGCTCGAGGCCGCCGCCTCGATCGAGCAGATGGCCTTGGAGCGGCGGGGGGAGGTGCAGACGATCCTGGACGAATCCGAGCGGCTCGTGTTCGAAATCCACGATCGCCGCCGGCTCGGCGAGACGAAGCCCCTGCACGACCTCGTGAAGGCGATCTTCGACCAGATCGACGCCATCTCGCAAGGCGAGCACTTCACCGGGGTCCGGACGGGCTTCCGGGATCTCGACGACTATACGTCCGGGCTGCAGAAGGCGGAGATGATCGTTCTCGCCGCGCGCCCCAGCGTCGGCAAGACGTCGCTCGCCCTGAACATCGCTCTCAACGTCGCCCTCGGCCATCCCGCCCGCGAGATTCCGCCGGTGCCCGTCGGCTTCTTCTCGCTCGAGATGAGCGCCCAGCAGATCGCCCAGAACCTCGTCTGCATGCAGTCCGGCGTGAACTCCCACCGCCTTCGCCGCGGCACCCTCGCCCGCGAGGGCTGGCAGGCCATCTCCGACGCCGTGAGCCATTTGAGCGAGGCCCCGATTTTCATCGACGATTCCTCCTCGTTGAGCCCCTTTTCGCTGCGCGCCAAGGCGCGCCGGCTGAAGGCCTCCCAGAACGTGGGGCTCGTGATCATCGACTATCTCCAGTTGATGGACAGCTCGATGTCGTTCGACAGTCGCCAGCAGGAGATCACGTTCATCTCCCGGTCGCTCAAAGCCCTGGCCCGCGAACTCTCCGTTCCGGTCCTGGCGATTTCCCAGCTGAACCGGGCTTCCGAGATGCGGGAGGAGCACCGGCCCCGGATGTCGGATTTGCGGGAGTCGGGGGCGATCGAGCAGGATGCGGACGTGGTCCTCCTGCTTTGGCGCGAGGACTACCAGGCCGCCGGCGAGAAGGAAGCGGGCTCCGGGCCGGGCTCGGCGCACCTTTCGATCGCGAAACAGCGGAACGGCCCCACCGGCGAGGTGCGGCTTGCGTTCCTGAAGGAGAGCATGAAGTTCACCGATTTTTCGCTCGAACAGGGCGGTCCGGAGAGGCGATGAGCGCGCACCGCGACGGATTCCTCCTGGCGGCGGCGCTCGCGGTCCTTTCGGCGGCCGCGGCTCCGGCGCCCGCGCCGGCCCCGAAGGTCGTCGCGGTGGAGGTCTCGGGGAACCGCGAGGTTCCGACGGCGGACATCCTCGGGCGGATGTACCTGCGGCCGGGGTCCGAGTTCTCGGAGGATCTCCTGAACGAGGACATGAAGAAGATCGCCCGCGCTTTCGACGCGATCCGATCGATCCGGCCCGAGCGGACCGCGCGGCCGGACGGCGTCGCCATCGTGCTGCACGTCGTCGAATACGAACGGATCCGGGCGCTGCGCTTCGTGTTCGAGGGCGAGCCGCCCGCCGACGAATCCGAGCTTAAGCGCGCGTCCGGCCTCGAGGAGAAGAAGCCCCTCGTCCGGGACCAGGTCCGGGCCGCGGCGTTGCGGGTCCACGCCGCGTGCGTGTCGGCGGGGCGCCCGGACGCGCGGGTGGAGCTCGACGAGAAGGCCCTCGACGAGGGGATCGTCATCTTCCGCGTGACCGGCGGGATCGCCGGGCGGATCTTTGCGATCCGCTTCGAGGGACTCAAGGGATTCCCGGAGTCGGCGGCCTGGGATTCGATCGAGTCGCGGCCGCGCGCGAAAATCCTCTTCGTGACGGTGCGCGGGGGCGTCCTCGAGCCGGACCTCCTCGAGAAGGACCGCTTCGCCCTCGAGCGCCGGATTCGGGAGGAGGGGTTCCTGGACGCCTTGGTCGGGCCCGTTCGCCGGGAGGCCGTTTTGGGAGGCTTTTCCGTTGTGTTCCCCGTGACGGAGGGGCCGCGCTACCGGGTCCGGGAGGTCCGGATCGAAGGCGCCGTCGCCGTGCCGGACGCCGCCCTCCGGGAGGCGCTGCGGACGAAGGCGGGCGAGCCCTGGCGCCAGGCCGCCGTCGCGGCGGACGTCGCGGCGATCCGCGGCCTCTACGAGGGCCGCGCCCGGGTGGACACGCGCGTGACGGCCCTTCCCCCCCGGCCCGTCGAGGGAGAATCCTCGGTCGTCCAGGCCTACCGGATCGAGGAGGGCGAGACGGTCAGGATCGGGCGCGTCCGGATCGAGAGCATCGGGGAGACCCTCGAGACCCGCGACGAGGTGATCCGCCGGGAACTCCTGTTCGTCGAGAACGAGCCGCCCCCGCCGGACGCGATCGAGCGCAGCCGCCGGAGGCTCCTCAAAACCGGCTTCTTCGACATCCGGGAGTTGCGCGACCCGCGCGCGATCCGCTACGAGAAGACCGCCGACCCGAAGGTGAGGGACGTGGTCGTCCGCCTCCAGGACGCCCCGACCGGCCGCTACGAGCTGACCGCGGGCGTGGCTTCGGACATGGGGCTCTTCGGGGGCTTTTCGTTCGTCCAGCGGAACTTCGACCTCCGCGACACCCCCGCCGGCTTCGGCGATCTCTTCCGGGGGACCGCCTTCAAGGGTGCGGGCCAGAGCCTCTCGCTCACGGCGAGGCTGGGCACCGGCAATCTCTCCCACGACGTCTCCCTCGATTTCAAGGAGCCCTGGTTCTTCGGACGCCCGCTTGGGTTCCGGGCGGGGGCGTGGTGGCGGGGCTACCGCCGCGAGGACTGGGCCGAATCCCGCCTCGGCACCGGGTTCGGCTTCTTCAAGCAGTGGAGCGACGCGTTCCGGACGACCGCGGATTTCCGCGTGGAATCCGTCACCATCGCCGAGGTGACGAGCCAGACCCCGCCCGACGTCGCGAACGAGGAGGGCGGCAACTCCGTCATCGCCCTCGCCCTCGGGGCGGAGCTGGACCGGCGGGACGATCCCGTGCTGCCCGGCCGGGGCTGGCGGCTGGGCGGGCGGCTGGAGCCGGGGACGGGGTCGGGGACGTTCGTGAAGGCCGAGGTCTTCGGGGACCGGTACTGGACGCTCGCGGAGGGCGAGGTCGGCCCGTTCCCGGAGGGCAAGCACGTCCTGACCCTGCGGGGCCGGGTCGGGGCCGCCGCCGGGAGCCCACCGACGTTCGAGCGCTTCTACGCGGGCGGCTCGGGCGGCTGGGGCCTCGAGGGCGATCGCGTCGGGACGGTCCGGGGCTTCGCCTACCGGAGCGTCGGGCCCACCCAGATGGACGATCCGGTCGGCGGCCGATTCCTCGGGGTCTATAACCTCGAGTACGAGTTCCCGATCTACGGCCGAACGGATCCCCGCCGCGACCCCCGGGTCGCGCGGATGGAATACGTTCGCGGGGCGTTCTTCCTCGACGCGGGCGCCGCCTCGAACTCCCCGGGCGTCTTCGTCCTCGGGCAGGCCTCGGCCTCGGTTGGATTCGGGCTTCGCATCCGGCCGGAGTTCCTCGGCCTTGGCGGGACGTGGGTGTCGGTGGATGTCGGGTTCCCGATCCTGAAGGGCGGCGGCGGAAAATCCCAGATCTTCTCGTTCCAACTCGGCGCGTCGCGCGAGTTCTGACCAAAGGAGAAATCGATGCGTGCAACCTGGATCGCGTCCCTCGGAGTTCTCGGCGTGTCGGCCGCCCTGTTGTGGGCGCAGGCGGACGCCCCCAAGGCCCCGCCCCCCTCGCCGGTCATCGGCTGCGTGGATTTGGACCGGGTGGCCGCCGGCTACATCCGGGGCCAGCAGAAGCACCGCGAGGCCGAGAAGGCCATCGGGGAGATCGAAACCCGCCTGCGGGCCGAGCGGGACCGCCTCGAGAAGATGGGGCGCGAGATCGAGATGCTGAAGCCGGGCTCGGAGGAATCCGAGAGGCGGCGCAAGGAGCAGGCAATGGCGATCGCGGGCTTCGAGGTCGAGGCGAGGCGGGCGCAAGGCGAGCGGGACCGGATCGGCTACGAGCACGTCCAGGCCCGCTACCGCGAGATGCTGGAGGCCCTCGAGCACGTCGCGAAGAAGGCGGGGCTCACGATTGTGCTGCGCGGGGAGGCGCCCGACCCGAACGACAAGAATCCCGAGCGCTTCACGGGGTCCGTCCAGGTCCGGGACGTGTTGTGGCTTTCCCCGGGCCACGATATCACCCAGGCCGTCGTCGATCGTCTGAACGAGATTTACCCGCCGCTGCCCGGTATCGAGGTCCCGAAACAGGAGCCCGCGCCGGATGCGAAGAAGGGTCTTCCCGAGCCGCCGTTACCTGCCCCCGAGAAGAAGTAGGAATCCGCTAGAGTCATGGCCGACATGCCAGAACCACGCCATCCCCAACGAACCCTCCGGACGTCGGCCTCCTTCCGAGGGATCGGACTGAACGGCGGCGAGGAGGTCGAGGTTCGGATCCTTCCCGCCGCGCCCGATACCGGATACGTGTTCGTCCGGACGGACCTGCCGGGAAAGCCCGAGGTGAGGGCGGCCGTCGGGAATCTTGTCGATATCGGCCGGCGGACCGCCTTGAAATCGGGCGAGGCCGAGGTCGAGCTGACGGAGCATCTCCTGGCGGCGCTCTGCGGCTTCGGGATCGACAACGCCCGGATCGAGGTGACCGGGCGGGAGCTGCCGAACGCGGACGGCTCGGCGATGCCGTTCGTCGAGATGGTGAAGACTGCGGGCGTTTCCGAGCAGGACCGGCCGGCGCGGATCCTCCGGATCCCCGAGCCGCGCGGCGAGCGCGAGGGCGTCGCCTCCGCCTGGGCCCTGCCGGAGCCCGGGGGGTTTCGGCTGTCGTTCACGCTGGATTACGGCCTGCCCTACATCCCCGTCCAGCACATGAGCGTTCTCGTGACGCCGGAGACGGTCGAACAGGTCCTCGCGCCGTCGCGGACGTTCATCCTCCTGCAGGAGGTGGAGCCGCTACGGAAGATGGGGCTCGGCAAGGGCGCCAACGCCCAGAGCCTTCTCGTCGTGGGCGAGCAGGGAATCATCCAGAACGCGCTCCGGTTTCCCGACGAGTTCGTCCGGCACAAGATCCTCGACATGCTTGGGGACTTCGCGCTGCTCTCCAGCCGGATCGAGGGGCACATCCTCGGCATCCGCTCGGGCCACGGCCTGCACCGGGGATTGCTGCGGTGGCTCGAGTCCAAATGCGCCTCCCAGGGTTCCGCTCCCGTCCCGGCCGCGCCCGCGAGGGCGACGGGAGCGCCGCCTGCGTCCGTGCCCGCGCCCGCGCGTTCGATCCCGCCGGAGCCGCCGGGACTGCCCCAGGCCCCGCTGGATGCAAT
>CAYHQZ010000046.1:0-19371 GCA_964358555.1 uncultured Planctomycetia bacterium
CCTGCCCCAGGGCCTGCTCTGCACCGCTGTCCTTGGAATAAGTCCAGACCATGTCAGCGCCATCGAGCCAGCTACCATCCTCGGACGACTCGCCCGGATCGAAGGCCATGCCGACAAAGGTGATGGCGCGGGTGGTGTAATGGGTGCTGCCATTCTTCGGCAGGACGATCATTACCGGCTGCTCGGAGCGGGTGGAGTCGTATGGGTAGGCGTCCTTCGCATCATCCACCTGGTCCCGATCCGAATCCTTCTCGATCTGATTGTCTTCCGGTGCGGCGTCCTCGGAGTTTTTCGCGCCGTCGCCGTCCAGGTCGTCATCGGTATCAACCCAGACGACGATGGAAACGGTCGTGGCGCCTGGGACAGAGGCTTCGACGGTGTATTTTCCGTCCGGCACCGGGGCGGCGAGCTCGTTCGTCCCATCCCAGGTGATGTCAATCGCGGTCTGCGGCGGCTCGGCGGGGGCGCTGAACGTCTTCACCGTTGCGCCCGACTCGTCCTTGATGGCGACTGTCCAGGCTACGTCGCGTGTCAGCCGGCCAGTGATGTGGGTGGAATTCTGGATCTCCGCGCCAGGGTTGATGGCCGTCGGATCCGCCACGAGGTCCAGAATGGCGGGCGAGGTCGTGCTCGCGGAGGCAGCCGTGCTCTTCGCGGACTCGTTGCCTGCCAGGTCCACGGCGGTGACGGCGTAGGTGAACGTCGTCCCAGGCACGGCGGTCTCATCCGTATAGGCGGAATCGGCAACGGGGGCCGCCGTCAGCTTCGCATATTCGCCCGCGCCTTCCTTCCGGTAGACGTTGAAGCCCGAGACATCGTCTGCGCTCGGCTGGGTCGCAAGGAGGACGCCGTACATCCGCTGGCTGGAGGAGGAGGCCCCGGCGGCCATGTTTCCGCCGAGGACGATCTCCTGACCCGCAGGGAAGGACTTCGCGTAGAGGTTGAACCACCTGACCGTATCGTCCTCGACCAGGACTTTAAGCCCCGTCGCCTGGAAGGCAGACGAAAGCCATGTTGGGACGGACGTGGCTCGGCGGTCGTAGGCGACGAAGACCGTTACGGGCTTGCTCGGGGTAAACCGGAGATAGTTTACCGTGGTGTTCGTCTTGTCTGCGTCCTTCGTGCGAAAGATCGCGAGGCCCTCGAGCGGCGGCGTGACGCCCTGCGCATTGGTGGAGGGGAAGTCCACGTGCAGCTTCATCCCATCGTAGAGGGTGTCGAGGAGGAGGCCCGGGACGCTTAGGTTTCCGAGGCGAACGGGCAGGCCGTCCTCCGCGGGCGGGTTCCAGGCGAGAGAGATCGAGGTTTCGCTCGCGACCTTCGCGGAAAGATCCGTCGGGGCGGAAGGCGCCACGACGTCCACGACCGCTTTTACGCTGGAGACGCCGACGTTCCAGGAGGCGTCGGTCGCGTAGACCAGAATTTCGTTCTCGATTCCCTCGACGAGCTCCACCTGGGCCGAGAAAACGCCTTCCTCGTCTACGGACACGGGCGTGCGAGGGCCGCCATTCACGGAGCAGTCCACTGTTAGCGCGGAGAAATCCGTTACATCGTCCGAGACCTGGCCCGAGAGGGTCGTGGTCCGGGCGCCGACGCGAGCGCCAGCGGCAGGCGTGGTAATCGTGACGCTGGGAAGCACCAGATTGAACACAACCCCCGGGTCCTCGTGCCAGCCGAGGTCGACTGCACCGGCGTCGGCGACGTTATCCGTGCGGGTGGTTCGATCCGCGAGGCCCGTGTCCGTGGCCGTCCGGCTGCCGGCGTTCAAACAAGGGCTGTCCGCGGCCTGGCCGGAGGCAACCTGCTGGAGGCGGAAGTTCTGGCTTGCGGGAGCGACGTACTTCGGGTCGGCCGAAATGGAGCCCGGGCCTGCTGTACAGCCGCGATAATTGGTCCCGTTGCCCCATACATCATTATTGGAAAGCGAGGCGCCCGTGCCGCTGTAGACGTAAATCCCCTCGCTTGTATTTCCGGAAATGATCGAGTCGCGAATTTCGCGAGAGGCGCTGCCCGTTGTTACGAGGTAAATTCCCCGATTATTCTGGTGCGCCGTGACGTTCTGGAAAATCCCGCTCGTCGAGCCGGCGATTTTTATCCCTTCGTTCGTACTGGAAGTGACGAGGAGATTCGAGACGAGGAGGTCCGAAGCGGATGCCGCATGAAGCCCCGTGCCGTTGCCGGTGATCTTGCAGTTCTTCACGGCGGCGCTGGCGGCGCCATCCAGATAAATCCCCTTCGTGCAGGAGGAAATTTCGCAATCCAGGATTTCCACGCCAGGGCAGGACAGGACCTTGATTCCCTCGACGTTGGCGTTCTTTACATGGAAGCCGACAATCGAGATGTACCCGCCCGGGGACGAAACGTAGAAGCCGTTCGATTTTCCGGCGGCGTCCACGATGACTTCGCCTTGAGACCTGTCGCCCTCGAACACGATCCGGTTCCTGGAGGTGCCGAGCGTCGAGATGGATACGCGCTCGGCATAGGTGCCGGCCTCGGCGATGACCTTGGAGCCGGGCGGTATGGAGACGGCGGCCTTGGAGATCGTCTTCCAGGGGTTCGCTTTGGTTCCGCTAGAGGCGTCGGCGCCGCGGGAGGCGCTTACATAGTACGTGCCGACTGCGACGTCTTCGACGTGCTGGGCGGCTGTGGCGGTTCCGCTCGACGTGATGGAGGCACCGGAAGCATTCCGGGCATCGATGCCGGAAGCCTCGAGCGTTAGCGCGACGCTGGCGCCCCTGGGCAGGTAGTTGAAGGAAGAGATGAGGACGAACGACTTTTCCGCGGGCAGCAAGATTTCCGAGGAGACTACGATGGAGGTCTGGTCGGAGGAAAGGATGCCCGGGTAGCGGATCGTTTCGCTCGCGCCAGCGAGGCCGTCAGCGTTCGCGTCCTCCACGAGGGAGATGCCTGTCCAGTCGGTGCTGACGAGGCCCTGGGTCAAGAGGCCGAAGGAGACCCGGGTTGCCTTCGCTTCTCCGTTGGGGGCGAGCTTGAATCGGAAGAGGGGAACACCCGACTCGCTGCCCTTGCCGGTGAAGGCGTCGGGGGCTTGGCCGGCGGGATGATCGGAGAGGACGACCTCCGTGGCCGCGGGCGGCGGGGGCTCGCCTATGGACCAGGAGAGGACGAGTTCCGCGGGTGTGTTTCCGGATCTTTCCTGGGCTGCGATGGTCCGGTAGGAAGAGGAGGCGTTCTCGAGGAGAAAAATGGCGAGCGCATTTCCGCTGGCCCAGCCTGGGCGGCTTACGACCTCCTGGACGAGCGCGGTCAGATCGGGACTCTCGGCCCACGTCTCGTTCGTCCAGGCGGCGGGAACGTCTGAAACCGAGGCCACGGTCTTCGCGCGGCTGGACAGATCTCCGGCGGTGGTACTGAAGGCGGCGGAAGAATCCGCGGCTTCCGCCTTATAGGTAACCGACAGATACCGGTTGTCATCGCTTACGACGTACATCCGAACCTTCGCGGAGGTCACGGTGGCGCCCGGAGGGATCGTGACGTTTGCGAAGCGTAGGCCGATTGTCGCATCGGAGCCCGGGCGGAGGATCGTGTCGTCCAAAGTCATCTGGCCGTCGGAGGCGCGCTCCTTCGCGTCGTCCGCGCCAGCGGTAACGGCGAACGTGCCGTTCGCGGTCCCCGCGAGAGCGGACTTCAAACCAAAGTGCGGCGAGAGCGGGAGGAAAAGGAGCGAGAGGAAGAGGGAGAGACACAGGCGATTCCGTGCGGCGGGGGAAACCCTAAAAAGTCTTTTTCCCTTGGCAGAAGCCGAAATTGATCGGGACGAAAAGGAAGCATCGCTTGTCGTCAGATGCATTAGAAAAAACTCCCGGGGGAATCCCCCTTAACGGAACGGATCGTGATCCACTCCCGCATCGGTGGTCCTTTTTAGGTTCTTGCATGGTGTCGCACGAAAAAGGATGCGTCAATAGAAGACCTAAAGCTTTTCGTGCCAATGAAACGGGCAAGCCTTGGACCAGCTCGACGGTTTCTCCTTCGCCGAGATCCGCCGAATCTTCAGTCGCACGCGTCCAGGATTTCGATGAAATCCTTTCGCTTGTAGTCGCCGTATTCCCCGATCTTGCGCCCGCGGGACGCCATCCGGTCCGCGATCATCCCGAAGTCCGACCGCGGGATCCCGTGCTCGGCCATCCTCGTCTTCATCCCGAGGGAGCGGAAGAAGGCGATCGTCTTCGCAATCGCGGCCTTCGCGCGCTCGGCGGCCGTCCCCGTCGCCCCGAAGACGCGCGCGGCGTACTGGGCGAGTTTCGGGCCCTTGCGCCGGATCTGGTGGCGCCACAGGCCGGGCAGGACGGCCGAGAGGGCCTGGGCGTGGTCGAGGCCGTAGAGGGCGGTGATCTCGTGGCTGATGAGGTGCGTCGCCCAGTCGCCTACGACGCCGGCGGAGAGATGCCCGTTGTGCGCCTGGGTCGCCGCCCACATGAACGCCGAGCGGGCCTCGAGGTCCTTAGGCTTCTTGAGCGTCTTCGGCCCGACCTCCTTGAGCGTAAGCAGGATCGCCTCGGCCTGGCGGTCCTGGAGCGTCGAGGGCGTAAGACAGGTGAGATACTGCTCGCAGACGTGGATCCAGGCGTCCACGACGCCGTTGGCGATCTGGCGATCCGGCAGGGTGAACGTCACCGAGGGATCGAGAATCGAGAACGCGGGGAAGACCTTGGGGCTGCCGAAGGCGAGTTTCTCGTGGGTGGACTCGCGGGAAATCACCGCGAAGACGTTCATCTCGGAGGCCGTCGCCGGCAGCGTAAGCACGCATCCGAAGGCAACGGCCTCCTTCACCGGGGATTGCTTCTCGAGGATGTCCCAGGGATCGCCCGAAAACGGGATCGCGGCCGCGATGAACTTCGTCCCGTCCACGACGGACCCGCCGCCCACCGCGAGCAAAAACCCCGCGCGCTCGCGCCGAGCCAAGCGGACCGCCTCCATGAGCGTCTCGTAGCGGGGATTGGATTCGATCCCGCCGTATTCGATCACGTCACGCCCCGCGAGGGCCTTCTTCACCTGGGCATAGACGCCGTTCGTCTTGATGGAGCCCCGGCCATAGGTCATGAGGACCCGCGGCCCGGCGGGAACGTTCTCCCGGAGCCTCGCGATGGAGCCGACCCCGAAGACGACCCGGACGGGATTCCAGAACTCGAAGGCGTTCACTTCCCTCCCTTCGAGAGGGCCTTCATCATGTAGGGGGCCGTATCGAGGTAGCGGCCGTAGGCGCGCAGCTGCGAGGAGCCCTCCAGAACCACCACGATGCTCTTGAAGAGGCCGCCCTGGTTGTAGTTGCCCCGCGCGAGGCGCGAGCCGCCCTTGTAGGACTGCGACAGGCAGGCCTGGCCCGACTGGGTGTATTTCGAGTTCTGGGTCTGCTCGTAGGCGAACGCCCAGGTCTGCAGCGCGTAGGGCATGTGGTCCTGGCGCTTGAAGAGGAAGTCGGCGTTTCGGACGAGGCCCTTGGAAACGCCCGCGTCGCCCGTCAGCTCGTGGTAGATGATCAACGCGGGATTCAGATAGTAGACGGAGAAGCCGCCCGGGCTCGACTTGAACGTGGACCTCGACGAGTCGACGACCTTCCGCTCGCCCCAGGTGAACTTCGCCGTCCAGCAGCCGTCCGGGTGCTGGAACTTGAGATAGGCGTTCTTGATGAGATCGTCGGCGCGCTGCTTGTAAACCGCCTCGCCCGTCGTCTCCCAGAGACAGACCTGGTTCAGCGTGGGAAGATTGAACTCGCGATCCCACAGCTCGGTCTTCCGCTGCTGGGTCGGACGCCCCGATTCGTCCACGAGCTTCTTTCCCTTCATGACGACGTGCCAGCCGAAATCGGCGCCGGCGCGCGCGACATCGAGGCTGCGGCGGTAGCCGGCGAACTTGTAGTAGTCGAGCCAGCCGCGGGTCCAGGTGTGGGACACGCCGTAGTTCGCAGCGTCCTCGCCCCAGTGGCTGACGCAGTGGCGCCGGCCGGCCCCCCAGTAGTCGGGTTCGCCCTTCACCTGGGCGCAGTCGATGTCCATCGCGTGGCGGGCGAAGGCCTCGGCCGCGTCGTAGTAGAGCCGGTCGCCGGTCCGGGCGTAGTTGACCCAGAGGGCATGGCAGATGTCGGGCTCGTTGTCGTCCCAGGAGTAGCGGCCGTTCAGGTACTGCCACTCCTCATCGCCATCAGGCCCCATATAGGTGATCTGCCAGTCGCCGTAGTCGATGAAACTGTACCAGGGGCCGCGGCCGCCCTGTCCGGTCGGGTCGTTGTGCTGGTTCCAGTACCACCAGCAGATGACCCGGTCGATCCAGTTCTCGGCGGAATCGAACTGCCCCGGGGTGTAGGGCTGGATGGCCCCGAACGTCCGGGAGTCGGCCACCCACTTCGGGTTCGTGTAGACGATGGAGGGGCGATCGAAGGCGGCCATCACGTTGTCGACGCCGGCCTCCTTCGCGCCTCCCTTGTAGAAGTGGAGCATCACGTCGTGGGTCCGGGCGAGCCCCCGCGAGTTTCCGATGCTCTCCTCGGCGCCCGGGTCGGGCTTGCCTCTCGACTTCGGCTTGTGGATGTTGAGGATGGGCGAGTGGCGCTTGAGCGGGATGGCATTCGGGCCGGCCCAGATGTAGGCGGTGAGCGTCGCCGAGCCCGGGTCCGCCTTAAGGCCCTTTCGGTAGAGGCGGTGGAAGTCCCGCACGCCGATCGCGAGGCCCCCCGAGCCGCCGGACATCCCGATCCAGCCGCGGTGGTGGCGGCCCTTCTGGGAAATCCCCGTCGTCGTGAACGAGTTCCACGTCCCCTGCGTGACCTGGGTCGCGGCCTTGCCCGAGGCCTCGGGCGCAGCCGGGTCGATCCCGTAGGCGCCCCACTGGTTCTTGCGCAAAAGCCCCGGCCCCACGGCGCACTCGGAGGCCGCGCCCGACGCCATTTTCACGCGGACCTCGATGCTCGTGACGTTGGCCTTCTCGCCGTCCTGATCGGAAATCCAGGTGTGCTCCATCTTGACCGTGGGCGAGCCGGCGAGCGCGTGGAAGCGCAGGGTGTAGGGGAACTTGCCTGCGTGCGTCCCCTCGCAGCGGATGACGCAATGGACGGGGCTCTTCTCCTCGACGACGACGGTGGATCCCTTGCCTTCGAGGGGGCCGCCATCGACCGTGACGAGCTGCATGCCTTCGACGACCTTCTGCCCGCCGAGGCTGGCGGACTCCAATCCGTCCGGCCCCACGGAGAACTGCAGCGGGCCCGTGTTCACGTTGACCCGACCGCCGCTTTCCTCAACGGACAGCGGGCTCGAAGGCGAAGGCGACCGCCCGCCGCCGCCCCACTCGAGCGCGAACATGGTGGGCTTGCCGGCGTCCAGGTTCGCGCCGAAGTCCACCAGCGCCCACATGACGGATCCGTCCGGCCACTTGACCCATTCCTGGATCGAGGCCGGAATCGGACCTGCGCCGCCCTTCACGACAAGATCGGAGGCGTCCTTCACGAGCCCCTTCGGGAAGGGCACGCCGCCCCGGACGTGGAAGTTCTGCCTAGGAACCCCCGCCGGCTCGTCGACCCGCAGGCTGACCTCGCCTGCGAACGCGGAGCGGGCCGAGAAGAACGCCGCGACGCCGACGAAAAGGACGGCGGCCCGGGTCCGAGGGAGGATGAAATTCATGGCACGGCGATCCTAGCGGGGGAAATTGGATGCGGCAAACGGCACTCGCGGTATATATATGGATGCCGTGAAAGCCCCCCAGTTTAGCCCGAAGACCAAGATCGTCGCGACCCTCGGCCCCGCCAGCGCGGAGCCCGGGACGCTTCTTTCGATGATGCGCGCGGGGATGAGCGTCGCGCGGGTGAACCTCTCCCACGGAACCCGCGAGGAGCACGCAAGATACGTCCGGCTCGTGCGAAGCGTTTCCGCCTCCTCGGGAATCCCCGTGGGCGTCCTCTTCGACCTTCGGGGGCTCAAGATGCGCGTCGGGACCCTTGCGGCGGGCTCGCGGGCACTTTCCCGCGACGAAACCGTCGTGCTGGATCCCGTCGGTCCCGGCGGCAGCGACGGGATTCCCATCCGAA
This sequence comes from uncultured Planctomycetia bacterium, assembly GCA_964358555.1. Taxonomy (GTDB): domain Bacteria; phylum Planctomycetota; class CAYHQZ01; order CAYHQZ01; family CAYHQZ01; genus CAYHQZ01. The sequence goes on from CAYHQZ010000046.1 coordinate 8,036, forward strand.
TCGCGGGGCTGTCGGGCCCGCTGCCCGCCGACCAGCGGGTCCTCATCGACGACGGGCGCATGGAACTGCGCGTGACCGGAAGCCGGGGGAAATCGAGCCTTGCGCGCGTCGTGCGCGAAGGCACACTGAAATCGAACAAGGGGCTGAACCTCCCGGGCTTCCTGCCATCGGGGCCCTGGCTTTCCCGCGAGGACCTCCTCGCGCTGCACGACGCATCCCGCCTCGGCGTGGACTTCCTCGCGCTCTCCTTCGTCCGCGGGCCCGACGACGTCCTCGAGGTCCGCCGCCGGGTGGGGCGCCTCGGGCTTTCGGGCGTCCCCGTCATCGCGAAGATCGAGAACCTCCTCGCGGCGCGACAGGCCGACGAGATCGCCTCCGTCTCCGACGGGCTGATGGTGGCGCGCGGCGATCTCGGCGTGGAGATGCCGCCCGAGAAGGTCCCGCCCGTCCAGCGCGGCCTCATCGACGTCTGCAACCGCCTCGGAAAGACCGTCATCACGGCGACCCAGATGCTCGAGTCCATGATCGAGTCCGAGACGCCCACCCGCGCCGAGGTCTCCGACATCGCGCACGCCGTCTTCGACGGGACCGACGCCGTGATGCTCTCGGGGGAGACCGCGATCGGAAAGCACCCCGTGGAGGCGGTCTCCGTCATGGCCGCCGCAGCCCGCGAGGCGGAGTCGTCGGCCTACCGAAAGAAAATCCCCTACGAAATCGACCCCAAGGACGACACCCTCCCGCTCGCCGCCTCGCGCGCCGCCTGCTTCGCGGCCGAGGAGGCAAGGGCCTCCGCGATCGTCGCGTTCAGCGCGACCGGACGGACGGCGCGCCTGCTCGCCCGCCAGCGCGCAAACCTCCCCATTGTGGCGTTCTCGCCGGACGAAGGCGCCGCGCGCCGCCTGCTGCTCTCCTCCGGCGTCTTCCCCTTCCCCCTGCCCGAGGCGAAAGACCTGCCGTCGCTGTTGCGTTCCGCGGAGCAGGCCCTTCTCGCCCGAAGGATCCTCCCGCGAGGCGCCGTCGTCGTCTTCGTGGCCGGCACCGGCCTCAAGGCCGGCGGCGCGAACCTCGTGCGCCTGCACCGCCTGGGCGAGGCGCTGTAGAAGTCTTCGCGTAAGAAGAACCGTGCATTGAGCCCCTCGCGTTCCCTCTTTAGGATTCCCGTTCGCACGGACTTCACAGGAAAAATTTGAGTTCTAGAACGCTCCGAATCCTTCTTATCGAGGAGGACCCGCTCGAGGCGTGCCGGATCCGGGAATCCGCCGGGGAACCGGACGGCCTCCGGCTCGAATGGACGCACGCGACCGAGTGGTCCGAGGATCGCGCCCGGCTCGAGGGGGGCGACTTCGACGCGATCCTCGTCGATCTCGACGCCCCGGACGCCAAGGGCATGAACGCGCTCCTGGCGACGATGCTCGCCGCCCCCTTCGTCCCGGTGCTCGCCCTGGCCAGGGCCTGGAACGGAATCGCGGCCGTCGAGGCCATCCAGGCGGGCGCGCAGGACGTCCTCCTCAAGGGCGAGATCCGAGGCGATTCGTTCGGGCGGGCGCTTCTCGCCGCCATCGAACGGAGAAAGGCCGAACATGCGCACGAAAGCAACGAAAAGCTCTATCGGCGCATCGTCGAGTCCACCGACCAGGGCGTCTGCCTGGCCGACACGGACGGCCGCATCGTCTTCGCCAACCGCAAGCTTGGGGAGATGCTCGGCCATGCCGCGACGGAAATGACGGGGAAATCCCTGTTCGATTTCATGGACGAGGACGCCCGCGCGGGCGTGAAACAGAACCTGGAGCCGCATCGCCGGGGATTCCGGGGGAATCGCGACTTCCAGCTCCTGCACAAGAACGGAACCCGGATCTGGACGTCCATCACCATGGCCCCCCTCTTCGACTCCGAGGGACAGAACACGGGGCTGCTCGCGACGGTCACGGACATCACCGACCGCCGGACGCTGGAGATGCATCTCCAGCAATCGCAGCAGATCGAATCCATCGGCCGGCTCGCCGGCACGATCGCCCACGACTTCAACAATCTCCTGACGGTGATCCTGGGGAACACCGATCTCCTCGCCACCCTTCTTCCGGCCGGGAGCGAGGAATTGGAATGCCTGGAAAGCACCCGGAAGGCGAGCGAGCAGGCGACGAGGCTCACCCAGCAGCTCCTGGCCTTCAGCCGGCGGCAGCTTTTGCAGCCGAAGATGCTGAACCTGAACGCGATCCTGCTGGGCATGAAGGAGATGCTCCGGCGGATGGTCCGCGAGGACATCGAGCTCGACTACAGGCTTTCGCCGGACCTCGGCGGCGTGAAGGCGGACTTAGGCCAATTCGAGCAGGTCGTCGTGAACCTGGTCCTCAACGCCCGCGACGCCATCCCCAAGAACGGCCGGATCACCCTCGCCACCTCCACCGCGGTCCTGGACGAATCGATCGCGCGGCGCTACCCCTACGTCCAGCCGGGCCCCCACGTGCGGCTCGAGGTGACGGACACCGGCATCGGGATGGACGCAAGCGTGCTTTCCCGCATCTTCGAGCCCTTCTTCTCGACGAAGGCGAAGGGAACCGGCCTGGAGCTCTCGACGGTGTACGGGATCGTCAAGCAGAGCGGGGGATACATCTGGGCCCATAGCGAGAAGGGCAAGGGCGCCTCCCTTGAAATCGATCTTCCCAGGATCGGGAACGCGGCCGCGCCGGAACCCGAGGCGGCGGCGGCCCCGGCCGCCCCGGCAAAGGGGACGGAAACGATTCTCGTCGCCGAGGACGAGGACATGATCCGCGCCCTCGCGAAAAAGGTCCTCCAGGCGAACGGCTACACCGTCCTGGAGGGATCGAACGGCGTCGAGGCCCTTTCGGCCGCCGAGCGCCATCCGGGACGGATCCATCTTTTGCTCTCGGACATCGTGATGCCGCGGCTGGGCGGCCTCGAGCTCGCCCAGCGGTTTTCGCTTCTGCGGCCGGACGCGAAGATCCTGCTCATGTCCGGCTACGCCTCCCGGGATGCGCTACGCGAGTCCTGGACGGCCAACCTCCCGATCCTCCAGAAGCCGTTCACCCCGAGCACCCTCTTGCAAAAGGTCCGGGGCATCCTCGACGCGCCCGGCAAGTCCGCGCCGGCGGGGTGAGGCGCCGCCGGACGCCGCGCCCGCGAATTACGCGCGCCCCCCGGCGGCGGCCGGGGGAACATGCGCCGGCGCGTGGAGCCTCTCGACCCAGCGCAGGTGCCACAGCAGCCTCTCGAAGGCGAGCCTTCCCTTCGAGAAGATGGCGTGGACCTTCGGCCGGAGCCTTGCGCGCTCCTCGTCAGTGAGCGCGGATCCCGTCAGGACGAACACCGGCGTGCGCATCGTGGCCGGATAGACGTGGAGCCGTTCGATGAGATCGAACCCGTCCATCTCCGGCATCCGAAGGTCCGTGATGACGACGTCGGGACGGAATGAAAAGGCCCGGCAGAGGGCGTCCAGCCCGTTGCAGGCCATCTCGATCTTGTATCCCGCGTTGCCGAGATACCGCGCGATCGTCTGGCAGACCTCCGGTTCGTCGTCCACGACAAGGACCTTCGAGGGGAAGCGGCCGAGGACCTGCTGGACCTGGCGGAGGGCGGACTGGAGCTGCTCCGAACGGACCGGCTTGGAAATCTCCAAAGCCTGCGCGGCCGGGGCGGCGTCGGAAGCCCGGAAGGACGCCTGGATCACGGGAATCTCCCGCAGGATCGGCTGCTCCAGATGCGCATCCAGCTGCGCCCAGCCGCCCCATTCCCGCAACCGCTCGTCGAACACGACGGCGACCGGGCGGCGCTCGCGGGCGGCATCCGCCACGTCCTCGAGCCGGGTGACGAGCTTAGGCTCGTACCCCTGCGATCGGAGGAACTCGATCAGGGATTCGGCGGCGGCGGGATCCTGCTCCAGGATCAGGATCCGGGAGCCCTTCTCCTCGCGGCCGGCGGGCGCCTCTCCGAGGCTCTCGGACATGAAAGAATCGTAGTCCCTTTCCACCCGAACGCCACCCCAATCCCCCGCATTGTCTACAATGGCGTCCCGGTCCCCATGAAACGCCCCGCTCCGCAGGACTTCGGCACGGAAACCGACGAAATCCTGGTCCGGTTCCTCCTGAAGGACAAGATTCTTTCGGAGCCGCAGGTCGACCGGGCCCGGAAGATCCGGGAACGGGTCCGGAAACAGGACGGGATCTTCCCGGTCCTCAACGACCTTAGGCTCTTAGACCCGCAAACCCTGCGGGAGTGCCTCCGGCGGCATCGGGAGGAGATCCCGATCGGGGTCTTCCTGATCCAGTCCGGCGCCGTCGGCGTCGACGCCGTCGAGCGATCGCTGAAAAAGCAGCGCTCCGGGGACGCCCGCCGAATCGGGGAGATCCTCGTCCAGGATGAAGGCCTCTCCCAGAAGAAGTTCCTCCTCGCCCTCGGCGACAAGAAGAACCTCCCGTTCGTCGAGCTCCGGACGGACATGATCGACGCCGCCCTCTTCAGCAAGATGCCCGCCTTCTTCCTGGAGGAGAACGGCTTCGTGCCGTTCTCGCAGGACGGGGTCTCCCTCTTCATCGTCGTCGCCGATCCCGACCGGAGCGACTTCGTGGAAACGGTCCGGAAAACCTACGGCCTGCCGGTCCGGATCTGCCTGGGCCACCCGGACCAGATCCGGGAATGCATCCGGGATCTCGCGCGGCAGGGAGGACGAATCGAGGCCCGCAAGGAAGTGGCATTCTCGACCGACGAGGAAGGGGGGATGGCCCGCGGGCCCGGCACCGCCGAGGAGGCGGACGCGTCCCGGATCTTCAGCCACCTGCTGACGCAGGCCATCGACATGGGGGCCAGCGATCTGCACGTGGAGCCCATCGCGGACCGGCTCCGGATCCGCTTCCGGATCGACGGCGTCCTGATCCACAAGACCGATCTGCCGATCGAGCTCGCGGGCCGCCTCTCCTCCCGCATCAAGGTGCTCTCGGGCATGGACGTCACCAACCGGCGCGTCCACCAGGACGGCCGCTCGTTCGCGAAAATCGGCGACCAGGAGATCGACCTCCGGATCTCCTCCTACGTCAGCCTCCACGGGGAGACCCTCGTGCTGCGGATTTTGAGCCGGAAAAAGAACCTGGCCTCCCTCGAGGACCTCGGGATGGCCCCCAATTTCCTCGCCCGCTACGTGGACCACGCCCTCGACCCCCCGACCGGGGTCGTCCTGATCACGGGGCCCACGGGCTCGGGCAAGACCACCACCCTCTACTCCTCGATCGACCGGGTGAACCAGCCCGACATCAAGATCATCACCATCGAGGACCCCATCGAGTACGCGATCCCCGGCATCATCCAGGCGCAGGTGCACACGAAGGCCGGGCTCACCTTCGAATCCTCGCTGCGCTCCATCGTCCGCCAGGACCCGGACGTCATCGTCCTGGGCGAGATCCGGGACAAGCTCACCGCCGCGACGGTGATCCAGGCCGCCCTGACCGGCCACAAGGTGCTCTCGACCTTCCACACGGAGGACGCGGTCGGCAGCCTCATCCGGCTGATCGACATGGACATCGAAACGTTCCTGATCTCCTCCACCGTCATCTCCATCGTCGCCCAGCGGCTCGTCCGCCGGATCTGTTCCGAATGCCGGGAGCCGGTCCCGCCGAACCCCCGGGCCATGCGCCTCATGGAGACCGACACGAACTACTTCCAGGGATTCCAGCTCTACGCCGGCCGGGGCTGCTCGAAGTGCAACGACACGGGCTTCAAGGGCCGCGTCGGCGTCTACGAATTCCTCTTTCTCAACGCGGACATGCGGGACGCCATCCTGAAGCACCAGTCCAGCGACGTGATCCGGACCGTCTCCTTCCGATCGTCGAGCCTGGTGAGCCTCATGGAAGACGGCCTCGTCAAGGCGGCCCTCGGCCTGACCACGCCCGACGAAGTCCTGCAGCAAGTGCCCCGCGGGACCGTCCCCCGCCCCATCCAGGCCCTCATCGAGATGGAGGGATACGCAAAATCGGACTTCGCCGCCGGGGGAACGGGATAGCATTCCAAAGACCCATCCAGGGCGATCCCGATGCGAATCACCTGCCCCGCCTGCGGCATCCTGATGCAGGTGCCGTCCCTCGTTTTGTCGGCGGGAGAGAACCGGCTGGTCTGCGAGGCCTGCAACGGCCTGATCTCGATCCGGATCGCGCGGGAGGAAACGCAATCGGGGCCGGCGCCGGCGGAGACGGCGGCGCCCGCGGCCTCCGATCCCGGCGCCCGGGACGAGGAGTTGGCATCCCTCCGGAATCTCTACCAGACGGGCAAGGTCCGCCTGTCGCCCCTGCCGGAGATCCTGCAGAAGATCCGGACCGCCATCGACGAGCCGAACGCCCAGAGCGACCGCATCGGCGCGTTGTGTTCGCAGGATCCCGTCCTCGCGGGGCGGGCCCTCAAGATCGCAAACTCCTCCCTCTACGGATCCGCCCAGCGGATCGTCCGCCTGGATCATGCGTTCGGCCGGATAGGGCTGCGCGGCATCCGCTCCATCCTGTTCGCCATGCTCGACTTCTCGCTCCAGCACACGCTGCCGCCGCCCCTCGTGGAGATGACGAGGCGGACCTGGTTCCACGGCCTCTCCGTCGCGATCGCCGCTCGCCAGATCGCGATTCGCGCGGGGCTGAAGGAACCGGAATCCATTTTCTTCATCGGGCTCTTCCACGACATCGGGCGGATGGCGGCGCTCCAGGCCATTCCCTTCCTTCCCCGCCCGATCCCGCCCGCAAAGATCGAGGAGTACCTGGACCGGGTTCACGAGAAGATCGTCTCCGACGCCGGCATCTTTTCGGACCTGGAAGCGCCCGACGAGGTCTGGAAAATCGCCGCCCGCCACCATGATCTCTCCACGGAAGAGGTCGCGGATGCCCGGCTCGCCGCCTTCCTTCTCGCGGAGCACATCGCCGCCGTGGTGTTCCCGACCGCCCGAAAGGACGTCCCGGGGATTCCGCCGGACATCCTTGTCGGCATCCTCAACCTGAACGAGATCGCCCAGGTCGACGTCGGCCTGGAGCTGGAGGCGGGCGCCAGGGACTTCCAGGCCCTGATCGGGGAAGCCCCGTAGCGGTCAGGTCTTGTTGTACCAGCGCGCCGCCCGCGAGACCTGGGCCGGCGTCGCCCCGGCGGGGCCGAGATCGGCCGGCGTGGCGGGATGGTTCAGCTTCTCCGCCCACCGCAAATGCCACAGCAGCTTCTCGAAGGCGACCCCGCCCTTGCGGAAGATGGCGTGGACCTTCGGCCGCAGCCTCGCGCGCTCCTCCTCGGTGAGCTCCGATCCGGTGAGGACGAACACCGCGACGTGCATCGTGTTCGGATAGACCCGGAGGCGGTCCAGCAGTTCGAAACCGTCCATCCCCGGCATCCGGAGGTCCATCAGGATCAGGTCGGGGTGGAACGCGAACGCCCGGCAGAGCGCGTCCAGGCCGTTGTGCGCGGTCTCGACGGCGAAGCCCGCGCGGGAGAGATAGCGGGTGACGGTCGCACGGACGTCCTCCTCGTCGTCCACGACAAGGACCTTCGAGGGAGCGCGGCCGAGGTGCTCCTGGAGCCGGCGCATGGCCGCCTGGAGATCCTCCTCCCGGATCGGCTTGGAGAGCGGCTGGGTCAGGGGCTCGTCCGCGGGCGCCCCGGATTCGGGCCGGAAGGCCGCCTGGATCAGGGGGATTTCCGGGAGGGGCGGCTGGGCAAGGGCGTCGTCGAGACGGGCCCAGCCCTCGCGCTCCCGCAGCCGCTCGTCGACGACGAGGGCGACGGGACGGCGCTCCTGCGCGGCCCCGAGGACATCCTCCGGGCGCGGCACGATCCGGACGTCGTAGCCCTCCTTGCCGAGATACGCGACCATCGGCCCGGCGGCGGCGGCGTCATCCTCCAGGACGAGAACCAGGGGGCCCTTGGAATCCCCCTTGAAAACCTGCCCTTCCTCCGGGTGTTCAGCCACGATCATGCCTCCTTTGGGCACGCGGCGCGGGCATTCAGGGCCTGCCGCACAGCCTGGACGAACGTTTCCATCTTGAACGGCTTGCTCACGAAGGGGGCGCCGGGCGGGAGATTGGAGAGCTCGCTTCCCATCCGATCCGAATATCCCGACATGAACAGGATGCCCGCCCCGGGGAAGAGCGCCCGGAAGCGCTCCGCGAGGACCGCCCCCGTCATCTCCGGCATCACGAAATCCGTGAGCAGCAGATCGATCGGCCCCTTGGTTTCCTGGGCGATCCGCAGGGCCTCATTGGGCCCTTCCGCAGAGAGGACCCGGTAGCCGTTCTTCCCCAGCATCCGCTCCGCGACGCGCCGGATCGAGGAATCGTCCTCGACGAGGAGAACGACCTCGCTGCCCCTCGCGGGGGGGAGCGGGGCGGCCTGCGAAGCCTCCGGGACGTCCTCCCCCGCCCTTCGCGGGAAGTAGAGCGAGAATTCGGTCCCCTTCCCACGCTCGCTCTGCACGAGGATCTCGCCCCCATGCTGCTTCACGATCCCGTAGACCGTCGCAAGGCCCAGGCCGTGGCCCTTCGCCTTCGTCGTGAAGAAGGGCTCGAAGATCTTCGCCTTCACGTCCTCGTCCATCCCGATGCCCGTGTCGCGCACGGCCAGGCGGACGTAGGGGCCCGGCCGAAGCCTCGCGAAACCCTTCCCGAGGCCCTCATCCAATTCGACGTCCTCCGTCGCGATCGAAAGGCGCCCGCCGGACGGCATCGCCTCGCGGGCGTTGACGACCAGGTTCATGACGACCTGCTCGAACTGGCCGGGATCCACGAGGACCTTCCCGCTAGACGGCGGCAGGCGCACCTCGAGGGCGATGTCCTCCCCGATGATCCGCCGCAGCATCTTCTCGAGATTCGCAAGCAGGGAGCCCATGCCCACGAGCCGCTGGGTCAGGGCCTGCTGGCGGCCGAACGCGAGGAGCTGGCGCGTGAGGCCCGCGGCGCGATCGCAGTTCTTGAGAATCTCGTCGAGTTCGCCGAGCGCGGGCGAGCCCGCGGGGATTCCGTCCCTGGCGAATGTGGCGGCGCCCACGATCACGGTCAGGATGTTGTTGAAGTCGTGGGCAATCCCGCCCGCGAGGCGGCCGATGGCGTCCATCTTCTGGGCGTGGAGCAACTGCTGCTGGGCCGTCCGCAGCGCCTGCTCGGCCTTCCGGCGCTCCACGGCGAAGCGCGCCTCGCGCATCAGCGTCGCGCCATCGAACTGGCCCTTCACGAGGTAGTCCTGGGCGCCTTCCTGGACGGCCCGGATCGCGAGGTCGTCGTTGGCCTGCCCCGTAAGGACCACGATGGGCACCCCCCGGGCGGCCGCCTTCAGGCGGACGAAACTGGGCAGCCCCTGGCTGTCCGGGAGGTTCAGGCCCAAAAGGATCGCGTCGGGCTCGACGTCTTCGAGACGCTGGATCGCCTCCGATAGGGAGCCGGCGGACTGCAGTTCCGTGGCCCCGCCCTTTTCCTTGATCATCTCCCGGATCAGGACCACGTCCCCCGGATTATCATCGACGAGCAGGATTTTCATCCGAGCCTCTGGGTTGCATCCATGGTGTCTGTGTAGCCCCGTTCATTATTGCACTTTTATAAGATCGGGCAATGCCGCCTCGTCATATATTTTTCTACGCTCCCGGCGCGGAAACGGCTCGCGCAACTTGACAGTTCCCCCGCCCGGGTGGATTCTGGCCTTGTCATGGCGCAGAACCCGGACGTTTTCTTCGGAAAGCCGGAGGGGCCCTTCGTCCTTTTGCTCGAGGACCGCCCGGATCTCGCCCGGCAGATGACCGAGGCGTTGCGCGCCTCCGGCCACGACACGCAAGCCGTAGCGAAGATTCCGGATCTTGCGGCCGCGGTCCGCGCCCGGCGGCCCATCGCCATCGCCTGGGACGAATCCGTCCCCGCGCGGCTCGGGGCCGGCGCGCTGCGGGCGGCGCTGGCCGATCCCATCCTCCACGGCATCCCCTGCATCTGCCTGACCCGCAGCGAAGAGGGCGCCCAGGCGGCCGTTCGCGAAATCGAGGCCGTCCAGAAGCCCCTCGACATCCAGGCGCTCCTGGAGCGGATCCGCGCCTCGCAAATCTCCCCCATCGGGGGCCGGCTTCGCGTCCTCACGATCGACGACGAGGAGGGGGTGCGGGGAATCCTCTCGAAGTTCCTGGAGCGGGCCGGCTACCGGGTGGAAACGGCGGCGAGCGGCGAGGAGGGGATCAAGAAGGCGCTGGCCAATCCCCCCGATCTAATCCTGCTCGACGTCCGGATGCCGGGGATGGACGGCATCGAGGTCGCCGAGCGCCTGCGCCTCCTCGGCCCCACGATGGACGTCCCGATCATGATGTTCACGGGCTCCGATCTTTCCGACGAGGAGCGATCGAGGGTCTCCCGGAAGGTCGTCGGGATCACGAAGAAGGGAGAGGCCTCGTTCGAGAAGTTCCTCTCCCACCTGCGCCGGATCCAGGACCTGCGGCTCTTCATGTAGGAGCCGGCCGGCCTCGGGAGGCGCCGGGCCGTTTGGCTTCGCCACCGCAAGGCGCCGCGCCGTTTCCGCGGGCATTTCAAAGAACCGGCTTCATCCGTTCGACTTCCCGCACGAACGAGAGGAATTTTTCGAACGAGACGTCGCCCTTGCGCGAGACGCTGAACACCTTCCGGGCAAGCCGATGCCACTCCTCGGGCTCGAGCGGGGTGCCCGTCAGAATCATGATCGGGACGTTCATCGTGGAAGGAAACCGCCGGAGCAGCTCCGCCACCCGGATTCCGTCCATCCCGGGCATCCGGACGTCCAGGATCACAAGGTCCGGCGGGGCGCGAAGGGCCATCTGCACGCCCGTCATCCCGTCTGCCGCCTCCTCGACCTTATAGCCGGACCGGACAAGGAAGCGGCCCAGGGTGTTTCGGACCTCTTCCTCGTCGTCCACGACGAGGATGTTCAGGATGTCCTTCCCGACGGACAACCGGAGCCGCTCCAGATCCTCTTTCAACTTCGCCGAATCCACGGGCTTCGAGATTTCGGCCGAGAAATCCTTGCGCGCCGCCTGCCCCTCTTCCTCGAAGAGGAAGGAGGCGCAGGGAATGTCGGCAAGCAAGGGATGGGTCCAGAATTCCTGCAGCCGGAAAATCCCCGCCCGGTGGGGAAAGAACTCGTCCCAGACGACGGCGACGGGACGGCGCGCCTGGACGGCGGGAAGGATTTCCTCCAGGGAGCGCAGGATCTGCACCTCGTAGTCTTCCGTTTCCAGGGCCTTGCGAATCTGCTCGCCGAAGCCTCCCTTGTCGTCGAGGACCAGAAGAAGCGGGCCCTTGCCCTGTCCGAAGAAAACGGTGTCAGGATTTTTCGGGTCGTCGTGCCCTTGAATGGGCAAGACTTTT
>CAYHQZ010000047.1:0-19355 GCA_964358555.1 uncultured Planctomycetia bacterium
TCGACCGCCCGGCTCCCACCGATGTTGCCGAGGCTGGAGGCCGCAACCGCCCGATCCTGCCACTCCTCGCTCTTCAGGTCCTTCTCGACCTGGTTCCATCCCTTCTCGCTTCCCATCTCGGCCAGTGCCCTCGCGGCATCCCGGCGCGCCGCGGGATCCGGGTCCGACAGGGCCCGCTCGAAGAAGGCCCGCGCGATCTTGCCGCCCATCCGGGAGAGGGCCCAGACGCTTTGCGAACGGAGCCCCGGAGCCGGATCCGCGCACGCCTTCGCCAAAAGGGAGGCGGCCTTTTCGCCCCCGATTCGCTCGAGGGCATACGGCACTTTCGCCCGCACATCCTGATCCGGATCCGCGAAGGCCTTCTCGATGAGCGGCAGGGCTTCCTCCCCTCCCGCGCGCCCGAGGGCCTCGATCGCCGCCTCCCGCGCGGACGCGTGGGGGCTCTCCATCTCGGATTCGAGGACCCGCCGCGCGCGCGGGTCCAGGCGGACCGCGGCGGCCCAGCCGAGACGCCGGAGGCTCAAGCGCGCCTCCCGGGCCGTCCCCGGATCCGAATCGGATGCCCGATCGACGAGGCGCGGGACGATCCGATCGTCGGGAATCCAGCCGCAGAGCCAGGCGGTGCGACGGCGCGACGCGGGGTCCGGCGAATCGAGGCCGGACGAGCGGCGGCGGAATTCCCCGTCGGGAAGCCTCCGCGCGAGGACGACGCCACGCCCGTCGGCGGACCATCGCGCCTCGAGCCCGCCGTCCGCCGCCACGGCGGAGACGAACGCGCGAGGGGTCGTCTCCCTCCCGCGAAGGGAAGGGGGCACGAGAAGGGTCCTCCTGCACGGGCCGAGGAATTCGACGGCCACGCCACGCTCGGGAAGGATGAAAGAGAAAATCCAGTGGGACGCCCACACGAACGGCAGAACGGCAAAGGGCCGATCGGCCGGCTGCGGTGCCGGCGCCTCCCCCGCCGCCAGGCACAGGAAGGCCGCGACCGCCCCGAGCGATCCCGCCTTTGCCCCGTGCCGCTTCAAGCGCCCGTCCTCCCGCCCCGAAGTCTACCCCACGGCAGGAAGGAAACCCGGCTCGCGCCATTCGCACCCGGTTTCACCTTCCCGCCTGGGCGGGATGGAACGTATCGGGCAGGGAGGCTACCCCCTCGAGCCTTTGGCATCCTTCTCGACGGACAGGAACGTCGAGATCGCCCAGTCTCGATCCCGGAAGTCGTCGAAACAGACGCTGACGATGGCCATCTCGGTCGCCGTGCCGACCTTTCCCTGGAGCAGCCAGTAGGGCTCGCGCCCCTCCTCGGTCGCCTTTTGCAGGCCGGCAAATCCCGTCACGTCCCCCTTCTCGAAGGGGACAATCTCCACGTTCTCCGCGCGGTCCTCGTCGTCGGGGGCGATCGGCGAGGGCTTTGCGCCCTTCTTCGGGGTCATGGACAAGGAGCTGCCCCGGACGGTCCGGTTGCCGAGCCAGTAGCACACAGTCCGCCCCTCGTCCTGCAGCTCCTCGTAGAAGGACCCGGCCAGCGCGACGGTCCACGGCCCCGTCAGGCGGCGGCGCATGAGCCGGCGCCGGTAGCCGATGGAGGCCGGGGGCGCGCCGGCGGGGATCCGCGCCGCCAGCCGCCCGGCGCCCTTGCTGTCGCCGAGAAGGTCCAGGACCTCCTTCCATTCCGCCCAAGGGAGATCCCCCTTCGGATCCAGGGAATGTGCGCGCGCAAGGCAACGGTCGATCTGCCGCAGGAGCGCCTTCTCCCGATCGTCCGCAGGACGATGCCAGGGGCATTCGCACCAGAGGAGGGCGAGGGCCGTGTTCCGGTAGAACGAGGCGTCTTCCCCTTCTCCCCACCAGGGGAAATGCTCCTCCCCATACGGCATGGCGAATTCGGGCGGCGTCTCGGTCGCTTGACGAAACCATTCGCGGTCGCGAAATCCGAGGGGCGTCATGGCGAAACGGGACTCGCCCGCGAGGGAACACCCCATGGGCATCGAGATGGCGAGGCAACCATCGAAATCCGCCGCAAACTTTTCGTCGGAAACCTGCCCGGCCAGGGCCCGAAGCCAGGCCAGCATCTCGCGCTGGAGGCGGGCGAAGTCCCGGTGCTCCGCGTAGCCCGTCTCGTCGCCCGGCTCTCCCTCCGCGTCCTTCCACTCCCACTCGATCCTGGCGGAGCGGCCGAGGGCCTCGAGGAACTCCACGAGGTAGCGGTGATAGCCCGGGCCCGCGGAGCTCGTCTTCGCCGTACAGCGGATCGCCCCGCCGGCGGCGGGCTCCATATAAACGGCTTCCTCGGCCGGATGGAGATGGACGAGGAGTTTTTCGTCCTCGCGCGAGATCCGCTCGAGGCAATGCCAGGGCTCCGCCGGCAGGGAGGTCGAAAAGGCCTCGATGCGCTCGAGGAGGGCGGCCGCCGAAGGCCGCGACAGGACGAGCCGCTTGCGTCCCCGACCGATCGCGCTGATCCCGAGACCCATGGCGTTCCTGTGGCCGGAGTATAGCCACGATGCCCCTCCCGTCGCCCGCCACGGATCCGATAACGGGGAGGAACGGCGTTTTCTGCTGGAGGCTTGCCCGGCGCATCGGGCATGATTCCGGGGGACGAACGGGGGAACGCATGAGCGACACGAAGACCGCGCGACGCCTCCGCCCCCTTGCCGCCGGGCTCGCGGGGCTGGTCTTCGCGCTCTTCGGCGTCGAGGCGGCGGAGAACGCGCCGCCGAGCGCGACGGGAGCGGCGCCCCCCGGCTGGGCCCCGCCGCCCGAGCCGACGAAGCCGCCCGTGTGGGCCCTGCCGCCGGAACCCGTCAAGCCTCCCGAACCCGTAAAACCACCGGAGCCCGTAAAACCCCCGGAACCCGTCAAGCCGCCCGAGCCCGCGAAGCCGCCGGAGCCCGTCAAGCCTCCGGAGCCGACGAAGCCCGAGGCGACGAAGCCCCCCGAGCCGCCGCCCGTAAAAAGCGGCGCGCCGACCCGCGAGCGCCTGCGCAAAACGCCGGAGCTCGTCCTCTCGATCAACATGGAGCCCGTCACGCTCCAGGGCGACATGCTCGGCGGGCCCGTGGACGCCGTCCTCTCCCCGGACGGACGCTTCCTCGCCGTCGGGGGGAAGTTCAAGGTCATCCGGTTCTTCGACGCGAAGACGGGAAAATTCCTCTGCCGCCGGCCCGACCCGCGCCCGGCACTCGGCGCCCAGCGGACGATCGTCTGGGTCGACAACCGCTACGCCGTCGCCATCGGATCCGAGCACGCGGCCTTCGTCTGGGACTCGCAGAACGACTTCCGCTGCCAGAAGGCCTTCCGCGGCGGCATCCCCTACGAGTCGCTGCAGGTCGCCTGGAATCCTACGCGCCGCCTCATCGCCGTCGCCCAGTGCGCAGGGGTCGTCAGCGTCTGGAACTTCGACACGCCCGCGACGGGAAGCGAGAAGGGCGTCTCGGGCTTCGGCGACCGCACGGTCGCTCCCGAAATCATGGCCCACTGCATCTTCGTCCCCAAGCCCGGCCAGGGGGCGGAGGCAGTCCAAGGCATCGCGTGGTCCCCGGACGGGATGAAGATCGCGGCCGTCAGCACGCAGGGCTTCGACATCCTCGACGCCTCCGGAAAAGGGCCGATGCTCTCCCGGGACGACCGGACGACAATGCACAAGGAGTTCTGGGGCTTCGCCATGACGAAAGACGCCAAGATCCCGGACATGTCCCTCGTGAAGCGCGTCCCCGTCCCCGCCGCCGACGCGCCGACGGAGCCCCACGCCTACCGCGTGGACTGGTCGTCCGACGACAAGTTCATCGCTGTCGGCTACGGGATGCGGCGGGTGGACGCCCACAAGAAGGCGAACGAGGGCGTCCCGGCCCACATCCGGCTCTTCGATCCGAAGACGTCGGCCCTGATCCGGGACTGGGCCCCGCACACGGTGCGCGTCTTCGCCCTCGAGTTCTCCCCGGACGGATCGGTCCTCGCCTCCGGGGGCCAGTCCAAGGTCTTCCTCTGGGACCCCGCCACGGGCCAGAAGCTGATGGACTTCCCCGACCACAAGGACGAGGTCAGTTCCGCCCGCTGGTCGGCCGACGGCAAGTTTCTTGTTACCTGCGCCGGCAACGAGCGCCACGACTCCCCGAGCGCCCGCGGCGGCCGCGGCGGGGACTTCGCGTTCCCCGGCAAGGACCTCCTCGTCCGGATCTGGCGCGTCGCGGACTGACGGCGCCTGCGCGTCAGGGCCGGCCGCTTTTGCGCTCCGCCTCCAGGGCCTTAAGGTGCGCGCGGGCCTCCGGGAATTTCGAGACGAGCGCCCGGAACGCCTCGGCGCCGGCTTCGAGGTCGCCCGTCTCCCGGAAGCTCGCGCGGAGGGCCGCGAGGGCGGTCCGCGCGTTGGGGCCGCCGGGCTTCGCTATCGAGAGGCAGGCCGAGAGCGGCGCGCGGGCGGCGGCGAACGCGCCCCGATCCATCCGGCACAGCCCGATCCCGAGCCAAACGTCGGGATGGACGGGATCGAGCCGGAGAGCGGCGGCGAACGCGCGCTCGGCGGCGGCGGGCCGCGAGCCCCGCCGGATCCGCTCGCCCTCGAGGACGCGCAGCAGGAAGCCCGCCGGCTCCTGGCGAAGCGATGTTTGCTGCAACCCTCCGGGCGTGGACCAGGCCAGCGGAAATGCGAAGGCGAGGGACGCGAAGGCAAGCGTTGCGAGGGCGAGGGAGGCGCGCGCGGACGGCAGGCGCGCAAGGGCGGCGCGGATGGCGAACCCCGCGAGGATCGCGGCCGCGACGGCGGGCAGGTAGAGGAAGCGCGGGGCCTTTTCGACGCCGAGCGAGATGCCGATGTTCGCGACGGGCAGCAGGAGCGCCCAGAAGGCGAGCGCGGAGGCCCGCGGGACGGGGCCGGATCGGAGCAGCACGAGCGCAAGGCCGCCCAACAGCAGAACGCGCAGCAGTGTCTCGCCGGCCGCGATCGAGCCAGGCTTCGGGAAGGGGTGCATCGCGGAAAGGCCGAACGGCCAGAGCATCGAGGCGTGATCCCAGACCAGCGCGCGGACGACGGACCCCGCGCGGTCCGCGAGATCCGGCCCGAACGCGCTCGGATCGCTCCAACGGGCCGACAACCCCATGGCGCCTGCGCGCAAAAGGAAGAAAACCGCGAAGGCCGCGACGGCCGCGCATGCGGCGGGAACGATCCGGCCGCGACGCGAGGATTCGGGCAGGAGCGCCAAGAGCGCAAGGGCCGCGAGGGGGAGGCTCGAGGCCGACTCCTTCGAACACAGCGCCAGGAGCCAGAACGAAGCCGTCCAGGCCGCCCGGGAAAACCCCCGCCCCTCTCCGAGGAACACCCGCAGCGCGAGCAGCGAGAAACACGTCGCCAAGAGATCCGTCCGCCCGATGACGGTGCCGAAGACCTCCCCGTGAATCGGATGGATCGCGAAAAACGCGGCCCCCAGCGCCGCGGCGGCGTCGTCGCGAAGCAGCCGGCGCAAGAGCCCGAAGAGGAGCAGGACGTTCGCAGCATGCAGGAGAAGGTTGAGGGCGCGCCGGCCCGGGGCGCCGGCGCCGAGGAGGAAGCCATCGAGGGCGAACGAGGCCATGGAAAGGGGCCGGTAGGGACCGGCCTCGTAGAGCCCGTGCCAGTAGGACTGGCCGAAGAGCGTCCGGATCTGGCTCGCGAGCGCGGCCGGGCTTTCCGCCGGCTTCAATTCCGGCCGGCCGAGAAGGAGCGGGTCGTCGAGGACGTAGTCCCCCGAGACCGAAGGAAGCCTAGGGCCAATCGCAAGAAAGGCGAGCAGGCACGCAACGAGGCGAACGCGGCCGAGGCTCACGCGCCCTCCCCCAGCGCGCTCGCCACCCGGGCGCGCGCCCGCTCCGTCGCGATCCGGAGGAGCGCCGGCAATCCTTCGACGTCGGCGCGGTTGTAGCGCACCAGCAGGTCGAGCGCCTCCTCGTCGCCCTCGAGCCAGCGCTGCCAGAGGACGACCGCCTGCCAGCCGTTGATCCCGACGACGTCCTCCGGACGCTCGATCCCGAGGGCCTGCTCGATCTTCTTCAGCCCCCCCGTCAGCTTGAGCTTCGCGAAGACGCAGCGCAGGTCCAGCTGGGCCTCGGGGATTTCGGCCCGCGGGAAGGCGCGCTTCAGGAACGGAACGTCGAAACGGATCCCGTTGAAGGTGACGAGGACGCGGAAGCGCCGGATCGCATCGGGAAATTCGTCGAGGTTCTTCCCCGCGACGAACGACTCGAAGCGCGTTCCGTCGGAGAGCCCCACGACCGTCACCGCGTCGTCGCCCGAGACCCCCGTCGTCTCGATGTCGAGGTAGCCCGCCCCGCGTTCAAAATCCGGAAAGAGCCGCCAGGCCTCGTGGCGGGGCAGCCGCCCGGCAAACCACGCCGCATCGGCCCGCGCGAGCGCCGCGCGGGATTCCTCGAGCACCCCCTCGGCCGCGAGGCGGATCGATTCCTTGCACAGCGGCCGGACGAGGGCCGGCGCAAAGTCGTCCCAGTCCCGCACCCCCGCCCGCCACAGCGCCTGCTCCGTCTTCTCGCCAATCCCGGGGACGTGCTGGAACGTGCGGCGGAGCATCCCCCCGATTGTGCAGGGGCAGAGGGGGGAAGTCCAAAGTCCTAAGTCCTAGGTCCTAGGTCACGACTTTGGACCTTGGACGTTGGACTTTAGACTGCCGTATCGGATCGACAGCGGGACTTCGAGGCCGTGGGCCTCCATCTTCGCGGCGTCGGAAAGGATATCGCGCGTCGCGCCGTCGGCGACCAGGCGGCCCTCGTGCAGCAGCAGCGTCCGAGGGCAGAGCTCCAGGATCATTTCGAGATCGTGCGAGGCGATGATTTTCGTGTGGGCGAAGCCCTTCAGGATCTCGATGAGCGCGCGCCGGCCCCGCGGGTCGAGGCCCGACGTCGGCTCGTCCATCGCCAGGATGTCCGGCGACATGGCCAGCACCGATGCGATGGCGGCCGCCCTTTTTTCGCCCCCCGACAGATGATGCGGCGGCCGGGCGGAAAGGTGCGACGCATTCACCGCCTCCAGGGCCCGGCGCACGCGGGACTCCACCTCGTCTTGCGGCAGCCGCATGTTCCTCGGCCCGAAGGCCACGTCCTCCCCCACCGTGGGCATGAACAGCTGATCGTCGGCGTCCTGGAAGATCGTGCCGACGTGGCGGCGGATCTCCGGCGCGGTGGAACGCGAGACGGGAACCTCGCCGATCCGGACCGCCCCCTTCGCGGGAAACAGGCAGGCGTTCAGGTGCCACAACAGCGTGCTCTTGCCGGCCCCGTTGCCGCCGACGACGCCCACCGACTCGCCGTGCCCGATCCGAAACGAGATCCCCCGCAGCGCGGGCGTCCCGTCGGGGTAGGCGTATTCCAGGCCGGCCGCCTCGACGATGTGATGGCTCATCCGATGGTCTCCAGCAGGAATCGCCCCAGGCGCTCCGCGGGATGCCCGAACCGCGCGAGCGCGAAGAAGGCGAGGCAGAGCCCGACGAAGGCCGTGTCGACCGCGGTCCAGCGCATCGGGCGCGTCTCCGGCAGCGTCCCGTCGAAGCCCCGGACGAGCATCGCCGCGTGGACCCGGGAGCCGCGATCGAACGCCCGGAGCAGCAGGTTCCCGGCGAGCCCCCCCCATTCGCGGATCGACGGGCGGCGACCCGTCCCCGAGCGCAGCGCGTGCGCCCGCGACATCCGCGCCGCCTCGCCCGCGAGCAAAAAGAGGAACCGGTAGAGAAGGAGGAACTGCGCGACCAGGACCCTCGGCGCGCCGAG
Organism: uncultured Planctomycetia bacterium; assembly: GCA_964358555.1. Classification (GTDB taxonomy): domain Bacteria; phylum Planctomycetota; class CAYHQZ01; order CAYHQZ01; family CAYHQZ01; genus CAYHQZ01. The sequence goes on from CAYHQZ010000047.1 coordinate 7,747, forward strand.
GCGCCCGAGCGCGGCGCACACGGAGGCGTAGCCCGTGCAGGCGAGCAGGATCAGCGCCGCGCTCGCGGTCAGCGCGAAGCGGATCAGGATCGAGAAAAACGATAGCCATCCCCCGGTCACCTCGAGCGCCCCCCAGCGGGCCGCGATCTCCCGATCCAGCAGGGGATTGAACATCCCCGCCATCACCGCGAAGGGCGACGCGAGGAGCAGGGTGCGCGCAAGCATCTGCAGGGGCACCCGCCCGGCCGACAGAAGCACGACAGGGTAGAGGCACAGCGGCATCAGTTCCGCGATCTCGCATTTCGGGAACGACACCGCCGTCACGAGGAACGCCGCCGTCACGAGGACCTTGGCCCGCGGGTCCAGGCGGTGGACCGGCGAATCGAGGGACGCGAGGTCGTCCAGCGCGCCGAGCTCCGATACCGCCGCGTGGATGCGGGCCATCCGGCGTCCCCTAGCCGCTCCTCGCGCGGCGCCGAAGTGCCCACCCGACGAGCCCGGACACGACGAGCGCCGAGGCGGCGCCGACAACGCCGGCGAGCGACGTGCCGGCATCGACCGCGGGCCAGGGCTTGCGCGCGTCCGCGGGGGCCGCCAGCGTCCCCTTGCGCGTCGCCTTTTCCAGGGACCATTCCAGCCCGTCCGGGCGCGCGGAGGCGAGCCACGAGACCGCCGAGGCGATGACGAGCGCCGCCGCGGCGATCGCGAGGATGAGCGGCCGGCGGGAGGATCCGGCCGGCGCGGCCGGCGGGGCGAAGTCCAGGATCTCCGGCCGGGCCTGCCGGACGAAGGACATGAGCGCGGCGGTGACGACGCCTTCCACGACCCCGATGGCGAGATGGATGGGCTGCATCAGCAGGGCGAACGCGCCGAACGGGATGTCCGATCGCCCCGAGACGAGCGTCTGCAGGACGACCCCGAACGCACCCAGCTGCAGCGAACATGCGCCCGCCAGGATGGCGGCGGCGAGGAGGCGCCCCCGGCCGGGGGAAGCCCCCGCGATCGGCCGGAAGACGAACGGAATTGCGACGAAGCACGGCCAGAAGCCGAGGTTGAAGGCGTTGCACCCGAGCGCCAAGAGCCCCCCGTCCGCGAAGAAGAGGGCCTGCACGGAAAGGATCGAGAACATCGCGAGGAACGCCGCGTGCGGCCCGAGCAGGATCGCCAGGAGCATCCCCCCCGCCAAATGCCCGCTCGATCCGGTCATCGGGATCGCGAAGTTCACCATCTGGGCGGCGAAGACGAACGCCCCGAGGACGCCCATGAGGGGGGCCTTGCCGTCTTGGGCCTCGAGCCGGACCTTCCTCGCCGAATAGGCCGCGAGCCCCGCCGAGGCGGCCCACATCGTCCCGCCCACGGCAGGCGAGATCAGCGCGTCGGCCATGTGCATGGTCGCGGATCCCCTCCCCGGGCGGGTCGTGTTACGAATTTACAAAAAAGTAGCACCATCGCGGCGGGATGCTAGGCGGCGTCGCGCACCCCGTCAAGCCGCCGCGCGGTCGCGGATCGCGGAGGCGACGGAGGCGGCGACGAACCAGGCCACGGCGCACAAGACGATCGCCGGCCCCGTCGCGACGCCGACGAAGGGCTGGGCGGAGAGGACGAGCCCCCCGGCGGCGCTGGTCGTCCCCGCGAGGACCGACCATCGGAACATCCCGCCAAGCGAAGTCGCGAGCCTCCGGCCGGTGGCGGCCGGGACGACGATCATCGCCGTGACGAGCAGCACCCCCATCGCCTGGACCGCGAAAATGGAGACGAGCGCCACGAGGATCGCGAAGACGTAGTCCCACAGGGCGACCCGGACGCCGTGGGCCTTGGCGAGCGACGGGCAGAGCCCCGCGTAGAGCACGCGGTTGCCGGCCGCGACCTGGAAGAGCGCGACGAGGGCGAGGAGGCCGAAGGCGCGCAGCACGTCGGCGTCGGAGAGGGCCAGGATGTCCCCGAACAAGAACGCCGGCACTCGGCCCGAGAAGCCCGGCCGGCTTGCGACGGCGAGCCCGAAGGCGACGGAGGCGGACAGGAGCACCCCGATGGCCGTGTCGGAGGGGAGTTTGCCTTTCCGGACGATGGCGGTGACGGAGATCCCGATGAGGACCGCGAAGGCGGCCATCGAGACGCGGACGTCCACGGCCGCAAGCATCCCGATCGCGGCCCCCGCGAACGCGCTATGCCCGATCGCGTCGGAAAAGAAGGCCATCCGGGCGTTCACGACGGGCACGCCCAGGGCCGCGCAGGCGGGAGAGATCAAGAGCAGGACCACGAGCGCGCGCTGCATGAACGGGTATTGCATGCAGTCGATCGGGATCGCGCGCCCGACGAGGTCGAAGAGGGGCGAGAGGTCCATCCGTCAGTACTCCCGCGGGAAGATCGGGACGTGGGGGGCGTCGGGCCCGTGGCCGGAAGGCGTCGCGAAGGCCTCCATGTGGACCCCGAAGGCGCGCTCGAGGATGTCGGGCTTGAGGACGTCGCAGGGGCAGCCCTCCGCGACGAGAGCGCGGTTTAAGAGAATCGCGTGCATCGCGTGCCCCGCGACGAGCGGCAGGTTGTGGCTCACCCAGATCGGCGTAAATCCCCTCGTGCGCCGCAGATCCTCGAGACGCTCGCAGAAGAGCCGCTCCCCCGCCGCGTCCACGCCGGCCTCGGGCTCGTCCAGCAGCAAAAGATCCGGCTCCTGATCGAGCGCGAGCGCCAGGAGCACCCGCTGCAGCTCGCCGCCGGAAAGCGCGCCCATCCGCCGCCCGGCGAGGCCGCCCGCGCCCACGGCCTTAAGCGACGCCTCCGCGCGCGCCCGGCGCCGCCGCGCGACCCCGAGCCACAGGGGCCGCCGCTGCCGTCCGGCGCACAAGAACTCCAGGACCGTGATCGGCATGTCCCGATCGAACTCGAACCGCTGGGGAACGTAGCCGAACCTCGGCGGACGATTCCCCTCGAACCGGATGGCCCCCTCGAAGGGAATCTGCCCCAGGATCGCGCGCAAGAGCGTCGTCTTGCCCGAGCCGTTCGGCCCCACGATGGCCGTGATCCCGCCGCGCGGAATCCGGGCCGTCACGCCCTCCAGGATCGCCCGATCCCGCACCCGGACCGTCACGTCCGAAAGCGAGACGGCCACGCCGGCCCCGTCACTTCCGCTCGCCAAGGATGGCCTCCAGGGTCTCGAGGTTCTTGCGCATCGCCGCCGCATAGTAGCCGGGGCCCGCGTCCGCCGGGCCGGAGGCGACGGGGTCGAAGAGCGCGACGGGGACGCCCGCCTCGCGCGCAACGGCGGCGGCGGCGGCGGCGGAATACTGCGGCTCGGAGAAGACGGCGGCGGCGCCCTTCTCCCGGATGGCCTTGAAGAGCGCGATCCGATCGGCCGCGGAGGGGGCCTTCCCCTCGACGGGAAGCACCGTCCCCACGACGACGAGGCCCGCGTCGGCGGCAAGCCAGTCGAAGGCCTCGTGCATCGTGACGATCCGGCGGCGCGCCTCGGGTAGGCGCCTCGCCGCGAGCGCGAACTCGCCCGCGCGGGCGTCGAGGCGGGCGGCGAGGGCCGACGCGTTCGCCCGGAGATGCGCCGCGTCCGCGGGCGCAACCGCCGCCATCGCTTCCCCGATGGCGCGTGCGTAGCGGGCCGCGCGCTTCGGGCTCGCGAAGAGGTGCGGGTTCGTCCCGTTTCCGTGCGCATGGCCATGTTCCGCAGCCTTTCCCCCGGGGCTTCCGTCCGCCGCGTCCAGCGCCGCCTCCGCGAGCTCGACCACGCGCAGCTTCGGGTAGGCCTTCTCCGATTCCTTTAAAAACGGCTCGAGGCCCAATCCGTTGGCCAGCAGCACGTCGCACGACGCGATCCGCCGGGCGGCGTCCGGCGTCAGCGCGATGTCGTGCGGGCAGCCCGCGGCGGCGGGCAGCAGCAGCGTCACCTCCACGCCCGGGCAGCCCTGCGCAATTTCGCTCGCAAGAATGTAGACCGGATAGACCGTGCAGAGGACCCGCGCGCGCTTGCCCGCCGGGGACTCGGCGGACCTGCCGCACCCGGCCGCGAGCGCCAGCGCCGCAAGGACGGGTAGCATCCGGAGCGCCGTTCGTGCCACCACGCGTCCCATCCTATCCCCGCGCGCCGTAACGAAACAACGCGCCCCGGCTACAGCGCCTTCGTTCATGCCCGATGGGCATGCCGATGCCCCTTCCTTCCCGCAACCGTGGTCCATGTCAGCCGCCCGCGCTCAACGCCTCGGGTCCCGATGAGCCGATCCGCGATCCGGCGAATATCGGCGGCGGGGCCCCGCAGGACCAGGACCTCGAGGCAACGGTGCTTGTCGAGGTGGATGTGGATGCCCGCAACGACCCGGTCGGCATGGTCGTGCTGGAAACTGGTAAGCCTTCGCGCAACTTCCCGGCGCTCGTGGTCGTAGACGAGCGCGAGCGTGCCGACGGCCTCGCCCCGGCCCGCCGGCGCCTCCGAGCGCTCCCGGACGAGCGCCCGGATCGCGTCCGAGCGGTTCGAAAGATTCGCCTCGCGGGCGATCCGGTCCAGCGCGGCGACGAGATCGGGCTCCATCGAGACGCCGAACCGGCGGACGCCTGCCATCGCGGCCATTGTCGCCGCATTTGCCCCGGAATCAACCGTCCGCGCTACACTCGCGATGTGGCGCCCATGTCTCGGCCGGCCGCAATCGCCCTCCTCGCCGCGCTCGCCCTCGGCTGCGCCTCCTCGCTCCCGGCCCCCCTGCCCATCCCGCGGGAGGCCCCCGTCTCCGCGCGCCAGACCCACGCGGGCTCCATCCCGCTGCGCGCGGGGATATTCGTCCCGGCGGCCTCGCGCAACCGCGTCCACGACTACGACGACGGCTCCAACGACTACGCCTTCGAGACGGGGCCTGCGCTGGCGATATCGCTTTTGCGCGCGGGGAAGCGGACGTTCCAGGAGACGATCCCGCTCGATCCCATCGAGGACGGACGCGACGCGGCGGAAGCCCTCGCGCTCGCGACCCGGGGCCTGGACCTGATCGTCGAGGCCCGGATCGAGCGATCGGATCTTCAGGCCTCCGGCGGGCTGCCGCTGTTCCTCGCCCCCCCGCGGGCCGAGGCCGTCTTCGCGGTTTCGATCCGGGCCCGGCGCGACGGCACCGTCCTGCTGGAGCAGGTCTTCGAGGGCCGCGAGTCGCGCGCGGGCCACTCCACGCTCTTCGGCGGGGACGCCCGCGCCAAGGCGACGGAGGCGATGGCCGCGGCGTTCCACTCGGCGCTCGACCAGGCCTGGGCCGCGCTTCTTTCGAACCTGCCGGCGCCCGTGAAGGGATCGCCGCCCCCGGCCCCCGACCTCCGGACCCTCGCGGGCGCCCTCAACTCCACCGTCGTCCAGGTCATCACGGAGACGACGCCTGCGCGGCAGTTCTGGGCCATCGCGCGGAGCGGCAACGTAATCGGGGCGGCCTTCTACGTCGCGTTCGCGCCCCTGCACATCCCCCTCCTCGGCTGGCGCCGGGACCACGCGGCGGGAACCGGGATTCTCCTCGAGGACGGCCGGATTCTCACGAACCGCCACGTCCTCGAGGACTCCGCCGCCGTCCGCGTCACGTTCCCGGGCGGCCGGGAGATCCGCGGCGAAATCTCCGCGATTTCCGGGCGGACGGACCTAGGCCTCGTGCGCCTCCAAAGCGCCCCGCCCGCGTCCGCGCGGCCGGCTGTCCTCGGGGACTCGGACGCCCTCGTGGAGGGCGAGACGGTCTGCGCGATCGGGCATCCGTTCCTGCTGCACAACACGCTCTCCGCCGGCATCGTCTCGGCGGCCGCCCGGACCCTCGACGAGCCGGAGGGCGAGGCCCGCGAAATCTCGGACTACATCCAGTTCGACGCGGCGGTGAACCCCGGGAACTCCGGCGGGCCGCTCGTCAATGCCGTCGGCGACGTCGTCGGGCTCGTCGCCGCGAAGGTCGGGGGCGGCGAGGGTCTCGGCTTCGCCGTGCCGGCCTCCGCGATCCGGCTCTTCCTGCAGGACGAGGCGGCGCGGAAGGCCTGGGAGACCGACGGGATCGACGTTAAGCGCCTCGACTGGCGGAGCAAGCGCGCCTTCGGCCTGGACGCCGACGACGGCCTCGTCGCGACCCGCGTCCGCGCGGGCTCCCGCTGGGAGAAGGCGGGCCTGCGCCCGGGCGATCGCATCGTCGAATCGGAAGGGTCCCCCCCCGCCAGCCTTCACGCCCTCCGCGAGCGGTTCGCCCGCGGGGACGCCGTCCGTCTCGAGGTGACGCGAGGCGAACGGCGGTTCCGCGCCGAGGTCGGCGAGCGCTAGGGATCCCGCCGGCGGGTTATAGTTGGCCCCGGAGGAACCCCATGCTTTCGATTCGCGCCGCCGCACTCGCGCTTCCGCTCTTTCTCCTCGCCGCCGCCCCGGCCCCCCCGGACGCGCCCGCGAAGGGCGCGCCCCCGTTGAAGGCCGCGCCCGCCGAGAAGCCCGCCGTGTCCTGGGCGATGATCCGGATCGGGGGCTCCTATCCCGAGCACTTGGCGCTCGAGGACGCCTCGGGCCTCTTCGGCTCGGGGGACGAGACGTTCTTTTCGCTGCTGCGCCGGCTCAAGCGCGCCGAGCAGGACGCCGCCCTGGCGGGCGTCGTGCTGGATCTGACGGGACCGGTCGATCTCGACCTCGGCCAGGTCTCGGAAATCCAGGCCCGGGTCCGGGGGATCCGGAAGGCCGGCAAGCGCGTCGCCGCCTTGCTCTCCCTCGCGGAGACCAAGCACTTCCTCCTTGCCGCCGAGTGCGACGAGGTCCTCATGGACCCCGCGGGCGCGATGATGCTCACGGGCGGGCGGCTCGAGGTCCTCTACGTGAAGCCCCTGCTCGATAAATTGGGGCTCGCCTTCGACGGGGTCCAGCGCGGGAAATACAAAAACGCCCTCGAGCCGCTCACGTGCGCCGAGATGACGCCGGCCTCGAAAGAGGTCTACGAGGCGATTCTCGATCGGCTGCACGCCGAGATCGTGCGCGCCGGCGTCGAGGGGCGGAAGATCCCGGACGCGCGCTTCCGCGAGATCCTGGAGCAGGGGCCATTCTCCGCGCGGGAATCCCAGCGCCGGGGCCTCGTCGACGCCCTCGTCGCCGACTCCGATCTCGCCGCCCGCCTCGGCGCCGCGAAGGGCGCCGGACCCGCTCCGATCATCCGCGGCTACGGGAAGCGCCGCCCGAAGGGGCCCGCGAGCCTCATGGACCTGCTCTCCCTCTTTAAGCCGCCCGCCGCGGCCGCGCCCGAGGGCGACCGGATCTCGATCGTCTTCCTGGAGGGGATGATTTCCGAGGGCGAGAGCGGCGATCCGTTCTCGGGCGGCGCCATCCTCCGGGGGCCGACCGTCCGGATCCTGAAGCGCCTGCAGTCCGACGCGTCGGTGAAGGCGGTGGTCCTGCGGGTGAACAGCCCGGGCGGCTCGGCCGCCGCCTCCGACGCGATCGCGCGCGAGGTCAAGGCCCTCGCGGCGAAAAAGCCCGTCATCGCGTCCTTCGGGGGGATGGCGGCCTCGGGGGGCTACTACTTCGCCGCGCCTGCGCGGCGGATTCTCGCCGATCCCATGACGTTGACGGGCTCCATCGGCGTGTTCGGCGGCAAGCTCGTAATGAAGGACCTTTTCGAGAAGGTCGGAATCCGGCCGCAGGTCCTCGCCCGCGGCAAGCGATCGGGCATCTTCTCTCCGACCTCGCCGTTCTCCGAGGACGAGCGAAAAGCCCTCGAGGCGATGATGGAGGACACCTACCAGGACTTCCTCAAGGTCGTCGCCGAGGGGCGGAAGATGAAGGTCGAGGACGCCGACCGGGTCGGCCAGGGGCGCGTCTGGACCGGCGCGGACGCCTCGGCCCGGGGGCTCGTGGACGAACTCGGCGGGCTGTGGGAATCGATCCAGGTCGCGAAAAAGGAGGCCGGGATTCCCGAGGATCGCAAGATGCCCATCGAGATCCTGCCGAAACCTAAGACCCTCTTCGAGGCGATCTTCGAGGCACCGGACGCCTCCGGCCAGACGCGCGCGCCCGCGAACGGTCTCGGGGCCGTCCTCGGCGCGATCGACCCGGCCCTGCCCCGCCTCGAATCGACCGTCCGGTTCCTGCGCTCGAGCCCCTGCCGGCCGCTCGCGCTGTGGCCGGTCTCGCTGCAGGGCCGATAGATTCCCGCCCGCGGCCGGCCGCTTCGCCGCGGGTCGCTACAAGTAGCGCGGCCGGCGCCGCTCGAATTCCTTGTCGGCGGCCTCGACCGCGCGCTTCTTCTCGAGGTTCTCGAGCAGGATCAGGATCCGGTCGCGCTTCGTGACGGGGACGTGCAGCAAAACGTCCGTCACGAAGTTCGGGACCATCCGCGAGAGGATCTGCGCGACGTCGAGCTCGTACATCTGGAGCAGGTAGCGCGCGGCATGCTCCGCGCCCCAGGCCGAGAGGATGTAGGCGGTGTCCTCGTGCTCCAATCGCGCGAGGATCGCATTCACCTTCTCGTCGGGCAGGCGCCCCAGGATCAGGACGGCGTCCGCCGGGGCCATCTTCTGGACGATCTTCGAGGAGGGGTCCGGGTATATGAGGCCGACGAGGGCGGCGGCCGTCTCGTAGTCGAGCGCGACCAGGAACCGCGCGGAGCGCTCGTGCGGGAGCCGCAGGATGGCCTCGATCGCGGCCCGCGGGGGCATCGCGGAGATGACCGCGCAGGCCGCCGCGACCTCCGCGCCCATGAAGATATGCGCGACCTCGTCGGGCTCGCGCCGGGCGAGGACCTGCGCGACGACGCCCTCGGGGCGCCCCACGAGGAGGCGCTCCATCTTGAGCCCCGACATGTGGGAGAGAATCTCGACCATCCGCGGCTCGGGGAAGGCGTTGAGGAATTCGGAGGCGCGCGCCGGGTCCACGCCCTCCAGCAGGACCGCAAGGTCCTGGTTCTTCATCCCGTCGAGGACGGCCTTGGCGAACGGGATGGGCCAGGCGTTCGTGATGGCGCGGGCGCGAGAGAGGCTGCGGAAGCGCAGGATCCGCGAGACGTTCTTCACCGGCAGCTGGTTCAGGATCTTCGCCTCCTGCAGCGGGTCCGGCAGGGTCGCGAGCAGGCGCGCGGACTTCTCGGCGGGCAGGTCCGTCAGGATCTTCAGCGTCTCGGGCAGATCGCGCCGGAGCAAAAGGTCCATCGCGTATTTCGGCGGGCGCCGCGGGACGAGGTAGGCGAACGTCTCGAAGGTCAGCCCCAGCGCCATCTCTTTGACGAGATCGGTCCCCCGCCGCACCAGCACCTCCTCGGGGTCGCGGATCTTCGCGGGGTTGACCTCCTCCCGATCCGACCAGTCGGAGGCGCCGGGGCGGACGCCGGGAGCGGGAACGGGCGTCTCCGGGGCGGGGGCCGGCGCGGCGGCCGCCTCGGGGGCGGGCGCGGGCGCCTCGTCCGCCTCGGGCTGGACCTCCTCGGCCTCCTCGACGGCGATCGCCTCCTCGAACTCCTCCAGCAGATCGTCGGCCTGGAATCCGGCGGAGAGGTCCTCGAGGACGTCGACCTCCTCGATCTCCTCGGGCGACATCGTGTGCTCGCCGGGGGCCTTCGCGAGGCGCTCGCGCATGTCGGCGACGATGGCGGCCTCGTCGACCTCCTCGACCTCGGAGACCTCGTCGACGTCCTCGACCGGCTCCTCTGGAATCTCCTCGACCTCCTGGGTCTTGTCGGGGGAGGGCGCCGGGGCCGCGGACGCGCCGCCGAGCCGGGGATGGAGGATGTCGCCCTTCCCGGCGGGCGCCGACGGCGGGCGCGCGGACGGCGTCCGCATGCCCAGCATCGTGAGCGCGCCTGCCTCCGAGGCCTCGCCGACCGGCGGCTCCGCGGCGTCGCCCTCCCCGACGCGCAGCCCGAGCATCGTGAGCGCCCCGCCCTCCCCCTCCGGCTCGACGCTTTCGGGAATCTCTTCCGGCGCCCCGGAAGCCGCCGGCGCCGCGGGGGTTGGCGGCGCGGAGGGCGCGGGCTTGCGCACCCCCATCATCGTGAGCGCCCCGGGCTCCTCGCGCTTCCGTTTCGGAGGCGGGGGGGGCGGCGGCGCGGCGCGGCGCGCTTCGCGGGCCTTCCGGCGCGCGGCCTTTTTGAGCAGGATCTTCACGAGCGTGTCCATCCGGCCGAGGACGCGCGAGACCTGCGGGGGCTCCATGAGGTTCAAGAGGACCATCGCCTGCTTCTTCCCGCGCCCGGCGAGGAGAAAGGCGGCGACCTTGTCGTTGACGTGGGAGAGGATCCCCGCCTCGCGTTCCAGGTCCTGCGCCAGCAGGATCGTGTTCAACTCCTCGGGCTTCCGATTGTCGAGGATCTTCCCCGCGCGCCGCACGTCGAGGTGCTTGACGATCGTAGAGACCTCTTCGAGGGTCCGGGGCGAGAGGAGATCGCGCGCGAACGGGGACGGAACCGCGCCGACGACGCGCGCCGCGTAGGGGGATTCCAGCTTCGCAAACACGTAGGCGGCGACCTCGGAGTCCATCGCCTGCAGGATCGCGGCGCCGTAGATTTCCCCCGGCGAAAGACTCGGCGCGACGTTCCGGTATTGGCTCGGCCGGATTCCGGCGCCCCGGAGGATCTTCCGCGAGGAGAGCACCGGCAGCATCGGCCGGGAGGCGACCGCAGGCAGGCGCGAGCCCTCCTCCTCCTTGTCGACGAGCGAGAGGATTTCCGCGGCGCTCTCGGAGTCGCGCTTCGCGAGGATCTGGGCGGAGGCGGCGGGGGGCATGATCCGGACGATCTCGACGGAGAAGCCGTGGGGGCGCTTCGCGAGGGTGTAGGCGGCGTCCACCGGGTCCATCCGCGGCAGGACAATGGACGCGAAGCCCGGCCCGTTCTTGTCGAACATCCCGGCGACCCACTCGTGGTTCTTTCGCTGGAAGATGCGCGCGACGCGCGGGGGCGCCATCTCCATCAGGATCTCGGACACGATCCCCAGATCCCAGCGATCGAGGACGCCGACCGCGTAGCCGGGGTCCATCTGCTCGAGCACCCGGCAGGCCTGGCGGACGTCGCCCTGCTCGAGGATCTTCGCGGCGTATTCGGCGTTCCGCTGCGACAGGATCCGGGCCCGGTTCGCGGTGTCGAGCCGCTCGTAGATGGGCCAGACCTCCTTGATCTCGCGGCGCTGGAGGATCGAAACCGCGCCCTCCGCCTTCATGATCGAGAGAAGCTGGGCGGCCCGGTCGGGATCCATCCGCAGCAGGATCTTCGCCCCGATCTCGGGGTCCATCTGCCCCCACAGCTCCGCGACGTCCGCGGGGCGGTAGCCCTTGAATATCTGCACGACGCGGAAGGGCTCGAAGCGCGCGAGGATCGCCGCGGCGGTCCGCGGCTTCATCAACTGGAGGATCTTCCGGGTCTCGGGGATGTTCTTTCGCGAGAGGATCTCGGCGGCCTCGATGGGGTCGCGCCGGCCGATCGTATCGGCGGCGTCGGAGAGCTTCACCCGATCGATGAAATCGGCGGCGACTTCGCTTTCGCCCTTCGCGAGGGTCTGGCGTTCCTTGTCGGCCAGAAGCCGGCGGATGTCCGCGACCTTCGGATCGGACGGGATGACGGGCGCCGCGCTCGGCGGGACGCCCGGGGGGCCGGCCGGCCGGGGGGCGGCCTTGGCGGGTAGGACGGAGAGGGGCGCCTTGG
>CAYHQZ010000048.1:0-19301 GCA_964358555.1 uncultured Planctomycetia bacterium
CCGACACCCTCGTCCTCAAGGACGGCGTCCGGCTCGAGGGCAGCATCCTGGAAACCGTCCGTGAGGACGGCTTGACCTACTACCGCCTGCGCCTGGCGATCGGGACGACGAAGGTTGAGACCTCGCAGGTCCTCGAAATCGTCCGCGCCCCGACCCCCCTCGAGGAATACCGGAAGCGCCGGGATGCCCTCCAGGAGGGCGACGCCGCCGGATTCCTCGCGCTCGCGAAGTTTTGCAAGGAACAGCACCTGTATCCGGAGATGCAGAAGACCTACCGGGAGATCGTCGCCTTCGCTCCCGACCAGCCCGACGCGCGGGCCGCTCTCGGCTACGTCCGGAAGGACGACCGCTGGGTGACGGAAAGCCAGTCCCGCCAGGAGGACGGCTTCGTCTGCTATGAGGGCGCCTGGATCACGCCGGCCGCCCTCCGCTCGCTCCTGGAGGAGCGTCAGGAAGGCGTCGCGCTGGAAGCCAAGCGCCGCGAAACCGACATGGCCCGCCGGAAGGCCGCCGCCGAAAAAGCCCTCGCCGAGAAGAAACCCGGCGTCACCCTCCCGCCAGAGCCCGCGAAGGTGAAGAAGCCCGACGACCCCAACGCCTTCAACCCCGGCACGATCCTGCGCCCCGGCCAAAACCGCACGCCGCCCTTGAACAACACCTATTCCATCGGCTGGACGTCCAGTCCGATGGAAACGGGCCGGCAGATCGAGGAAATCAAGCGCCTCACGGGCGGCACCGTCCAACCCGGCTCGCTGCCTCCCCCGCCGCCGAAATAGCACATCGAACGGGGCAACGCGCGATGTCGATTTCCTGTCCTTCCTGCGGGTCCCGGAATCCGGGCGACGCCCTGGTCTGCGGCCTCTGCCGCACCGCCTTCCGCGCGGAAAGGCCCGCCCCGCCGCCGGCCGAGACGCCGAATCCCGTCGTCGCCCCCTCGCCCCCAAGCCCGCCGCAATCCTCGCTCCCGAAATCCGAGGGCGCGCCAGATCTCCACCAGACCGACATCCTGCGAACCGAGATCCGCACCTACATCGTCTGCTCCCCCTATCCTCCCATTCGCCTGAAGAAGGAGTCCCCCAACCGGATCGGCCGCGACCCGAACGGCGACCTCGTGCTGCCCCACAAGACCGTCTCGCGCACGCACGCCACGGTCGAGTGGAACGGCCGGGCCTTCCTCGTCAAGGACCTGGGAAGCCAGAACGGGACGTTCGTCAACGACCTCCGCGTCCAGGAGACCGAGATCCGGCCGGGCGATCGGATCCGGCTCGGGGTCTTCCTCGCCACGCTCGTCGAGGCCGACGCCCGCTCGATCTTCCACCCCATCCGGGAGGCGGAGGCCATCCGCACCGAGGACACGGAGCCCCTGGCGGCCCCCGAAAAGGCCGGCTCGTCCCTCTCGGGGACGCTCCAGCAGATGTCGCTGCCCTCGCTGCTCCAGAGTCTCGACGCCGAGCGCCGCACCGGGGTCCTGCACCTCGCAATCGGCGTCCGGCTCGATCGAACGGCAAAAACCATGATCCTCAAGCCCAAGGCCAGCGAGGGGACGCTCGCCCTCGCCGACGGCCGGATCGTGGATGCCCGGATCTGCGACCTCTCCGGCGAGAACGCCCTCTTCATGCTCCTCAGTTCGGCCCAAGGGAATTTCCGTTTCGACGGCCACGAACAACCGCCTGCCCGGACGCTCAACATGTCCGTCCAGGAAGCCCTCCTGGAGTACCTGCGGCGCCTGGACGAACGGACCCGCAGCGGGATCCCGGAATCGTCGGGGGGGACGCTACACTAGGCGGCTCGATGCCGGACCTCGTCGCCTGCCCCAAGTGCCGCTACAAGAACAAGCCGGACCGGCTCGCCTGCGGGATGTGCGGCGAGGTTCTCGTTCCAAAGGCTCATGAGCCCGCCGAAGCCCCCGCGCCCGCCGACGGCGGGGAGCCAGCGTCCGCACCCGCGCCGGCCCGGAAACCCGTCGGCGCCGCCTTCCTCGTCTGCTCTCCCTACCCGCCCTTCCGGCTACCCGACGATCGGGAGATCACGATCGGTCGTGAGAACGACAACGACTTCGTCCTGCCCGCGAAGATCGTCTCCCGCACCCATGCGAGCGTCTACTGGGCCGGCGACGGCTGGGCCATCCGCGACCGGGGCTCGTCGAACGGAACGTTCCTGAACGACCATCCCGTCGAAACGGCCTACGTCAAGCACGGCGATCACCTGAAGATCGGAACCTTCGAGCTGCAGTTCCACGAATCGCCCGACGGCTCGATTCCCTCGCCGAAATTGCCGGAGAGCGGCGAGGATTCGGATAAGAGGGAGAGGACGGTGGCCGTCGAACTCAACCCCGCCTTTCGGACCGGGATTTCCGGCCACCTGAAGGACATGAGCCTGCCGCAACTGCTCCAGAGCCTGGAGGCCGAAAAGAAGACCGGCACGCTTCTGCTCTCGGTCCCGACGGGCGTGCTCCGGCCCGACGGACATCTGGAGTTCCTGGAGAAGTGGGACGAGGCGGAGATCGGCTTCAAGGGGGGCCGGATCGTGGCCTCGAAGTTCGGCACGAAGCAGGACGCCGAAAGCATCTTCACGATTTTCCAGCGCGCAAAGGGCGCGTTCCGTTTCGACCCGAAGCGCGTCCCCGCGATCCCGACGTTCAGCTTCACCGTGCAGGAAGTGCTGCTGGAGCACATGCGAAGGCTGGACGAGGCGGCGAAGAAGTAGAACCGGAGGTGCGGGTCGGCGCGGACCCAAGGAGAAGGTCTAAGGTCTAACGTCTAAGGTCAACGGACACTGCCCTCTTTCAAGATCTTAGACTTCAGACCCGCCGCGCAAGGCAACTCCGGCTTTAGACTTTTTCCCCAGGAGAAATGCCTGCGCTGCCTGTTCCGCCGCCGCCTCGAGCCAAGCCGCGGCGTTCCGGAGGGAATCGTCGAGAGAACAAGGGCCGGGGGCGATGGAGAAGCAGGCGGCGCCGGGCGGGAGGGCCTTCCGGTAATCGCGGCCCAGACGGCCGGCGAGGACGAGGAGGGGGACGCCGGCCTTCCGCGCCTCGGCGGCGACGCCGGAGACGACCTTCCCGCAGGCCGACTGGAAGTCGAACGAGCCCTCCCCCGTGACGGCGAGATCCGCCCCGCGCAGGCGCCGCGGCAGTTCCGCCGCCTCCATGACCATCCGGATCCCGGGCGCAAGCCGCGCGCCCAGGAATGCGACCAGCCCCGCCCCGAGGCCGCCGGCCGAAGCGCCGCCCGGCAGGCGCAACACGTCCGCGCCGAGATCGCGCCGGATGACGCGCGCGAGGTTCCGGAGCCCCGCGTCGAGGATCCGCACCATCGCGGGCGTCGCCCCCTTCTGGGGCCCGAACACCGCCGCCGCGCCCCGAGGCCCGCACAGCGGATTCGTCACGTCGCAGGCGACGACGACCTCGGTTTTCCGGATGCGGGCGTCCCGCCCGGAGGCGTCGATCCGATCGACGCGCCAAAGCCCGGCCCCCGTCGGCTCGACCGCCCGGCCGCGGGCATCCAGGAACCGGACGCCCAGCGCGGAGGCCATCCCCATCCCGCCGTCCACGGTCGCGGATCCCCCGATGCCGAGAAGGATCCGCCGGGCGCCGCGATCCAGCGCGGCGCGAATCATCTCCCCGGTCCCGAGCGTCGTCGTCCGGAGCGGATTCCTCCGCCGCGGCAAAACGAGCGCCAGGCCCGAGGCCGCGGCCATCTCGAGAACGGCCGTGGGGACGGGCCTGTCCGCGAACGCAAAGGGGGCGAGAACGCGAAGGCCCGGCAAGGGACCCGCGACGCGGACCCGGACGCTCCGCGCCCCGAGCACCCCGGCAAGGGCCTCGACGGTCCCCTCGCCGCCGTCCGCCATCGGAACGATTTCGATCCGGGCGCCGGGCAGGGCCCGCCGGATGCCGCGCGCGATCGAGCGGGCGGCCTCGGGCGCGGAGACGGACTCCTTGAAGGAGTCGGGTGCGATCACGATTCTCATGCGTCGGCATCAGTCTAAGGATTTGTCCTAGAATGCCTTCATGGTCGAGCCCGCCCCCGCGACGAAAAAGCCCGCGTCCCCCGCCCGGACGTTCTTCGAGTGGCTCCGGGCGCTGCTCTACGCCGCGGTCCTCTTCTTCCTCCTCCTGCAATTCGTCCTCGGCTGGTATCTCGTCCCCACCCCGTCCATGGAGCCGACGATCCGCGGGGCGGGAAAGGACCACCCCGGCGACACGGTCCTCGTGGACAAGCTCACCTACCGGCTCCGCACGCCTAGGCGGGGGGAAGTGGTCGTGTTCTGGCCCCTTGCGGCCTCGAAGCACCCCTTCGTGAAGCGCCTCGCAGGCCTGCCGGGGGAGACGATCGAGATCAGGGACGGCCGCGTCCTCGTGAACGGAATCCCCGTGGACCTCGTGGGCGGCCAGGGGCCCTTGCGCTACGAGAACCTCCCTCCCTACGGAACCCGGGAACGCCCCGTTCGCATCCCGGCCGATTCCTACTTCTTCCTCGGAGACAACACCGAGCATTCCGACGACTCGCGCCACTGGGGATTCGTCCCCGCCAAGAACATCTTCGGCCGGGCCCTCGTCGTCTTCTGGCCGCTGGACCGGTTCGGCTGGATCCGCTGACCTATCCCTTCACGCACGCCAGCGGCCGCAGTTTCGCCACCTTCCGGGAGAGGCCCGCGGCCTCGCAGACGCCCACGACCTGCGAGACGTCCTTGTAGGCGTCCGGCATCTCCTCGGCCGCGCTGTCGCGGCCTTTTGCGAGGACGAAGACGCCGTAGCGGCGGTCCATCACCTCGATGGGGTTCTCTCCATGCAGGGCCTTCAGGATCGCGGTGCGGCTGCAGACGCGCCCGGCCCCGTGGCAGGTGCTACCGAACGTGTGGCGCATCGCGCCCTCGGTCCCGAGCAGGACGTAGGAGCAGCGCCCCATGTCGCCGGGGATGAGGACGGGCTGGCCAAGTTCCCGCCAGGCGGCGGGAAGCAGCGGATGATGCGGCCCGAACGCGCGCGTGGCGCCCTTGCGGTGGACGCAGAGGCGGCGGACGCGGCCCTCCACCTCGTGCTCCTCGAACTTGGCGATGTTGTGGCAAACGTCCCAGACAAGACGCATCCCGAGGCGATCCTCGGAAATCCCGAGAGATTGCGCCAGCGCCCGGCCGGCGAGGGCCGCGATGACCTGCCGGTTCACCCAGGCGAAGTTCGCGGCAGCCGCCATGGCGGCGAGGTAGGCCTTTCCCTCGGGCGACGAGAGCGGCGCGCAGGCGAGCTGGCGATCGGGCAGCTCGATGCCGTAGGTCCGCACCGCCTTCTGCATCGCATGCAGCGAGTCCTCGCAGACCTGGTAGCCCAGGCCCCGCGAGCCCGTGTGGATCGAGACCGCGATGCCGCCCTTCTTGAGTCCCATCTTCTCCGCCGCCTCCGGAAGGAAGATTTCGTCCACAACGTCGAGTTCGAGGAAGTGGTTGCCGGAGCCGAGCGTCCCGATCTGGGGAACGCCGCGATGGATCGCGCGCGACGAGACCGCTCCCGGATCCGCGCCCTTATAGGTCCCGCCGTCCTCGATGGAGTCGAGGTCCTCGGGCCGCCCGTAG
This sequence comes from uncultured Planctomycetia bacterium, assembly GCA_964358555.1. Taxonomy (GTDB): domain Bacteria; phylum Planctomycetota; class CAYHQZ01; order CAYHQZ01; family CAYHQZ01; genus CAYHQZ01. The sequence continues at coordinate 5,572 of CAYHQZ010000048.1, forward strand.
CCCTTCTCCACCGCCCATCGGGCGCCCCGCGCGAGCAGATCCTCGAGGTCCTTCCGGCTAGGCTCGGGGATGGCGCCCTCGGACCCCACGCCCGTGGGAACGGCGGCGAAGAGCGCGTGGGCGAGATTGCCGAGCCTCGATTTCACGTCGGATTCGACGAGCGAGGTCGCATGCAGCCGGACGCCGCAGTTGATGTCGTAGCCGACCCCGCCCGGCGAGATGACGCCCTCGTCCGCGTCGAACGCCGCCACGCCGCCGATCGGGAAGCCGTAGCCCCAGTGGAAGTCGGGCATGGCGAGAGACGCGCCCACGATCCCGGGCATGTGCGCGACGTTCGCGACCTGGCCCACGGCCTCGTCGGCCTTCTGGGTCTCGAGCAGCGCCTCGCTCGCGTAGACGCTTCCTGGCACCCGCATCCCGCCCTGGCGGGGAATCTCCACGCAGAACGGCGACACGCGCTTCATCTGGAAGTTCGGCATGGCCGGCATCGTATCGCCACCCCGCCGGTTCTCGCCCGGCGTCAGGAATTTGGCGATGTTCCCGCGTCCCCGGGCGGACCCTTGGCGGCGTCCCGCTTCTCCGCCCAGCGTTCGACGGCCCAGGCGCCCAGGGCGCTCAAGACCACGCCGGGCAGCAGCAGCGCGGTGAAGAGCCGCACGACCATGAAGGCAAGGGCGAGGGCCGCGGTCCCGCGCGGGACGTGCGATCCTCCGGCGAAGATCGTCTCCACCACGTTGCGCTCGGCCAGCCAGCGGATGAGGAGGAAGTGCACAACAAGCGCCGCCGCGACGACGACGGCGGAAGAGACGAGGCTGCGCTTCGAGCGGGTCATGGGCGGGCCGCTCCGGGCTGCGCCGTGAGCATCGCGAAGAGGATCGCGTCGCCCAGCGGGCCACCGGTCACGAAGTGGAGACGATCGCCTTTCTCCAGCGGCGCGCCGAAGCAGCACACGGTGGCCACCAGCCTCCGGAAATAGGGCCGGTCGCCGTGGATCCTCGCGCCCGCGATGCTAAAGCCGGTGGTGGAGAGCCCGCAGCCCAGGACGATGGGGCCCGAGTCGATGTCCCCGAGGCCAACGCATCCCGCCGGGTACTCGCGGACCGCGCCGAACCCCAGGAGGGTCGTGGCCAATTCGCGCTTCGTCGCCGCGTAGAGATCGCGCGAGAGCGCCGGATCGGCGAACGAGAGGAAGTAGAGGCCGAAGGCGGTGCCCGAGCCGCGCGGCTTATCGGCCGGCGTGCCGTCCCTTGCGTCGACGGCCTGGTAGAGAAGCCCGGTGCCTAAGTCCACGTAGCGCTCGCGGCAGCGTCCGCTCCAGCGCCGGATCAGCGCGGCGTGGTCGGCTCCGGCGGCCCGGTCGTAGAGTCCGATGGAGCCGATCACCGCGCAGTTGTCCACCGGATAGGTTTCGCGCGGGTAGGTGCTCAAGAGCATCGTCGGGCTCTTCCCGATGCGCCGGACCAGCGCCGCGGTGATCCGGTCGTTGAGCGCGGCGTGCTTGTTGCCGGGGTCCAGAAGCCTGCGCAGGCTCAGGGCCAGATTGAGGTAGCCGAGATAGGCCGCGTGGCCCCCGTCGCCGTCGAGACTCTCGATGGCGTCGGCGCCCCAGGATTCCCTGTCGAACCGGCGCACCTCCGGCGAAAGAAGCCGATCGATGCAGCGGTCCATGAGCGCGCCGTGGCGGGCGCGCCACGCCGGATGCTCCAGCGCCGTCTGGCCGAACCCCATAGCCGCCATCATGTAGGTCCCGAAGAACCACTCGCCGTCGAAGGTGGGATCGCCGGTGCGGAAGCGGCCCCCGTCGAGCGGCGCTTCCAGCCAGGCCGCCACCCCGCGGGAAAGTTTCCCCTGCTCCGTCTCGTCGCCGTCGTACCAGGCGCCGGCGGTGCGTCCCCACCACCAGGACGGGACGGTCCAGAGGCCCGCCAGGAAGAGCGCCCCGCAGATCAACTGCCGGGCCAGGATCCGCTTCCAGCGCCGCCGATTTGGGCCAACCACGCGAGGGATCATGGCGGGTGACTCATCCCCTCGTCAAGGAACCGCTTCCAAAGCCGCCGGCCGCCGCGGCGGGCGGCCCGTCATCCGGCCCGCGGGCGGCATCCGCGACCGAACTTCACGAGAACCTTGCAGTGCGCCTCGAGAAGCTTCCGCGGGTTCTCCAGAAGCCTCCGGACGCCTTCCGGCCCATGGACGATCCCGGTCACCGCATCGTCGAGGCGGAGGCGTCCCTTGCGGCACAGCGCGATGATGCTGGCGAACGCCCCCCCGAGATGGCCCCGCGAGCCCTTCAGGGAAATCTCGTTCGTGATCATGTGATCCGTCGCATCAATGCGCAGGGGCTCGCCGCCCCTTCCGAGGATGACGATGCGCCCGTTCGGTCTCAACCGTGTGATGCACCTTCGGATGTTCTCCATCGCGCCCGACGCCTCTATCGCCACGTCGATATCCGCCGGCCCGCGCCCCTCGAAACCGGGGACGTCGTACTGCGCGTCGCTCCATCTCCCGGCCTTGGCCCGCCGGAACGGGACCTTCTCGACGACATGCACCTCGGACGCCCCGAACACCGCCCGGCCCAGCATCGCCGCGTAATATCCAATGGGGCCGGCGCCGAAGATGACGGCGACGTCCCCGGCCGCCAGGCCCGCGTTCTGGCAGGCGACAAACGCGATGGCCGCGGGCTCTATGCATGCCGCCGATTTCCGCCCCCTCTCGCTTCCCGCCAGATCGCTGACGTCATGGGCAATCAGGGACGGGACATCGACGACGTCTCCGAAAATCCCGTCCCGCTCCATCCCCAGCAGCGCCGAATTCCGGCATTGGTTGAAGTTCCCCCGCCGGCATGCATCGCAGTAATGGCATACGACGATGGACTCGAACGCGACGTACGCCCCAGGCCGGATGTGGCGGACCCGCCGTCCGATCTCCACAACCCTGCCGACGCCTTCGTGCCCCATCACGCGGCCCGCGCGCGGGATCCTCGCCGGCGCCGAACCCAGGATGTAGCCGGTGGCCGGATCCGCCGTCGCGAGATGCACATCCGTTCCGCATATGCCCGCATAGAGCATCTCCACGCGGATATCGTCGGGATGCAGCCTCGGCAACCTCCTTCTTTCCACCGACACGCGCGGGTTTTTGTAGGTCTGGTGGGGCCCGGGCCGCTCGATCCCCCGTTGCGGAGCCTCATCGGCGCGAACGACGACGACCCTGGAATCCATCGGATGCCTCCTTCGTTTCAATGCCTGAGATCCAGCAGCGTCTGCGGGGTAGGCGACAACGGCATGGATCCCGCGACGGCCAGGCCGGCGTCACGCGCCATCCGTTCGATCTCCTCGGCGGTATAGGCATCCCCTTCCTTCGTGGTCGCAAGCATGAAAAACGCGAAGGCCGCCTTCTCCGGCGGGGAGACCCGATCCGGATTCGGCATGATATCGATCACGAATATGGCGCCCCCCGGGGCGAGGTGCCCCTTCGATTTGGCGAGCAATCGCACGCACGCGTCCCGATGAAAGTGATGCAGGAAATTCGGGATGAGAATCAAATCGTAGGCCCCGTCCCAGTCCGCCTCGAACGCATCGCCGACGATGACCCGAAACCTTGAAGCCATCCCGGCCTTCTCGGCGTTCTCCCGCGCCACCGCCAGCACGCCCTCCCCGTCGATGGCCACGAGCGCGGCCGTATCGGAGATTCTCGCCGCTTCCAGGCCGAAGAGCCCGTGCCCGGCCGCCACGTCCAGCACCCGTTCCGGCCGCATCCCCTTCCGCGCCAGATACGCAGCCGCCCGCTTGGCCGCGATGGACGCGAACGGCGCCATCGCCCTCGCGTACTGGACCCAGACGGGATGGCCGACCGATTCCATGCCCGCTCCCGCGTTCCCTCCCGCCATGACGTACGACGCGGGATCGCGCATCACCATCATGGCCATCTTCTCCGATGCGTAATATCCGACGACATCGGCCAAGCACTGTGTCGACGTCCTGTCGAGATACCGCCCGGCTTCCGGCGTCAGGACGTACGTGCCTCCGTTTTTTTCCAGAAGGCCGATCACGCACAGAAAGTCGCAGAGGATGCGCATCCCGCGGGGGGACGATCCGGTTCCGGCGGCCAGCGCCTCCGCGCTCGCGCCCGCCCGCCCGATCCTCGTGAAGACGTCCATCTCCACGGCGGCCCGCAAGGCGGCCGTCTTGTGGTGCGCAAGGCACAATTCGTAGACCGGATTGTCCGATATTCCGCGCAGCATGTCATCGCCCGATATGGCCCAAAATCCTGTCGACGACGGATTGCGCGTTTTCGTCCTCCCAGAAGTCATGCCGGCCGCGATAGATGTTCAGGAATTCCGAGCCCTTCGCGATCCTCCGCCATGCCTTTCCGGAGTACTCGAGCGATACGTACAGCAACGGGATGTCCAGCGGCTTCGGCCTGTAATCGAACATGACGGAATAATAATGCCGCATAACCTCCCATCGGTCGGGCGCCGCGACTTCCTCCCGGTACTTCCCGAACGAGCCGAACACCCCCCCCAGCACCGCTCGTTTCTCGGCCCATGTCTTTCGGAACAGGAAGACATCGAGGCGCCAAAGGTCCTTCAGGACGCGCTCCGCGCCGATCATCTTCCTCCACATCCAGATCAGCCCCTTCCGCCGGGACGCCTCCCAAAGCCCGATCGCGCGCATCGCAATGCCCGCCGTCCATAGGACGATTCTCGCGGATCGTCGAGCCGACATGATTGTCGGATCAATCATGACGAGCGCCTTCACCTCCTTGCCCATCGAAACGAGCCGCCTCGCCGTCTCGAACGCCACGAGTGCGCCCATGCAGTAGCCGATCAGGGCGTAGGGGCCGTCCGCCTGCGCTTGGAGGATCAGCCGCAACCGGTCCTCGGCCATCTCCTCGATCGAGCCCGGCATTCGTCCCTCATGCGGAAGATGCGGAGCCATCGCGTGAACGCGGTGCGCGCGTCCCAGCATCCTCGAGAAGTCCCTGGTATATGCGCCCCCCTGCCAGAAATCGGCGTGGAAGTAGTGAACCATTCCCCCGTCGCCGGAGCCCGTCAGGAAGCCCACCCTTGGCGAGAAGGCGCCCTTCTCCGTGAGCCTTTCCGCCAGCAGGCGCACGGTGCCGGTCTCGAACAAGATCGCCGCCGGAAGCGGCTTCCCGACCATCTGCTCGATTTTCGACGCAACCTGCGCCGCCAAAACCGAATCCCCGCCGGACTCGAAAAAATCATCCTCCGCCGTCAGGCCGTCGTTCTTCAGCGCCGAACGCCAGACGTCCAGAAGGTCCCGCTGCAACGCCTCGGCCCTCGGTCCATCCATCGTCTTAGCGTCCAAGGAAAAGCCCCCGTAGCGTTCTGCGCAGCGCCTTTCCGCCGGGGCCCCTGGGGATCCGGTCTATGGCATGCACCCGGCGGGGAACCTTGTTCCAGGACAGCCGGCCGCTCAGGAAGCGGCGGAACTCGCCGGCATCCAGCGCCGCCCCGGGCCGCAGGACCACCGCGAGCGAGACGTCCTCGCCAAGGCGCGGGTGGGGAACGGAAAAGGCCACGGCTTCCCGCACGTCCGGATGCTGCAAGGCGGCCGCCTCTACCTCGAAGGGAGAGATGCTCTCGCCGCCTCGGTTGATCACCTCCTTGACTCTGTCATGAAGCGTCAGGAAGCCTTCCTCGTCCAGGCTGCCGATGTCCCCCGTCCGGAACCATCCGTCCGAGAAGGAATCCCGGTCGTGCTCGGGCCCGTTCAGATATCCCTTCATGACGTTGGGGCCTCGGATCCGGATCTCTCCCTTCTCGCCGGGGGGCACCGCCCTCCCATCCCCGTCCGAAATCATCACCGTGCTCGCGGGGGGAATGCCGACCGTCCCCCGTTTGCACGGTCCCGGCGCCGGCAGATTCGAGGAGATCTGGCTTGCCTCCGTCATGCCGTAATGCTCGAGGACGGGGATCCCCAGTCGCCGCTGAAGATCGAGCAGGACGCTTTCTGGCAGCCGCGCCCCGCCCGATGCGGCCAGCCGGAGGCGATGCGCAGGCGGGGACGGGGCGGCGGCCAGCCGCTCGGAGATCGCGAGATGAAGCGTGGGCGACGCGGAATACCACGTCGGCTGCAAGGCCTCGAACCATTCGGACGGATCCACATCGATCGAGCTCGAGGGGAACGCCACGCTGCCGCCGGAAAGGAGCGGCGCGAGGATCGTAAACGTCAGGCCATGGCTGAAAAACGGGGGGGCGACGCTCAAGCAGCGATCGTCCTTTCCGAGCCGGAGCCATCGCCGAACTTGCCGGGCCGAGGCCAGAAGGCTTTCGTGCGTGCAGGGCACGAATTTGGGCTCCGCGGTCGTTCCGGAAGTCTGAAAAATGACGGCCGCATCGCCGGCGGCGGAACCGTCCGCCGCGCCGAGATCGCAGCGGGCGGAAACGCGGAACGGAAGCTCGCGTTCATGCTCCCGTATCAGCTCGAGGACGGGGATGCCGTGCTTCCGCGCGACGGTCTCGGCCGCGGAGGATTCCCCGGCAAGCACGCAGACCGCATCCACGTCGAGCGGCAAGAGCCGCGTCTCGATCTCCGCCGCCGCCAGGTTCCGATCCAGCGGAACGGCCGCCGCGGAGCACGAGACCGCCACGATCGCCAGCGCGGCGGTCGGGACGTCCTTCACCCCGACCGCGACGCGCGAGGACCTCCCGAGCCCCAGGCGGGCGAGCGCGCCGGCGACGTCCTCCAGCTGCCCGGCCAGGCGCGAGTAGGAAAGCGGTCGGCCGCCGGAAGTCACGATGGCGTGGGCCGCCGGATCCGAGCGCGCGTAGTCCCGTATCGCCTCCTCGATTCTCCGATGGCCGTATGGGGCATCCGGTCCGCAATCCTCCGCGCTCGGCGCCACCGAGGCCGAATGCGGACCGCTCTTCTCGTCATTCAAGAGCCGTGATGTTGTCGGAGCGCTCATCTGCGGTCAAGGCTTCGCGATCGGCCGCCCTCAGACGTCGAACAGCGCCGTCGCCTCGAACCGGCCGTTCTTCTCCCCGACGGAAAGGTCGTGGTAGGTGACGGCCTTGAGTTCGGTCAGGAGGGCGTGGCGGGCGGGATCGAAGGCCTCGCCGCGGGCGGTCCCCTCGATCCGCCAGCCATCGCCGCCCGTCCCGCTTCCCGGCGCGCCCGATGACGAAGGCGAGATCCGTGAGACCTCGAAGCGGTCGTAGACCTTCGCCTCCGAAACGGCATGGAAGAGGATTTCCGTGAGCCAGGCGTGGAGCAAATCCGGAAGGTCCTCCCCTTCCGCCGAGATCGCCTCCTCCACCGCACGGACAGGCTTCGAGCCCGCGGGCGCCCCGGTCCCGGCGGCCCGCACGAAGACGATTTCCGCCATCCCCGCCGCCGCCGCCTCGAACAGCGCGGGCAGGCCCTTTCCCCATGCCCGGATCCCGACGTCGGCCGTGTGCGGGACCCGCTCGAAGCCCGAATCCTTATTCGTAGATCGCCCCACGCATCCACTCGTTCCAGGTGGTCTCGAACCAGGAATCGTCCTTCGGGATGGGGCGGACGGGGATCGGGCGGACCGTGATTTCGCCGGCGGGCGTTGCGGCCGTCTCCAGGATTTCGGCCCGCAGCGCCATGTTCTCGGGCCGGTGCGGCATCCCCGTGCCCTTGCGGGTCGTCACCTTCCGCGCGCCCTTCGGGTCGAGGATCATGTAGCCGCCGCGGCTCCCGCCGCCACGCGCCTCGATATAGAACCGGATGGTCTCGAGGAAGGCGAGGTGCGCGAGGAGCATGTGGTCGTTTTCCACCGCGAGGCGCAGATCGGAGGGCTTCGAGAGTTTTTGCCCCTCGCGCCGCACGCGCTCCATGAGCTTCCGGCCGGCGTCGAGCGCGGATCGGACGGACTCGGAGGAACGAACGTGCGCGGCCGCCTCGGACATTCTCGACTGGATATCGGAGCGAACGGCCTCGACGCCGAGCGCGCCCGCCCCGGCACCGAGGTGGCGCTGTAGCCGCGCGGACACGGCGTCGACCTGCGGGGCGGAGAGCTTCAGGAACGCCTCCAGCGCCGGGGGATTCCCGGTGTAGCGGCGCGCGATGAACTGGGCCGCGCGCATCCCGCCGACCTGACCGGAATTGAGCGCGCTTCCGCCCGGACGAACGCCGTGCGTCCCGCAGATCTCCCCGATGGGGAACAGGTGCTTCAGGTTCGATTCCCACCAGATGTTCGCGCTAAGCCCGCCGTTGTTGTGCTGGGCGCAGACGGCGACCTCGAGCGGATCCTTCGCGGGATCGAAGCCGTGCTCGGTGTAGATGTCGATGGAAAGAGGGTTCATGTGCAGGAGCCGCTCGATGGGCGTCGCCTGCAGCGCCCCCGATCGCTCGAGATACGTCTTCGCCTCGCCCGTCAACCTGGCCATCGTGAAGGGCTCGAGGCCGGCCCCGCCCGGCGGGTTCTCGCGGAAGTCCATGAAGACCTTCCGGCCCGCCTGGATCTCGTTGTGCACCGCGATGTCCACGATGGACGAGCCGCCGTTCTGCGTGCGCTCGGCGTGAAACGGCCACTGGTAGCCCTTCAGGAAGGTGTTGAGGACCAGCTCCTCCATCGTGTCGAAATACTCGTTGAGAAAATAGCGCGTGTCGGTGCCATCGGGCTTCGTCGAGAAGTGCGAAGGCACGACCTGCTGGTAAGTCCCCGACACGTTCCAGCGGAAGCCGATCGTCGCGAGGCCGAACTGGCTTTCGAGGAGGTTGTTCGAAAGCGCCCCCGCCTCCAGCGCCAGGCCCATGCTCCCGACCTGGCCCTTGGGGTAGACGGAGATCTTGTACATCTCGCCCGGGCCGCCCGTCCCGAGGACGACGTTCTCGGCGCGGAAGAGGACGAGCCCGAAGCCCGGCTCGGATGCGCGCGTAAGATCGATCGCGACGGCCCCGACGACGCGCGTCCCTTCCCCCTCGGGCGCGGTGAGCAGCGCCACGACCTCGATCTTGTCGAGGATCGGCGTGCCGTTGCGCCCGATCTGCTTCATCGAGCCCTCGAACATGTGCCACGACGTCTTGGGCCCCGCGGACGTCCCGCGCTGGCGCGGGTCGTGGTCGGTCTTGTAGCCGACGTAGGCGCCGAACTTGTTGCAGGGGAACGGAACGCCGTTCCGCACGAGGTGCGCGAACTCGGGAACGGATCCCAGCCCCTCGATGTAGGCGATGTCGCCGTGCATCATCCCGCCGGCCGTCAGCGTCCTGGCGAAGTCCACGGGCGAGTCGGGCGCGTCGGAGGCGACGGACATCCGGTAGTAGGTCTGCTTGTCGGAGCCGGAGTTCCGGCTCGTCCCGCCGCCCAGGCGGTCGGTGACGATGGCGACGTCTTTTACGCCGAGCTCGAAGAGGTGCTCGGCGCAGTTGAGGCTCGCGGCCCCCGACCCGACGATGAGCGTCTGGACCGTAACGAAGCGGACGGTTCGCCCGCCGAGTTTGATTTCGCTCGTCAGCACGAGAACCTCCTGCTTTTCGGGGCTCTATGGGATGAGAACGGCCTTCATTGCCTCGCGCTTTTCAACGGCCACGAGGGCTTCGTTCGCCTGCGCCAGCGGGAAGCGGTGCGTGACGATCTTCTCGAACGGAAACCCGCCGCTCGAGACGAGCAGGGCCGCGCGCCGCAGGTGCGAGGTATCGCTCACCCAGACGCCCTGCAGCCGGACGTTCCAGCGAGCGAGGTGCTCGTAGAAGGAGACGGAAGCCTGCCCGACGGGGGTCGCGATCCCCGGAATGAGGACGGTCCCGCCCGGCGCGGCGAAATGCAGCGCGTCCTCGGCGGCGCGCCGTGCGCCCGTGCACTCGAAAACGACGTCGCCCCCGAGGCCGGAGGTGAGTTTGCGGACCTCGGCCTCCCGGTCCTCGATCGACGTTCCGTCCACGACCATCGTGTGGTCCGCGCCGAACAGGCGGCAGAGATCGAGGCGCGCGCGATCGGCGGCCATCCCCATGACGATGATGGGGCCGGCCCCGGCCTGCTTCGCCATCGCGATGAGGAAGAGCCCCAGCGGCCCCGGGCCCACGATGACGACCGCGTCGCCCGGCTTCGTCCCCGACTGCTCGAAGGCGTTCGCGGCCGTCGCGCCCGAACAGGTCGCGGGCACGAGGACGGCGGGGTCGACGGCCGCGTCGATCCGGATGAGGTGCGCGCTCGCCATGAGGTGGATGTGCTCGGCGTAGCAGCCGCGCAGGTGCGGCGGGTCCTTGGAGGACACGGAAATCCCGTAGGTCCTGCGCGAGGCGCAGAGGGCCGGGCGCTTGAGAATCACGCACGAGCGGCAGCGGCCGCACATGATCCCGCGCTCGAAGACCACGAGGTCGCCTTCCTTGAGGTCGCGCCCGGAGACGTCCTTCTTCGGCCCGCCGAGCGCGGCGATGCGGCCCACGCCCTCGTGGCCAAGGATGATGGGAATTGGCGTCCGGGGGTCCTCCCCCTTCTGGATGTGCACGTCCGATCCGCAGACGCCGGCGGCGAGGATCTTCAGCAGGACCTCGCCCTCCGCGAGCGACAACGTCTCGAACTCCCGCATCACGATCGGCGTCTTGAACGCCTCCAGGACGGCGGCCTTCGTCTTCACGTCATTCCTCCTTCGGATCGGCCCGCGTTCCGGGCCGGGCGGGCCATTACACGGAGGCACACGAAGGCTGTCAAACGCAAGGAGAGAATCGGGCGGATTCATTGCATGGAAAAGATATAATGTTGTCTATAAATAGCATACTTACAATTAAAGGATAATTTGTTGCCTTTTATTTACTACCGCCATATGATGCCTTCATGGACATCCTGCCCCTGTCGTTGCGCATCCCTGCCGAGGAAGCCCGGGCCCTCGCGGATCGTGCGCGCGTCCTGCGACTTCAACAAAGATGGACCCGAAACACAATGGCCCGGCGCGCGGGCGTCTCGTCTTCCTCTCTCAAACGCTTCGAGACGACAGGAAAGGCCTCGCTGCAGCTCGTGCTGAACCTCGCTCACGCCCTTGCCAGGCTGGCCGAATTCGAGCGGCTGTTCGTGCCGCCGCCGGCCTCGACGCTGGCCGAACTCGATCGAGGGTCCGGGCGACCGGCCCGCAAGCGAGGAAGGCTGTGAAGAAACTCCATGTCCGGTTCGTTCGCGGCCCCTCCGATTCCCTCGCCGTCGGGACGCTCGCTTGGGAACGGGGGCGCGTGTATTTCGAATACGACCCCGGATTCCTCGCCACCGACCTGAACCTCTCCCCCTTCCGCCTTCCCTTCCAGGGCGGCCTCTTCGAGCACGCCGACCTTGCCTTCGGGCCCCTGCCGGGGATCTTCGAGGACTCCCTGCCAGACGGCTGGGGGCTTCTCCTGATGGATCGGCACTTCCGCACCCGGGGATTGGACCCGGCCGCGATCGGTCCGCTGGAACGCCTCTCCTGGCTCGGCACGCGAACGATGGGCGCTCTGACCTACCATCCGCCGACGGAACGGGACGCGGCCGAACCCGGCGTGTTCGATCTGCACGACCTCGCCCGCCAATCGCAGAGCATCCTCTCCGGAGCGGCCGTGGAGGTGCTCCCCCAGCTGCTGCGAGCCGGCGGTTCGCCCGGCGGCGCCCGGCCCAAGGTCCTGGTGGGCTTCCATCCCGGCACCGGAAACATCCTTTCGGGCGCGGACGACCTGCCCGAGGGATTCGAGCACTGGATCGTGAAATTCCCCGCGAGGTCCGACGATCCGGAAGCGGGCGCCGTCGAATACGCCTATGCCCTGATGGCCGCCGAAGCCTGCGTCGACACCCCGAAAACTCGCCTCTTCGAAACCCGCCAAAAGGATCGATTCTTCGGCGCGCGGCGTTTCGACCGGGACGGAAACCGGCGGTTCCACGTCCACACCTTCGGGAACCTCATCCAGGCCAATTTTCGGATCCCCTCCAACGACTACGCCGATCTGCTCAAGGCCACGTCCGTCCTCACGAGAAATCACGAAGACATGGTGCGAGTGTTCCGCCGCATGGTCTTCAATGTCGCTTCCCACAACCGGGACGACCACGTGAAGAACTTCGCCTTTCTCCTCGACGACAAAACAGGCGAATGGCGCCTCTCCCCCGCCTACGACCTTACCTACGCCGCCGGCCCGGGCGGCGAGCACACGATGACGATCGCGGGCGAGGGAAAGAATCCCGGGCGCGAGCACATCCTCCGCCTCGCCGAATCCGCGGGCGTCTCGACGCGGCAGGCATCTGGAATCCTGGCCGAGGTCCGTGCCGCCGCCGCCCGATGGCCCGTTTTCGCCCGTCGCGCCGGGGTTTCAAAGGAAATCGCCCGCCGGATCGCGGCCGCGTTTCCGAAGAAGCTATAGCACCGAATTAGCCCGCAATCACCCGCACAAACTTCCGCTTCCCGGCCTGGATTTGGTGCTCGCGCGCGAGGTCGATCGTGGCGTCCGAATCCTCGGCGCGGACGCCGTCCACCGAGACGCCGCCCTGCGAGACAAGGCGGCGGGCCTCCCGGCCGCTCGTCGCGAGGCCGGCCGCGCCGAGGGCCTTCGCGACGGCATTAGCGCCCGCGGGAACTTTCACGAGCGGGATTTGCTCGGGGGCCGCCATGTAGCGGAAGACCCGGTTGAAATGCGCCTCGCCCCGCTTCGCGCCCTCCTCGCCGTGGTAGCGCCGGACGATCGCCGCCGCCAGCGCCGCCTTGGCGTCGCGGGGGTGCGTCGCGGACGAGCAGAGCCGCCCGATGTCGTCCTCGGGAAGATCCGTCGCCAGCGTCATGTACTTGCGGACGAGGTCGTCCGGGATGGACATGGCCTTCCCGTAGATCTCCTCGGGTGCTTCCGAGATCCCGATGTAGTTGCCCAGCGACTTTGACATCTTTTTCGTCCCGTCCGTGCCCTCCAAGAGCGGCATCGTGAGGACCACCTGGGGCTCCTGGCCCGCGTCGCGCTGGAAGTCGCGGCCCACCAGGTTGTTGAACGTCTGGTCGGTGCCGCCGAGCTCGACGTCCGATCGGATCGCGACGGAGTCCCAGCCCTGCATCAGCGGGTAGAGGAACTCGTGCAGCGCGATGGGGACGCCGTCCTTCATCCGCAGCGCGAAGTCGTCGCGCTCCAGCATCCGGGCGACCGTCATCCGGCCGGCGAGCTTCAGCACGTCCGAGAACGTCATGGGCGCGAGCCACTCGGAGTTCCGGCGCAGCTCAAACCGGGCGGGGTCATCCGTCACGAGGATCTTCCCTATCTGCTTCAAATACGTCTCGGCGTACTCGTCCACCTTCTCCTTCGTGAGCGTCGGCCGCGTCTTGTTCCGCCCGGAGGGATCCCCCACCATCGCCGTGGTGTCGCCGATGATGAGGACGGCCTTGTGGCCGAGGTCCTGGAAGGCGCGCAACTTCCACAACGGCACGGCGTTTCCCAGGTGGATGTCCGGGGCCGTCGGGTCCACGCCCAGTTTCACCCGCAGGGGCTTTTGCTCGGCCCGGGCGCGCTCGAGCTTTTGCTTCAGTTCCTCGAGCGAGAAGACCTCCTCAACGCCGCGCCCCAGGACCCGGACCTGCTCGTCCACCGGCGGCTGGGAAACCATGGGGGATACGATACAGGAAAGTCCGCGGCGAAAACCGCCCGCCCCGGCGACGCGGCCGTTCGCATTCCTGGGCCTGAACTTTTTCCGTCAGGGATGTAAACCGGGTTCGGGCTCGGGGCGGGGGCTCGGCTGGCGCTCCCGGTCTCCACGCGGTCCACGGCCGGTAGACGAATTCATGGCGTTGGACCGCGTCTCGACAGGTC
>CAYHQZ010000049.1:0-18590 GCA_964358555.1 uncultured Planctomycetia bacterium
CCGCGGCGCCCGGCCGATCCGCGAAAAGCGCGTGGGCGAGGTAGGGATAGAGGAACATCGCGAGAAGCCCGAAAATCGTCACGTTTGCAATCGTGTAGGTGACTTCGCGGTCCTCCGCATCCACTACGGGGGCCACGGCGAGCGCCGCTGTGACGCCGCAGATGGACGTCGAGGCGGCGGCCAGCGCTCCCATCCGATCGGAAAGGCCAATCCGCCGGGCAAACCAGATCGAGAAGACGAATCCACCGACGATGACGCAGAAGACGACGGGAACGCCGCAGGCGCCGAGCTGCAGGACCGCGATGAAGGACAATTTGATTCCGACGAGGACAATCCCGAGCCGGAGGATCTTCGTCATGACGAACTTGAGTCCGGGGGCGAAGAGTTCCGGAATCCGCGTGGTGTTTGCCGCGATCATTCCGACGAGGATCACGACCATGATGGCCGAGACGGGATTCTTCCCATTGGGGGCCAGCCCCTGCGCCCGGAGAACCCATTCCCCCGCGCAGCCGGCGAGCCACGTCGAGAAAACCATCCCGCCCGCGGCAAGGACGAGCCCGGGGACGAGCCGATGAGCCCGACGGAAGGGAACGCCGAGCAGCAGGTTCCCGGGTCCAGTGGCGTTGGCGGGCAATGAGGCGCTCAAGGGATGTTGGCTTCTCGTGTTCCGGGTGCCGGATCGGAAGTCAGAGCATGCATCCGACCGGTACAAGGCTCTCTTCCGTTATTTACGGTTTTCTCGACTCGAAATATTCGGGTCGAATCACGCCATCCGATCGCACGGCGGCGAAGCAGGGTTGATTCGGAAAGGGGAGTTTCCGGAGGTGTTCCTGCGAATTCCTCCTGAAATCAGAAAGGCATCCGTGGCTGCAGACCCGGATTTCCTGGTGATGGCCCCGATGCACGATCAAGAAAGGCCGCGGTTTCGGCTTCAATTCGTCGTCGCAGACAATGCATGTGTCGAGCGGATATCGGATTGCGATGTTTCCGGAAAGGAATCGTTGTTCGCCCGCATGGAAAGCACAGCAGGTATACGTCATCGGCTTTCTCCTTTCAGGATTTTGTGGACCGACCGGATTCGTGGCCCTGCCCTCGGCCTGTTCTATTGCGATTCGGAGCATGAAAAAGTTCGACGACGAGAAAACAATCGCAAACTTTTCCGGATCATGAGCCGCATCTTCTCGTAGAGAATGAAACGAGGTTTTCAGGGTAACATCGTCATGGTGAATTTCACCGGAGGACGCGATCCATTTGACCACCAAGCAACCCAACTCGCGCATGTGCTTCATCTGCGGCGTGCAGAATCCTGTCGGTTTGCGCATGTCCGTCCACAACGATCCCGACGGGCGCTGCGTCTACTCCGTCGTCACCGTGCCCGACCATTTTCAGAGTTATCCTGGCGTGGTGCATGGCGGCATCGTCGCAACGATGCTGGATGAAATCTCCGGCCGCGCATTGCTGCTTAGCAGCGATGACAACCTGATGGTGACAATGAAATTGGGGGTGAAATATCGCTGCCCGACTCCGACCCATACGCCGCTGAAAGTGGTGGGCCGCGTGCTGTCCATGACGGAGACGCACGCCAAGGTAAAAGGCGAGATTCGATTGCCCGATGGCACGATCACCGCCGAAAGCGAAGGGCTGTTGGCCCGACCGCCGGAGTCGATGAGCGCTCGGTGGGAGTCGGAACGACCTTACTGGAAGGTGTATCCCGATACCTAGACGCGTAGGCCGAGGGGACGCCTTCCTTTCGATCGGGATGACGGGCGAAATGCCCGGCGACGAACCGCATCACCTTCGTCTTGTGCAGGACCCAGGCGCAGACGGGGACGCTATGCACCTTTCCGTCCCTCGGGTCCCAGAACGCAAACGCGCTGGGACAGCGCTCCATGCGTTCAGTTTCCAGGGCCGCCTGGTCCTCGAACGGCAGGACGATGATCTGGAGGATCTCCCGGATGTTCGCGTGACGCGCGAAGACCGACCGCGACGGCCGGCCCGCCAGGAGTCCGATGGCCGTCGAGAGGAGGCGCCAAGCGCTTTTTTGGCCGCCGACCTCGCCGGGCCGGGCGGGCAGGAGGTTGCGCCGGAGGGTCCCGACAAAAAGGCGGAGGGCCTTTCGGGAAAGCCGCCGATCGATGGCGTCCGGCGTCTCGGGCCACGTCCCTCCGGGTTCGCGCCCCGCCGCCCGGGCGATCCGGGCGAGTTCGTCCTCGGCCCGGATGAGATCCAGCACCAAATCGGGTAGCGTCCGTTTCAGGTAGCGCGAGACGGGAACGTACTCGGTTCCGTTCGAGACGAGTAGGTAGCGACTTTCGCAGTTGGGATGGGCGCCCGTGAAGGGCGGCGGCTTCAAGCGCAAATACTTGAGAATGCAGCGGATTTGCCCGAAGACCCCCGCGGGGATGAAGTCGATTCGATCCCCGGGCCGGGCGGCCTGGAGCATCCGCTCGATGTCCTCGGTTGTGATCCGTTCCATTGCGAGTTCTAGACGCTCGCGGGTCCAGCTCTCGGTGAGGGGGATGAAGTAGATCCCCCGGATGAAGTCCCGTCGCTCGTGGCAGAACTCAAGCAGGTCCGCCATCTCGCGGTCGTTGAATCCCCGCGCGACGCAGGTCATCAGGACGACCTTCGCCTTCCCGTAGCGCCGGACGTTGTCGAGGGCCCGCCGCTTCAGGTCGAGGGCCGTCTCGCTGTCGCGGAGGATCTTGTACGTTCGGGGGTTTGAGCCATCATAGGACAAAAGAATCGTCGTGCGGGTATCCAGGAGTTTCCTGCAGTAGTCGGGGTCCGCGAGGCGCAGGCCGTTGGTGACGATCTGGATGGTTGGCAGCCCCTTGGATCGGGCGAGCGCGATGATGTCCAGGAGGTCGTTCCGGACGGTCGGTTCCCCGCCGAACAGTTGGATCGTCGGGGGCGGGTTCTGGAGGCTGAAGTGCTCGAAAATCCTCTCAAAATACTCCATCGGTGGGTCGAACGTGAACCCCATGCTCGGGGTGTTGTTGATGCAGATGGGGCAGTTCAAGTTGCAACGGTTCGTGATGTCCACGAACACGAACGAAGGGACGTTCTGATGACGACATTCCAAGCAGTGGAGCGAGCAGCCCTTCTCGGGGACGCCCACGTCGAGGGAACGCTTCGCCTGGTATCTCTCGGCGTCCGAGGAGATGAGCGTCTCCGTCCTGTGGCCCGCCGGGCATTCCTTGACGAGAAAGACCCTGCCGTCCCGGGTTTCGGGACGGCAGGGGACCAAGGCTCCGCAGTCGGTGCAAAAGCCCTTGTTCATGGCAAGAGAACTGTACCGTTTTGAAACGCGAAACGGCTATCGAAAGGGCCTCCGGATAAAGGGCATCGGCCGCACGCGAGGCGGCTGCGGAGGAACCACGATCGGCCGAACCATGCGGGGCGGTATGTATCCATTGTAGGGATGTCCGTAGTACGGGCCCCCGTACCCGCCCATCATATAGCCGCCGGGACCGTATCTCACGGACATGTAGCCCCCTCCGTAGCTGTAGCCTTGTCCGCTCATCATGACTCCACCGCTGTAGCCTCCGCCGTATCCGCCCATCATGGAGCCGGCGAAAAGCGGCTCCGCCCATAGCACGAGAGCGCATGCGACAACTAGCGCTGCGAGTCCCCAACGCTTCATCTTACGTTCCTCCTTGCGATGTTTGAAAAGAACGAGGAAACGTCCCACCGACGACATCAATTCCTTCCAACACGAAAAATGGAGCGCCAAAGTTTTCGCTCGCCTGGATGCTCGAGGATTGGCTCTCGGGCGCATCGCCATGTTTCTCCGGAATGGGATCCTTGCCGACCCCCTTGGAGAACGTGTCGTCCCCCAAGATGTCCACGGTCGTAAGCCCGACGAGGAAGTCGGAAATCTGGATCCACTTGCAGTTGAAAGTCACTCCGATGAAACCGACGTGGACCATCTTGTCGCAGGTGACGCGATAGGCCGTGGGAGGCGGATGGCCGCCAAAAAGACCGACGGGCCCCACGTTCCACTCTTCCGGGGTCTTGGGATCGTCCTCTTGGAACTCGTCCCTGTAGCCGATCTGCTCGTATCCCCAAAGGAGGAGGCCGCCGGCCTTCTGACGCGCGGGGACGAAGCCGCCGTCGCGATGTCCCCATCCGACGAGCGTGCCGTCGAAATTCGAATAGCCGATCGTCACGAAACTAAAGAATGAGAAGTAGAAAGAACCCTGGGGCTTCGACGATACGGTAACGCCGATGGCGAACATGTCGGCGAAATCGTTGCCCCGGTCCTTCATGTAGGCACACCCGGTTGAGAAAAGGGACGCCGCTAGAAACGCCGCCGATGCGGTTCGCTCGAAACGCCTTTTCAAGAGCATCGTTTCGTCTATTAGCGGGATGGACCCGCGGGAGTACTGGGCGGAGATGTTTCGGCTGGAAGCTTCCAGAGGTAATTGGCAGGATCCTTCTGGAACTCTCCTATGCAGCTTGCACAACAGAACTTGATCTCTTGCCCCTTATAGACGATGGACGGCGGCGTCCCCATCGCGCCCAGCTTGCTTCCGGAGACCAGGCAGGTGTCGATGGGATAGGGCTTCGCCACGTGCGCGACGGGCGCGGGCGGAGGCGCCGGAGGAGGGGGGGGAGGGGGTGCCGGAGCATGCGACGCATAGGAACTCTTGCCGTGCTTCATCATCCCGCACCCCATCATTCCGTGACCCATCCCGGCGCTACCATGGTCGTGTCCTCCCGCGGGGGTCCCTTCCGGCTTCGGCTCCACCCTCTGGAGTTCCATCCCACACTTCGGACACTTCCCCGGGGCCGGATAGATCTTGTCGCCTTCGCACCTCATCGGGCAGGCGTAGGCTGGCGCGGCGTCCGGCGGAGGCTCATTCGCGGCCGGCTTCGAGGGTACCGGCAGGGCTTGGATGGATTTTCCAAACTCCGAGAAGGCCTTCTCTGCCTCGACCTGGTTTCCTGCCTCTTTCGCCGAAGCGATCTTGTCCAATGCGGCGACGATGGCATTGGCCGTCGATTCCACGCCGGCTGCCTGCTCCGGCGGAATGCCCGAATCCGGCCTGGCGGCGAGCCCTGCGAGCGTCCCTGCGCCGGTCCGGATCGGCTCCAGGGCCGCGCGGAACGCCGCCGGGTCCCCCGCCTTGATCGCCGCCGCCAACTTCTCGCGATGTTCCTGAATCGCCGACATCGCTTTCGAGTAGCTCTCGAATTCGGGTTTCGACGTTTCCGAGGCGGAGGGATTTTGCCCGTGATCCTTGCGGGATTCGTCTTCCGCCGGCCACGCAATACGTCCGATGCAAAAGAGCAAGCCCACTCCCAATCCGACGATCGTCCAACCGTGCTTCATGACAGCCTCCCTAGATTTCTGCCCCTTGAAAGATGGGCGATGTTTCGATGGAAAGATTTTCGAGGAACTTCGTCGGCGCCTTCAAGAATTCTTGAACGCACTCCGATGCGCAGAATCGGAGCTCTTGGCTTCTCCGGTATACGAGCGATTCAGCTAAGCCGTTCGGGGGCAATGTCTCCCCGCAGAAGAGGCAGACCTTCAGGGGATAGGGTTCCACGAATGCGCGGGGGGAGTCCACAGGTAGATCGCGCGCGGAGAATGGGCACCAGTAAATACGCATGTCAGTGAGAATGCCCGGAGGACGTGCCGGACGAATGGGTGTCAGATGGGAGTTTTTGAAGATACTTGGCCGGATCCTTCTGGAACTCTCCGATGCAGGCCGGGCAGCAGAACTTGATCTCCTGTCCCTGGTAGACGATGGACGGCGACGCCCCCATCGTGCCCAGCTTGTTTCCGGTCACGAGGCAGGTGTCGATGGGATAGGGCTTCACCGGCCCTGCCGCCGGGGCGGTCGCAGGGGGGGGCGCCGTATGGGCACCCTCGTCATGCTTCATCCCGCACATCCCGCCGCCGAAGATCCCGAGGACGCAACAGCCGGTCAGCGTGAGCAGGCTCCCCGCGACGACGATTGTCAATGCCACCGACCGGGCCTTGTTTCGAAAGTTCATGTCTTCTCCTTCCTTTCCCCTTATGCGAGTCAGACCCTGAAAAAGTTTGCCGATTTCCAAAATGGCGAAGATTCGGCAACCCGCTCAGGCGACGCGGCCGGGAGCCACCCGAAGCAAGCGGTGTCGAAACAGGGAGAACGGAAACTGTTGAACGGATTCCTCCGGACTATCGGCAACCTCCCGCTCGATCTGAGGCGCAACCGTCGCCTCGCCGGATCCTGCAACCGGAACGGAATCGTCCATGCAGGGCTTCACTTTCATGCGAGCCCGGTCGGATAGAGATGAGCACCATCGAGCCCATGTGTTTCCCATGCTTACCTCCTTGCAATCTATTGCGCCCCCGGGCTCGAAATGGTTTGTGCTTTTCTTACAACCCGTAGACGAGCGTTCCACCGAAGAAGCCGGTTACGGCGACGGCTACGGCCGCGACGAAGAGGAAGGCCCGGTAGAAGCGCATGAGGCTCAACGATTCGCGTCGCTGGCTCCATTCGGAGAGGATTGCGGTGAACACCGCGAGAACCGTGGCCGAGATTCCGAGACTTTTGTGGATCGTGAGGAGGGGAACGCCGGCGAGGATTCCGATGCCGTGGTATTCGTCCTCGGCAAGGAATCCCAAGAACATGGCAACGATGGCCCCCGCAGCGCCGATGAGCACGTTGAAGCGGGCCGCACTGCGGAAGAACGAGGCGCTGGAGAAAAAGGCGATGATCTCGGCCAGGGCCGCGACCAATAGGAGCGCAATAGGGAAATGGACGGCGGCGGGGTGAAACACGCCGAGCCTTTCGAGCCAGCCTTCGTTCCCGTGCTCATGCTCGTGGTGGTGCTCGGAATCCTCTTGCGTAGCCTCGGATGAGGGAGCGCCTACCGGGGGTACGGACGCCGGAGATGAGCCCGGAACCGTTGCCGCAGTTTGAAGGGGCCGAAGGTTGGCGAGATAAGCGGAGGGGTTCCTCAAAAAGTCGCCCCGGCACTTGCCACAGCAGAAATAGATTCGCCGCCCTTGGTAGTCGACAAAGAAAGCCGGGTTTGCCTTTTGGTCCGTGAGCACGGGGCACATCGGATTGGGGAGGGCCGGCGGCGCAGGTCCGGCCGCTTCGGCGGAAGAGAGCGCCGTCAGGAAAAGGACCCAGAACAACACCACCAAGGCGACGCGTTCTTTCGAGGACATGGATGCCTCCGGATGGTTTCTATTTTGGAGATTTTTCCGGTGCCATCGGCTTTTCGTTGGCAGAAGGAGAAGGGGCGGATTCCGCTTCGACTCGTTCGACTCCCGCCATCGCCTCGATTTCCGCGAGGCGCTTCTCGCGATCCGCCCGGATTTCCGCGAGGGTCGTTCTGATCTCGATCAGCATCCGCTGCGCGTCGAGAAGATCGACGAAGGGGGCTTTCCCGGCGGTGTAGGAGGCGCGGGCGCTTTCCTCCATCAGCTTGGCGCGGGGCAGGATTGCGTCCCGGAACAGGGCGGCCTGGCGCTCGTCGTCGCGCAAGGCCCGGAGGGCGAGGACGACCCTGGCGGACAGATCGACGCCGGCCTGACGAGACATCGCCTCGTTCTCCCGGAGCTGCGCACGAGCCTCCGCGACACCCGCCTTTAAGGCTTCCCAGCGCAGAAAGGGCGCCGTGACCATCCCCATCACGGAGCGGGTGGTACCGCCGAGGTCCCCCTTGGCGCCGAGCCCGAATTCCGGGATGTATTCCTGTTTCGCGAGGCGAATCGCCTCCTCCCGGGCTTTCCCCTCCCGGGAGATGGCGGCGAGTTCGGGATTCCGTTCCGCCGCGAGGGCGAGGACCTCCGCGTCGGATAAGGGGAACGGCCGCGACGGGGGGAACACCTTCGGCAGGTCGAGCGGCGCGTCCGGCGCGCGCCCGAGGAGCGCGTTGAGGAACGCGCGATCGGCGGGGACGCGGGCCTTGAGTTTTTCGAGATCGTTCTTCGCGAGGTCCCGTTCCGTCTGGGCCTTGAGAAGATATAGGGCGAGGGACGTTCCGGCGCGCGTCCGCCCCTCCGCTATCGCCGTCGTCGTTTCGAGGAGGGCGACGTTCTCCTCCTGGAGCCGGATCCGTTCCGCAAGGAGCGCCCAGTCGGCATGGGCAGAGAGGACCTTCTCCCGGAGCTCGAAGCGCGCCCGCTCGAAGCGCAGCCCCGCGGCCCTCGCCTCCTCGAGGGCCTTGCGTCCCGCGGTGGCGAGCTTCGAGGGAAAGGGGAGGTTGTTCATCGGGTCGTTCCCGAGGCCGATGGTCGTGCGGTCCAGGAAGGACCCCATCCCGCCGCGGATCATGGTCTCGAAGGAGATCGCCAGCGTCGTCTTCGGGCTCGCCTCCTGCGGGATCCGTTCGAGGGCCGCCCTCCATTCCCAGTAGCGCTGCTCCAGGTCCCCGTTCGAAAGAAGGGCGTGGCGGAGGAGCTCCGCGGCCGAGGCGTCGGGCTTCAGCGGCGGGAGATCCCGTTCCAGAAAGGCCTTTTCGAAGGGCCGCCCTGCCTCCGACGCCCGGGCGCGCTCCTCCTTCTCGCCCGGGGGGTGGATGGCGCAGCCGGCGAGCGCGAAGACGGCGAGGACAAGGAGCGGGTGGCGCATCAGGAGGCTCCTTGCCCGGTCCCGGGCGCGACCGGGACGCGCTCCCGAGGCAGGCCCCGGCGCTTCACCAGATAGAACAGGACCGGGTACACGAGCAGCTCCATCAGGAAACTGACCGTGATTCCGCCGATGAGGGGCGCCACGAGGCGGCGGGTGACGTCGGCGCCGGTGCCGGAGGCCCACAAGAGCGGCAGGAGGCCCAGCATGTCGGTGGCGACCGTCATCGTCTTCGGCCGGATCCGCTTCACGGCGCCCTCGTGAATGGCATCGAAGAGGTCCGCGCGCGTCCGCATCCGGCCCTCCGCCCGGAATCGGTCGAAGGTATTGTCGAGATAGAGCAGCATCAGCTGGCCCGTTTCGGCGTCGATGCCGAGGAGCGCGATGATGCCGACCCAGACCGCGAGGCTCATGTTGTAGTCAAGCAGCCAGAGGAACCAAAACGCGCCGATCAGGCTGAAAGGGACGGCGCAAAGGATGATGGCGACCCGGAACCAGGAGCCGTTGCTGACGTAGAGAAGCAGCACGATCAGGACGAGGGTCAGAGGGATCACGATCCGGAGGCGGCGCTCCGTCTTTTCGAGGTATTCGAACCGCCCGGACCAGACGCGAACGTAGCCTTCGGGCAGCGGGACCTTTTCCGCGACGACCCGCTTCGCCTCCTTCACGTAGCCGCCGAGGTCCCGGCCGGCGATGTCCACGTAGACCCACGCGGCGGGCCGGGCGTTCTCGCTGCGGATCATCGGGGGGCCCGGCTGGACCCGGATGACGGCGAGCGTGCCGAGGGGGACATGGGCGCCCGACGGCGTCGGCACGAGAATGGACGCGACGGCGTCCGGGTCGTCGCGGCGCTCCCGGGGATAACGGACATTCACGGGATACCGCGCGAGACCCTCGACGGTTTCTGTCACGTTCATCCCGCCGAGGGCGGTCTGGACGACGTCCTGGACGTCCCCGGCCGAAAGCCCGTGGCGGGCGGCCTCTTCGCGCTTGGGCTCGATGTCCAGGTAGTAGCCGCCCAGCGTCCGCTCGGGGTAGGCGCTCGCGGTTCCCGGAACGGATTTGAGCGCGCTTGCGGTCCGATTCGCGAGGCTTTCCAGGACCTCGAGGTTGGGCCCCAGTATCTTCACCCCGACGGGGGTCTTCACGCCGGTCGAGAGCATGTTGATCCGGTTCTCGATGGGATACGGCCACGCGTTCGCCATGCCGGGAAGCTTCACGGCGTCGTCGAGGCCCGGGCGCCGCGTCCCGTCCGGATCGGTCCAGCCGCGGACGAGTTCTTCCGTCGTGATGGGACGCTCCCTCGGCCAGAACGTGGCGGTAAAGGGGGCTGCGAGCCATCCGGGGAGGGCGTCGTGGAATCGAGAGACCTTCCGCTTGCGCCACTTGGCGGGATCCGTCTCGAGTTGGACGACCGTCTCGACCATCGAGAGGGGGGCGGGATCGGTCGCGGTCTCCGCGCGGCCGATCTTGCCGTGGACGGAAAGGATTTCGGGGAAGAGGCGCTGTCCGCCCGGTCCCGTCGCCATCATCATCTTGTCCGTCTGCTGGAGGATCTCCTTCGCCTTCGTAATGCTGACGCCGGGGTCCGTCGTCGGCATGTAGAGCAGATCCCCCTCGTCGAGCGCCGGCATGAACTCCGATCCCAGCCTCGAGAGCGGCCAGAGCGCGGAGAGCCCGAGCGCCGCCGTCACGACGAGCGTGGCGAACGGATGGCGCATGACCAACCGGAAGACCGGATCATAGAGCCGCATCGAAAGGCGGTTGACGGGGTTCCGCTCCTCGACCGGAATGCGCCCGCGCACCAGGTAGACCATGAGCACCGGCACCAGGGTGACGCCGAGGAACGCGCCGGCCGCGATGGCGAACGTCTTCGTATAGGCGAGCGGCTTGAAGAGCCGTCCCGACTGCTCCCCGAGCACGAAAATGGGCAGGAACGCGACGGTGATGACGAGCAGCGAGAAGAAAAGGCTCGGTCCCACCTCCTGCGCCGCCTCGAGCACCACGGCGATCCGCCCGCGCGTCGCCCCGCCGAGCGCGATCCGCTCGCGCTCCCGCTCGAGGTGCTTGTGCGCATTTTCGATCATCACCACGCCCGAATCCACCATCACCCCGATGGCGAGGGAGAGGCCGCCCAGGCTCATGATGTTGGCGTTGATGCCCATGATCTGCATAACGAGAAGCGAGACCAAAAGCCCGATGGGCAGCACGACGACGGCCACGATCGTGCTGCGGACATGTCCGAGGAAGACGAGGCAGATGAGCGCGGTGATGACGAGCTGCTCGATCACCGCCTGCCGGAGGGTGTCCACGGCCCTTCCTATCAGGGCCGATCGGTCGTAGGAGGTGCGGATCTCGACGCCCGGCGGGAGATCCTCCTCAAGATCGGAAAGCCTGCTTTTCGTGTCCTGGATTACCTGGTAGGCGTTCTCGCCGAACCGGGACACGATGACGCCTCCGACGGCCTCGCCTTTTCCGTTCCACTCGCCGACACCCCGGCGCGCCTCGCCGCCGATCCCGAGGGTCGCGACGTCCTGGAGCAGCACGGGCGTTCCGCCGGCGCCTAAGCCCACGGCGACCTTTCCCAGGTCGTCCAGCCCGTTCAGATACCCGCGGCTCCGAACCATGTACTCGCGTTCGGCCATCTCGATGACGGAACCGCCGACGTCGCGGTTGCTCTGTCGTATCGCCCGGACGACGGCCTCGATGGGGAGCCTGTAGGCGAGGAGGCGCTCCGGATCGAGGACGACCTGATACTGCTTCACGAAGCCGCCGATGGAGGCGACCTCGGATACGCCGGGGACGCTTCGCAGCGCGTCGCGGAGGTGCCAGTCCTGTAGGCCCCGCAGCGTTGCGAGGTCCTGCCCCGAGGGGACGAGGGGCGTTCCGTCGAGGGGGCATGTTCCGGGCGATTCGAATGCGCGAACGCGCACGAGGGCGCCCCGGCGGCCGGCGGGCGCCGCCTCTCGGCTTTCATACCACCGGTTTCCGTCCGGTTCCCGCCAAAGGCCTTTCGGGTGCTTCGGGCAGTAGAAGCCCGGCAGGAGGACGTATTGGTAGACCCAGCCGACCCCCGTCGCGTCGGGACCGAGGGAAGGCTCCACGCCCTCGGGCAGCCGCCCCCGGACGCTGTTCAGATACTCGAGGACGCGGCTTCGCGCCCAGTGCAGGTCCGTGCCGTCCTCGAACAGGACGTAGATGAACGAGATCTCGAACATGCTCAATCCCCGGACGACGGACGCCTTCGGGACGGAACGGAGCGCCCGGGAGAGGGGGTACGTGACCTGGTCCTCCACGACCTGCGGATTCTGGCCCGGGTAATTCGTGACGACGATGACCTGGACGTCCGAGAGGTCGGGGATCGCGTCGAGGCGGGTGTTCTGCAGGCCCCAGACGCCCGCGGCCGAGAGGGCGAGCGCGAGGAGCAGGACGAGCGCCCGGTTCTCCACGGCGTAGGCGATGAGACGGGCAATCATGGCCGTCTCCTAGGGACCGTGGCGTGGGGCGGGAGGGGGCGCAGGCTTGGGCCGTTCGCCGGGTCCGGTGTTTTCGACCGGTGTCATCTTCCGCTGGGCCTCCGAGGTCCGGCTTTCGGCGTCGAGGAGGAGCTGGCCGCTGACGACGACCTCGTCGCCCGGGGCGAGGCCGTCGAGGATCTGGACCATCCCGTCGTTTCCGGAGGCGCCGACGCGGACGGTTCGGGGGGTGAATACGCCGGGTGTCGCGCCCTTCACGAACGCGATCCGGCGCGTCCCCGTGTCGAGGATGGCCTCTCTCGGGACGAGGATGGCGCGGGGAGCGGCGAGAAGATCGAACCGGATCCGGGCGTACATCCCGGGCTTCAGGGCCCGATCGGCGTTCGGGATCTCGATCCGCGCCGTCGCGGTCCGGGTCGCGGGATCCACGTGGGGCAGGACGAGGACGACGGATCCCTTGAAGACCTTCCCCGGGAATCCGCCGACCTCCGCCGAAACCTCCTGGCCGGGCGCCACGAGCGGGATCTGCGGCTCCTGGATCTGGGCTTCGAGCCAGAGGGTCGAGTGGTCCACGATCCGGAGGAGCCTTTCCCCCACCTGGACGGGGGAGCCCTGCACAATCTTTTTCTCGATCAGGTCGGCATCGAAGGCGCTCCGGAACGTGATGGCGCGCCGGGCCTTTCCTTCCTTCCGGATCGCCTCGATCTCGGATTCGGGAACGTCCCAGAACTTGAGCTTGCTCCGGGCGTTCTCGATGTTCTTCTCCGCCTCGATCCGGGCGGGCGTGTTTTTGTCGGTGCGTTCGTCGAGGGAACGGGCGGCGGAGAGGAATTCGTCCTGGGCCACGACGAGGTCGGGGCTGTAGACGTCGAAGAGGGGGTCGCCCTTTGAAAGGCGCATTCCCTCCCTGTCCGCGTAGAGCCGCTCGATCCAGCCGCCGATTTTCAGGCTCACGTCGTGCTGGAGCGGCTGGGCCTCGACGAGCGTTCCGAAGGCGCGGACGGCGGTTTTCAGGGGGCCGGCCGTCACGGGGGCGAACCGGATGCCCATGTTCTGGACGACGGTCGGGTCGATATGGATTTCGAATCCCGAGACCTCCTCTTCGTAGCGGGGGACGAGGTCCATCCCCATCGGACTCTTTCCCGGGCGATCCGAGGTGTAGGGCGGATTCATCATCGGATCCCACCAGTAGAGGATCTTCCGCTTCGCGGGTTTCTCTCCGGGCTCCGGTTTGGTCATTTGGATCAGTTTCTTCTCGAGCCGCATGTGGCAGATGGGGCACAGCCCCGGTCCCGGCTGCCTTACCTCCGGATGCATGCTGCAGGTCCAGTATTCCTCTGCCGAAGCCTGCGCCGGTTTCTCCGCGGCGGGGGCTGTCGGCTCCCATCCGAGTGATTCCCCGATCTGCGTATGCCACCGGACGCCTGCGAAAAGGCCCGCGAGAAGCGCGAGGAAGACCGTTGCGGCGATCCCGGCTTTCCGCATGACGGACTCCTTTTCAAGGCTTTTTCGCGGTCCCGCGGGCGGCGAGGGCGATTTGGACGAGTTCCTTTTCGGGAAGGGAAGAGACCCAGACGTGGAGGTCGGGGCCGCAGGGGCAAGCGAGGATCGTCTTCCCGGCCGTCCGGAAGGCATGATATTCGAGATTTCCGGATTTTCGCCGTGTCGCGGGGTCCAGGGGGACGTCCTTTGACGGAATCGCGACAAGCCCGACGGCGCTTTCCGCCCGCCGGTACAGGATCATCCGGGACGTTCCCCCGCAGCCGCAGCCGCAGGCGCAGGTGCAGGCCCCGGCGCACGAGAACCCCGCCGCCTCCATGGGGCGAACACCCGGATTGACGTTTCCGGCGAGTTTTTGCTCGAAGGCTTCCACCATGTTCGCTGGAAGCGAAGCGGGCGCGATCCGCCCGTCGAGATAGCCCTGGTAGGTTTCGGCGGCCGACGCAAGGGCGGCCGGAACGGGCGCGCCGGGCAGGGACAAAAAGAAGGCGATTCCGAAGGCGAGGAGGACGCCGGCTGCCGCGGCGAGGGTGAGCCTCGGCCGGAACCATGGGACGCGTGCGACGGCGATTGTCGCCGGGACGGGCCGTAAGATCCGATCGAGGGCGGAGGAAAGCGACGGCGGGGCCGGGGGGATGGCGACGCCGTGAAGCCGTTCCGCGAGGGCCTTTTCCGTCTCGGCCTCGAGGCGGCAGGCGGGGCATTCCGTGAGGTGACGCTCGACGCGCCCCGTATCCGCGCTCTCCGCGCGTCGCCTAAGGACGTCGCCGAGGACCTCTCGGACGTCTTTGCAGGCTTCCATGTTCTTTTCCTCTACTCCCTTGTGCGAATTATGGGCAGGAAACGTTCGCGCCTTCGGTTCATGCGGGCCCCTTTCCCGCGAGGCGGGCGCGGAGACGCCGCCGCCCGGCGTGAATCCGGAACCGGACCGTTCCGATGGGCGCGCCCTGGATGGCCGCGATCTCCGCGTACGGCAGGTCGAAGGCGTCCGCGTAGAGAACGGCCATCCGCTGCTCGGGCGGCAGCGCGTCCAGGGCGGCGACGATCCGATCGTCGAGGCAGTTGCGGAGAGCCTCGGGTTCGGATGGGTCGAGAGACGTCTCCGCGGGCTCGGGGGCTTCCGGGTCGGATTCCAGGGGCGCCGTGGGGATCCGCCGCTTCCGCTTCGAATCGAGAAACGTCGTCTCGAGGATCCGGAAAAGCCACGGCGCGAACGGGCGGGACGCGTCGAAGCCGCCGAAGTCCCGCCAGGCTTCCAGGAGCGCCTCCTGGGCGAGGTCGTCGGCGGCGGTCGGGTTGCGCGCCAGCCGCAGGGCCGCGAAGTGGAGGCGGTCGAGCAGGGGGGTCGCGAGGGAACGGAACCTCTCGCTGTTGTCCACGTAAGAATACGCTGTCTCAATCGATTTAAAGTGTCAAGGAAGTGCCTCGAAACTTTCCGACATGCTTTCCCGAACATCATTTGAGTCCGTTCGGCTTGTTCCGGGACCGTGGCCCTGACACAATGCTCTTTACGGGCCCATGAAAATGAACGCAAGCGCGGAACCTTCCGAGTGCGACGTTTCATGCGACGTCGGGGACGCGGGCTGCGGGGATCTGGCCGTGGAACTCAAGGCCCGGATGTCTTCCCTGCGGCCCGGCCAGGTCTTGAACGTCACGGCGCGCGATCCGGGCGCGCCGGAGGACATTCCGGCGTGGTGCCGGCTGACGGGGCACGGCCTGCTGGCCGCGCGCCATCCCGAGTACCGGATACAGAAAAAGGAGAATTGAGACATGGCTGGACGTTTCTGCGTGAGCCTGACTTGCGCGAAGGACGACGCGGACCGGGCGACCGTGGCGTTCGTCGTCGCGAACGCGGCGGCGGCCTCCGACAAGGAGACGGTGGTCTTTTTGAGCATCGAGGGCGTTCGCCTCTCCCAGAAGGGATACGCCGACGACGTCCGGGAGGCGGGATTCGCGCCCCTCAAGGATCTCATGGACAGTTTCGCGAAGGCGGGCGGGAAGATCTACGTCTGCTCGCCTTGCTTCAAGAAGCGCGGCCTCGACGAAGGGAACCTCGTCCCGGGGGCGGCGATTGTCGGCGGCGCGAAGCTCGTCGAATTCCTCGGCGAGGGAACGCCCTCCCTCTCCTACTGACCTCGAGCGAACGTGGAGCCGGCGAACCGTCATCCGTTCGAGCCCGACAAGGGCTTCGACGGCGGCGATCTCGACTGCGGCGGCGGGCTTTTGCTCCTGATCCGTCGGCACATCGATCCGATGGAGCGTGGGCAACTCCTGGAGATCCGGTCGACGGAGTCCTCCGTCGAGGACGACCTGCCGTCCTGGTGCCGGCTCACCGGGAACGAGCTCGTTTCCTGGACGAAGGAGGGGAACCGGAGGAGCTTCCTCGTCTGCAAGGGCGCGCTCCGGAGCGGAACGCGCAACGAAGCGATCCCCTGCGTCCGCGCGTTCCCCCCCGTCGCCCCCGTCGCGATTCCGGCGCGCCTCCCGTCGCCCGCGTCCGCTGCCGACATTCCGCCGCTTTCCGTCATGGGCGTCGGAAGCTGGCCGCGCCCGCTGTGGATGCTCCGGGCGATCCACGCTCATCTCGAAGGCCGGCTTTCGGAGGACGAGTTCCAGGCCACGGCGGACGACGCGGTGCGTTTGTCCGTGGAGGCGCAGATCCGGGCCGGCGCTGACGTCGTCACCGACGGGGAGCAGCGGCGCGACGGCTACGCGAGCTTCGTCGGGGGGCGCCTCGACAACTGCCAGCTCATCCCGCTGACGGATCTCCTCCCCCTGGCGAAGGACCCGGAGGCGTTCGAACGGGAGCTGCGCGCGCTCGACGTTCCCGCCGGGGAGGTGCGCCACCCCGCCGTGCTGGGCCCCCTGGGTCGGAGCCGGCCCCTGGCGGTGCATGAATTGCAGTTCGCGAAAACCCTGACCCAAAAACCGATCAAGGTGGCCCTGCCGGGCCCCTATCTCCTCGCCCGAACCATGTGGATCGAGTGCCTTTCCGATCGGGCCTACGGCTCCCGGGAAAAACTGGCCGAGGACGTCGTGCGCGTTCTCCGGGAGGAGCTGCACTTCCTCCTGGCGGCCGGCGCCGCCATCGTCCAATTCGACGAGCCCGTCTTGAGCGAGGTCGTCTTCACGGGCGCCAAGGACACGAGGAGGTTCATGTGCGGCGCCTTGAGCGCGAAGAAGGATCCCGAGCGCGAGCTCGCCTTCGCCCGCGACCTCCTCAACGCCACGGTGCAGGGGCTCCCGGCGGCACGGACGGCGATCCACGTCTGCCGGGGCAACTGGACGCGGGACGAAACCGCCGCCATGACCGGCGGCTACGCCCCCCTCCTGCCGTTCCTCCGGAGCCTGCGCGTGGGAACCTTTTTCCTGGAGGCCTGCACGCCCCGGGCCGGCGGGATGGACATCCTCCGCGGCCTTCCGGACGACCGGCGGATCGGGATCGGCGTGGTCAACCAGAAGCGCGAGCGCATCGAGACCGTCGAGGAAGTCCTCGCCAAGGCGAACCAGGCCATCGATCTGTTCGGTCGGGATCGCGTGCTCCTCAATCCGGACTGCGGTTTCGCCACGTTCTCCGCCAATCCGGTCGCATCGGTCCAGGTCGCCGAAGGGAAGCTTCGCGCCATCGCGCAGGCATCCCTGATCCTCCGGAACGGATAGGAACGAATTCGCCTTCGGCCTACCCCTTGCGGGCCATCGGTTCCGAAACCCCGTGCCGGCCTTTCGCGGTCCCGCGGGCGGCAAGCGTTCGGAATCGTTCTCGGCCGTCCATGTCCCGATCAGCCTCCCGCTGCCTTCGGCGCAAGGACTTCCGTGTAGATCGATTCCATCCGTTCGACGTAGGGCTCGAGGGTCCGGGCCTCCGCGAAGGCGCGGGCCCGGGTTCCGAGATCGCGCGCCCGTTCGGGTTCCTCGAGAAGCGTGCGGATCCCGGCGGCGAGCGCAGCGGCCGTCGGCTCGGCCTTCACGGCCTCGTCGCGGACGTCATCCGAGACGGGGGCCGCCGTCGAAAGCACGCAGGGAAGCCCCGCGTACATCGCCTCGAGGGCGACGTTCTCGTAGCCGCCGAAGGAGGACGAGAGACAGAAGATGTCGAAGCCCCGGTAGAGCGCCGGAAGATCCGTCCGGTGGCCGAGGAAGGAGACTCGGCCCTCGATTCCGAGCCGGGTCGCCTCCGCGCGCAGGGCCGCGTCGAGCGGGCCCGACCCCGCGATGGCGAGCCGCAGCCGCGGGTAGGCGGGCAGCAGGATCGCGATCGATTCCAGGAGGGCCGGGAAGTTCTTCTGCTCCACGAGCCGCCCGGCGGCCCCGACGACGATGTCGCTTTCCTCGGCCCCGAGGATCGATCGGACGGCCTCGCGCGAAGGGTCGTTGGCGGGGGGGAACCGGGCAGGGTCGATGAAGGTGCCCACGAGCCGGATGGGGACGTCCCCGACTTCGTCCCGGATCGCGCGCTCGACGGCCGGCGACTGGGCCAAAAAGAGCGTCGTCCGGCGGGCGAGGCGCCGGCGGGAGAGGCGGCGGAACGCTTTCGTCTCCCGCTTCGTGTTCTGCTCCCAGACGAGGACGGGGATGCCGAGGCCGAGGGCGGCGAGCCGGCCGTGGTGGTCGGCGCTTGCGTGCGTCGTCTGCAGGATGGCGGGGCGCAGCCGCCGAAGGATCGTGCGCAGCCGCCAGGTCGTGTCGAGGCGGTGCGTGGCAAGCCTTCCGCTGGAGGGACGGCCCAACGGATCGAACACGGGTACGCCGGTCGCGCGGATGGATTGACCGAGGGCGCCTTCACCCGAGAGGTTCACGATCGCGGACGCGAACCGCCCCCGCTCGCGCAGCCGTCGGGCAAGGCCGGCGAGCATGTGCTCCGTCCCCCCGGACGGAAGCGCGCCCACGGTGAAGAGGACGAGGGGAGGCATGCGAGAATAGGAATCCTGCGCCCCCGGCGTCTGTTTCACAACCCGGGGGAGGGAGGTGTGGGGGCAAGCCCGCCCCTGTGCCGCTTGCGGCGCCGTTCCTTGTATTCCTGGAATCGAGGAACAAG
>CAYHQZ010000050.1:0-18543 GCA_964358555.1 uncultured Planctomycetia bacterium
CCGCCCCCCCCCCCCCCCGAGGCCCCCCCCACCCCCCCGCCCCCGCCGCTCCCCGAGCCCGCCAAGCCCGCGCGCGACTGCGCCCGCTGGTTCAACATGGCGCACAACTACCAGGCCTCGGGCATGAAGGAAAAAGCCCGCGAGTACCTGCAGAAGATCATCGCCGCCTACCCCGACACGCCGCAAGCCGAGCAGGCCCGGCAGGAGCTGATGGCCCTGGGCAACTAGCCCGGCCCGCCCGGAAGAATTCCCGAACGGGCGCGGGACGGAACGCGCGCCGCGCAGGCCTACGGCCCTTCCCAGCGGACCTTCGCGGCGGCTTGGAAGCGGCCGGCGGGGGCGGCGAGGAGGACCGCGCCGCCGCCGGTGCGGATCCGCTCGACCTTGAAGGGCCGGCCGAGGGCGGGGTCCCACCATTCGACGGCGTAGAGGCCGTCCCTCATCCCGGGCAGTCGCACGGTCTGGCCCTCGAGGCCCTCGGGACGTCGGACCTCGATGACGCGGGAGAACCAGTCGCCGGAGGCCGACCGGATCCAGAGCAGGGCTTTCGCGTCCGTGCGGACCCCGCACAGCAGCGCGGCGCCTTTCGCGCCGGACTCCTTCAGCCAGCGCCGGCCGGGCTCGAAATAGGCCCACTCCTCGCCGCGCAGGAAATCGGCCAGCGGCCGGAAGACCTTCCAGAGATCGTTTCGCTCGATGTAGGAGTCCCACCACCACGGCCAGCCGGGGGCGGCGGCGCCCGCGAGGGCGGAACCCCACAGGCCTTCCCGCAGGTGGATCCCGGAAAGATCCCGGGCGAGGACGGGGATCCGGCCGGGCTCGCCGTTGGCGCCGAACTCGGAAACGAGGACCGGCTTGCCGCGGGCGGCGGCAGAAAGCGCGCGATCCCGAAGCAATCGCGCGAGGTCGCGCGAGGGCGCCGTTGCGAGATCGGCGAGCCTGTCGGCGGCGGCGGCGGGAACGTATTCGTGGATCGTCACGACGTCGATCGAACGCAGGCCCCAGATTCCGTCCCAGCCGCCCGTGCCCTGGAGGCTCACGGTGACCGGCCGGCCCGCGGAATCGAGCGCCTTCACGCTCGCCGCGGCGCGGGCGACCCAGGGGATGGCCTCCGAAGGCGACGCGCCCGTCCCGTCGATCTCATTCCAGAGCTCGAACATGGCGATGGTCGAATCCGCCCCGAACCGGGCCAGCACCCGGCGGATCCTCGACTCGAAAATCGCCCACGCCTCGGGCTTCGTGAAAAAATCGAAGGGCGTCTTGCAGGGACCGCCTCGCTCCTCCCAGAACGCGCCGTTCCGCCGGCCGTTAAAGTCGCTCGTGTTCTCGAAGACGAGCGTCACGGTGATCCCGGACTTCCGGGCGGCGGCGAGCACGCGCTCCAGCCGCCGCTCCTGGTCCCATAGGAATTCGCCGGGCCGCGCCCCGTCGAGGTGGATCCCCCAGGAGCAAAGCCATATCCGCGCGTGCGTCAGCCCCGCCGCGCGCATGCGCTCGAAATAGCGCTCGAATCCCTCCCCCGCCCGATCGCCTTCCACCCAGCCGAGGTTCGCGCCGAGGGGGACGAAGGGCGAGCCGTCGGAATGCACGAGCCGAGAGCCTTCGGCGCGGACGAAACCGGGCTCGCCCGCGTCGACGGCCTCGGCCTCCTCGGGGCTCGTCCGGATTTCACCGGCAAGCGTCGATACCCGGAGGCTCCAGGAAAACCGGCCGGTCCCCATGGGGCTGGCGCGGAACCGGAGGCGCCCTTCGTCCTCGAAACCCGCGACCTCGCGGCGGGCCGCCCCCGTCCGCACGATCGAGAGGACGGCGGCAACCGGGCCCGAGGGCGCCCAGACGTCGGATTCGACCTCGAAGACGCCGTAGGCGGTCGGGCGTTCCGTGAGGGCCCGGCAGGCCGCGAGAAAGGGGAATGCGGGCGCCTCCTTCGCCGATAAAAAGAGCGAAATCCCGCCCGGACCGGACGCGATCCGGACGGCCGTCCTCGGGACGCCAGCCCCGCCCTGGTGCAGCGTCCCCGCCGCGGCCGACCGGAGAAAGACCCGGGCGGAGCGCGCACCCGAACGCAATCGCAGCCGAATCGAGGCCGGGAAGGCCGAGGTGCTCTCGGCGGTTTTCGCCTCGATCCAGGGATCGTCGTCGCGCGAGAACGCCGGGGCCGCGTCCGTCCCCTCCGATCCGATCTCCAGGCGGAACCTTGCGCCGGGCCGGACCGCGGAAGCGTGCAGATAGACGCCGGTCTTCGCCCGCTGCAAAACGATCCGGACGTCCTCGCCTCCCGCCTTCCAGTCGAGGACGCTTCGCGGCTCGGAGAGTTCCGCGGCCGGCGAAGGCAACGGCTTCCCCAGGGGGCGGTCCTCGTCGGGAACGGCGCGGACGAGCAATTCCGGCGCGCCGGGGATCCGCACGCGCGCGCCGTTTCCGTCCGCGAGGATGGCGAGCCCCTCGGTCCCGGAGGCCGCCCCCGCGAGGGCGAACGCGAGTGCGAACGCGGCCGTCGGACGCATCCCGCATCCCCCGGCCGCCGTCACGGCGCCTCCGCCCCGGCCGGCGCGTCGTCCCCGGCCAGGTCGATCGTGAAGACCCCGAGGAGGAAGTCGAGGGCCTGGCCCGGGGAAATGCCCAGGCGAACGTTCACAAAACCCGCCGTCGCCCCCGCCTCGACGTCGAACTTGTCGATCCAGGGAGAGGCCGTCTTGCCCGCACGGGAATCGAGGCGGCGCCAGAAGAACTCGGCGTCGCCCCGGACGAAGGGCCCCACCTCGCGCGCCTGGAAGCATGCGAGGGCCGACAGCAGCCGAAGGCTCGGGGCGGCATGGAATTCCCCGATATTCGAAACGGGAAATCCCAGGTTCTCCTCCCTCCACGCCCCCGTGTGGCGCCCGAGGAAGCCCCACTTCCAGTCGTTCGAATAGCCGGCGGCGACATGGGCGAACTCGGTCGCCTTCAGGGAGACGAGCAGTCCCGGGCCCGCCCCCGCGTTCGCCTGGACCAGGTCGGCGGCGTCCGCGGCACGCGCGACAAGGTAGCGATTGAGCCCGCAGCCGGAGAAGGCGAAGGCGGCCAGCGCGAGCGCGAGCGCCTCCGAAGCCCGGCCGCCGGGCCGCTTCGTGATCACGACGCTCATTCTAGGGGCTTCTCGAGGACGGCGAGGAGCCGCGTCGAAAAGAGCCAGGGCAGAAGATCGAGCGCGCGCCCGATCGCGGACAGCGCGGAGTGCACCCGAACGCTTCGGATTCCCAGGGGGCTGTATCCGCCGCTCGCAAGCCAGGGGAGCGCCGACATCCGCCGCCGCTCCAGAAGCCTAAAGCCTTCGAGCATCGGGCGGAAGCGCCGGGCGAAAAAGATCCGGTGGGCGTTTCCCTGGGCGGCGTAATACTCGTCCTTTTCGGGGGAAAATCCGGGTGGCGCCTCCCATTCGATTGCCCTCCAAAGACACAATGGCTCGTGGTGGAGGAGCGTGAAGACCGCAATCCCTAGGAGCCCGGTATCGGGCTCCAGGAGGATCACCCGTCCCCCGGGTCGAAGGGCCCTTTGAATCTCCCGGAAGGCAAGCCCCGGATGGCGAAGGTGGTGGAAAACGTCGATTAGGATGAAATCGGAGACGGAGGCATCGGAAAAGGAGAGCCTGTATGCCGACTCGAGGCGATCGATCCATGGATTCCGGAAGAGATCCGTCCGGACGCAGTCGGGAATCGTTTCCCGAATCGCGCCGATTCCGGAGCCGATTTCGACGACGGGACCGGCGCCGACACGCGAGAGCCGGGCGGCGATTTCTTTGTGGAATTCCCGGTACACCCGGCGCAGCAAGGACTTGGAGTCCCAGCGTCCCTGATTGATCCGGATTTCCTCGTTGTGTCGGGAGATGTCTTGCCCCATGTGCGGCCCTCGAGCCCGGAATCGTAGGAGTTTTCTCCCCTCTTTGACACCCCGGCCCGCTGGGCCTAGATTGATCCCTTTGAAAGAACCAGCCGCCGTGGCAAGCACAGATGGGAAGCAAGAGGGATGCGAAGGCATCCTCGGGGACTTGAACACGCCCTGAATCCCCCTCCCCGGGCCATCGCGGACGAATGCCCCGCAGGGGAATTCCGATGAACGAAGCAATACGACTTCACCGCGGCGGACACGGGGACGGTCCATCCCCTCGCCCGGGGAACGCTTAGGCGGGTGCTGGGCGTCAAGGGCGTCTTCATCATCGGCTTCGGGGACGTGGGCTCGTCGATTTTCTACGCCCTCGGCGTCACGGCGGCCTTCGCCCTGGGCGCAACGCCGCTCGCCATCCTCATCGCGGGGATCTTCTTCGCCTGCACGGTCCTCACCTACATGGAGCTCTCGGCGGCGATGCCCGAACCCGGCGGCTCGCAGATCTTCGCGAGGCGCGCCTTCAACGACATCGCCTCGTTCACGGCCGGATGGGCGCTGCTCCTCGACTACATCCTGACGGCCGCGATCTCGGCCTACACGATCGCCCCCTACCTCTCGCAGTTCTGGTCGTTCCTTGCGACGCCGGGAGGGAAATTCCTCTTCTCGTCGGGCCTCGTCGCGTTCCTCGCCGTCCTGAACATCATCGGGATCCGCGAGTCCACGACGCTCTCCCTCGTTCTCGGAATCGCCTCGGGCCTGACGAAGCTGCTGCTCATCGTCCTCGGCTTCCTGTTCGTCTTCTCCCTGCCGACGCTCATCGGGCAAATCCACCTGGGGACGAGCCCGAACTGGAAGGACTTCTTCACCAGCATCACGATCGCGATGGTCGCCTACACCGGAATCGAGGCCTCGTCGCAATTGGCGGGCGAGGCGAAGGATCCGGGCCGGACGATGCCCCGGGCGCTCCGCATGGTCCTCGGCAGCATCCTCTTCCTCTTCTTGGGCCTCTCGCTCGTGGCCGTCTGCGCCGTCCCGCCCGGCGAACTCGGAACGAAATACATCGAGAATCCTCTCCTGCCGATCGCGCAGCGCCTGCCCTACGCCGGATTCCTCGTGCCCTGGGTCGGGATCCTCGCCGGGGCCCTCCTGCTCATTGCGACCAACGCGGGCGTCATCGGGGCCTCGAGACTCGCCTTCTCGATGGCCAACCACTACCAGCTGCCGGGGACGTTCCGGACGCTGCACGGGCGGTTCCGGACGCCCTGGTTCTCGCTCCTCGTGTTCCCGGGCGCCGCCATCCTCACGATCGGGTTCTCCATCCTGCTCTCGGAGACGACCGGGAAGAGCACGACGGAAATCCTCGCGAACCTCTACAACTTCGGGGCGATGCTCGCCTTCTCGATGGCGCACCTCTCGGTCCTCGGATTGCGGGCGAAAGAGCCGAACCTGGCGCGCCCCTACCGGATTCCCTGGAACATCCGGATCATGGGCCGCGACTTCCCCATCACCGCGATCCTGGGTCTCCTGGCCACGGCGTCGGCGTGGATTCTGATCGTCTGGACCAAGCCCTGGGGCCGCGCCCTCGGCCTCGTCTGGATGGTCCTCGGGTTCATCCTCTACGCGAACTACCGCAAGCGCGCGCGGATCCCCGTAAGCCGCAAGGTCGAAATCGAGCCCGTCTCGATCCCCGAATATTCCGAACTCAAGTTCGCCCGGATCCTCGTCCCCACCCGCGGGGGCGCGGAGACGGAGACGGTCCAGGTCGCCGCGCGCCTGGCGAAGGCCTCCGGGGCGGAGCTGATCGCGCTCTACGTGATGGAGGTCCCGCAGGCCCTGCCGATGGAATCCTTCCTGCCGGACGAGGTCGTAAAGGGCACCCAGGCCCTCGAGCGCGCCGAGGCGGTCTCCCGCGAGCAGGGCATTCCCGTGGAGACGAAGCTCATGCAGTCCCGCGCCGCCGCGGAAACCATCGTGGAATTCGCCCGCGAGCGCGCCTGCGATCTCGTCGTCATCGGCGCCAAGCCCCGGGCCGTCCCCGGCTCCATCCTCGGCCGGACCGTGGACCACGTCCTGAAGTCCGCCCCCTGCCGCGTCTGGGTCCTCTCCATGGGCGCGAAGGTCCCGGCGCCGCTGCCGCCCTCGCCGCCTGCGGCGGCGTAGCGGCGAGACGTCAGCAAGCGCTTCTCCGCCGCCGATTCGCGAACTTGACCAGCTCGAACCAGAGGACGCACACCAGCCCGGCCCCGAGGCTGAGAACGGCATCCACGGAATGGAGCGGCGCGAAATGGAAGATCTTCTGCGCGAACGGGATCGCGAGAATCGCCGCGAGGAAGGCGAATGCGCCGAGCACCACCCAGCGCAGCGCGGCGTTGGGGACGCGCAGCATCGAAAGGGCGGAGCGCGTCCAGGAGCGGTTGACGAGGATGATGACGACGAAGGCCACGACCAGGCTCGTGAACGTCAGCGCGCGGGCGGCATCGGCGGAATGGTCGGAGCGGGCGAACAAAAAGACGCCCAGGCAGACGGCCAGCACGCTGAAGCCCTGCATCAGCGAAAGCCCGATGGTCCGCCTCGAGAAGAGCCGCTCGTCGGGCCGCCGGGGCGGCCGCCGCATCACGTCGGCCTCGGCATCCTCGGCCTCGAAAATGAGCGAGCACGAGGGATCGATGATCAGCTCCAGGAAGACGATGTGGACCGGCAGCAAAAGCAGCGGCCAGTCGGCGAAGAAGACGGGCAGCATCGACAATCCCGCGATGGGCACGTGCACCGCCAGGATGAAGGCGATCGCCTTCTTGATGTTGTCGAAGATGCGCCGGCCAAGGCGGACGGCCGCGACGATGGACGTGAAGTCGTCGTCCAGCAGCACGAGGGATGCGGACTCGCGGGCCACGTCCGTCCCGCGGCCCCCCATGGCGATGCCGATGTGCGCCGCCTTCAGCGCCGGGGCGTCGTTGACCCCGTCGCCGGTCATGGCGACGACCTCCCCGTTCGCCTTCAGGGCGGTGACGATGCGCAGCTTCTGCTCGGGGACCACGCGGGCGAAGACCCGCACGTCCCGGATCCGCCGGGCCAGCTCCTCGTCGGACATCCGGTCGAGCTCGGGCCCCGATATCGCCTCCCCGCCGTCCGCAATCCCCGCCTGGCGGGCGATGCTCCGGGCGGTCAGGGGATAGTCGCCGGTGATCATCACCACGCGAATCCCGGCCGCCTGGCACTCCGCGACCGCGGCCGGCACGGTCGGCCGCAGCGGGTCCTCGAATCCCAGCAGGCCCACGAGCTCGAGCGACAGGTCGTGATGCGCCTCGGGAAGGCTTCCCAGCCGCGTGACGCCCCGCGCGACGCCGAGGACCCGGAGGCCCCGCGACGCCAGGACCGCCACCTCCCGCGAGAGGGACTCCTCCTGCGCCGGCGCCAGGTGGCAGAGATCCGCGATGGCCTCGGGCGCGCCCTTCGCCGCCACCACTACCTCGTCGCCGCGCCCTATGCCCCAGGCGTGGCTCACCGCCAGCAGGCCGGGGGTCAGCGGATATTCCCGCGACAGCGACCAGCCCGGATGCAAATGCTCGGTGTCCTTGATCAGCCGATCCCCCGCCACGTGCAGCGCCCGCTCCATCGGGTCGAACGGATCGCGCTTGCTCGCCAGGATCGCGTTCTCGAGGAGGCCGTGCATCTCCTCCGGAAGCCCCCCCGGGAGCGCGGCAAGGTCGAGTTCGCGGTCGGACACGGCGAGCGCGCGCAGGGTCATCCGGTTCTGCGTGATCGTGCCCGTCTTGTCGACGCACAGGACCGTCGCGGCCCCCAGCGTCTCGATCGCCGGCATCCGCCGCGTGAGCACGCGGCTTCGGGATATCCGCCAGGCGCCCAGCGCCAAAAAGACCGTCAGCACGACCGGGAACT
Source organism: uncultured Planctomycetia bacterium (assembly GCA_964358555.1). Lineage (GTDB taxonomy): Bacteria > Planctomycetota > CAYHQZ01 > CAYHQZ01 > CAYHQZ01 > CAYHQZ01. The sequence continues at coordinate 7,762 of CAYHQZ010000050.1, forward strand.
CCTCGGGAAGCGTCGCCATGGCCATCGCGATGCCGGCCAGCAAGCCCTGCTTCCAGGCGTCCGCGCCGCCCCCGCGCGTGAACGCGAAGACCAGCACCACGAGCGCGCACGCCAGGAGCCCCGCGACGGCGAAGACGCGGACCAGGCGCCCCGTCTCCTTTTGCAGGAGGGTCGGCTCCGGCCGGACCTGCTCCAGCGCCTTTCCGATCTTGCCGAGCTCCGAGCGCAGGCCCGTCGCCGCGATCTCGGCGATGCCCTGCCCGGCGGTGATCAGGGTCCCGGAGAACACCGAGGGCAGATCGTCGCCGCCCGGCCGGTCGAGCGCCTGCGCCTCGGCCGAGGGGACCTTCCGGACCGGGACGGACTCCCCGGTCAGGAGCGACTCATCCGCCGAGAGGTGGAGGCCGCGGCGCAGGAGGCCGTCCGCGGGAACGCGATCGCCTTCCGAAAGGACGACCAGATCGCCTCGCGCCACGTCGCGCCCGGGGATCCGCCGCTGCGCGCCGTCGCGGATGACGAGGGCGCGCGGGCTCGACAAATCCCGAAGCGCGTCCAGCGCGCGCTCGGTGCGCCTCGCCTGGACGATGGTGATGCCCATGACGACGAACACGAAGCCCAGCAGCATCAAGGCGTCGGCCGGCTCGCCCATGAGAAGATACAGGGCCCCCGCCGCGACGAGCATGAGGAACATGGGTTCCCGGGCGACCTCGAAGGCGATGGCCAGGAGGCTGCGCTTCTCCTGCGCCGGAAGCTCGTTCGGCCCCTCCCGCTGCAGCCGCGCGCACGCCTCCTCCTCCCGGAGCCCGGGAAGCCCGCCAAGGTCCAGGACGGCGCCGGCGGCGGCCTTCTTCATGGACATTCTTTTCGCCTTGTCATGGGGCTCGCTCTCCATCTTTCCGGAAACGATCGCCCGGACGGGAGGAACGGACCACTGAAGACTTCCTGAGGAATCCCTCATATTCCGCCGCCCGCTTCCGGATGGATGTGAACTTTTGCGTCCGACTTCTCGATTGCGGCATGGAGGCGGTGCTCCTTGTATTCCTGGTACCGAAGAACAAGGAGGGCGAGGGGCGGGGGATCGGATCGAAGCGACCTGTCGGAGCACGGTCCAACGCCATGAATTCGTCTACCGGCCGTGGACCGTGCGGAGACCGGGAGCGTGAGCCGAGCCCCCACCCCGAGCCCGTGCCCGGTTTAGATCCCCAACGCAAAGGTTTAGATGGGCGTCCCCGGCCCGGAGAGCCCTACGCGTTTTTCCGGAACAGGGCCCCGAGCATCGGGATCGTCGAGGGGAAGAGGACGATCCGGCCGGCGGCCAGGCCCAGGTAGGCGTAGGCGAAGACCTTCCGCGCCTCGAAGAGGGTGAGGCCGAATCGCTCGGGGGCGACGCTGGTCGCAATCTGGCCGGCGAAGAGGACGAACAGCATCAGCCCGTCCAGCCAGGAGAATTTCAGGTCCAGCAGGATGACGAGCGCGAAGATGGATTGCGCCGCGGTCAGCAGGATCTCCTCGGACTGAAGCGCGCCGAAGTGCAGCGGCACGAACTCCCCGCGCGCGAGCATATAGGTCATCGGCAGCATCCCCACGAGGAGGGTCCACTGGTTCACCTTGGACGACAGCACCGTGCCGAATCCCGCGTCGGGATTGCGCTTCCAGGCGAACCGGACGGCGACGATGAATTCGGGGGCCTCGGAGGCGATGGGGGCGATCCACTGGACGAGGAGGAACTTGTCGATGTTCAGGATGTCGCCCGTCGCGACGAGGCCGTGGGCGAAGGGGTGGGCGGAGATGAAGATGGCGAAGCCCGAAAAGAGGAACAAGGCGATCGTGACGAGCCGGCGCGGCGTTTTCGGAAGCAAGGCGAGGATGGCGGCCGTTCCGTCCAGTTCCGGTTCCTTCACCTCGGCCTTCGCGGCGGCGCGCGTGTAGAAAGCGAAGATGAGCAGGAGGATCGCGGCGTCGTAGAGGTGCAGGGTTTCCTTGAACGGCAGGACCATCGCGTAGACGGAGGCGGCGGCGAGCGCGCGAAGCTCGATGCGCCGGGTGGGCGACAGCTCGAGGGAGCCCTTCCGGGTCCGGAGAATGAACGCGAACACCACGACGGCCCAGCCGACCCCGATGAGGAGGCGGTTCGCCCCGGTCATGTTCGCCAGCGCCATCTCGCGCTTGGGGTCCACGAGCCGGATCGGGAACGAGGCGAGGACCCGGCCGCTTTCGGATGCGTCGAGGGCCGACACGCGGACCTCGTGATCGAGGGGGGCGTTCAGGGGGGCGCGATAGATGCCATCGGGCCCGATCGTGCCGATCTTCGCATCCCCGCCCGCCCGATCGTCGACCCGGAAGGCGCCCGCCTTCGGCAGGCCCTTGGGCCACTCCAGCCGCCGCTCGCAGCCGCGGGGAATGACGAATCCCTCCCATCGGCCTTTCACGACGCCGTCCGGAGCCCGGGTCTCGACGACCTGAACGATGGCCGTCTGTCCCGACCGGTCCTCCCGGCCCGCGTCGATCGCGAAAACCATGTCCACGGAGTATTCGGGCAGGACCGCGAGGAGCGCGATGACCGCCAGTGCGAGGGCCTGCGAGATTTCCAGCTGGGAAAGCTCCGCGGCCCACGACAGAAGGCACGCCGCCCCGAAGATCGCAAGGCCCGACAGGAGCGCCTGGGCCGGCGCCGAAACCTCGATCCCGCCGAAGCGGCAGACGAGCCACGGCAGCGTCAGGAGCAGGATCCCCCACAGCCCCCCGAGTTTCATGCGAGGACGGGAAGCCGGGCCGCCAGCATCGCGCTCTTCGCTCATGGGAAAACGGAGATATACCAGAAAAGAGGCGCAATGGGCGGTTGCCCTCTACAATCCCGTTCCGCTCTCCGAACGAACCCATGGCCGCCCCGGCTCTCGTCCCCTGCCGCGCCTGCGGCCAGCTCGTGAGCCGCTCGGCCCTGCGCTGCTTCTTCTGCGGCGCCGCCCTCGCGCCGGAGCCTGCCGCGCCGGACGAAACCGGCATCGGCAAGCCCGTCCCGACGAAAAGCCGGAAGGCCCCCGATCCGGCCGACGCGCTGCTGCGGCGCCCGAAGCGGAAGGTCGCCTCCACCGAGGCCTACGCCGGGACCATCGAATCGCGCGTGCGCGAGTATCTCAAGTCCGATCCGCACTGGAAGGTCCTCGCGGGGCCCGACTGGATCTGCCCCTACTGCGCGCGCGTCGGCGCACGGAATCTCGCGGCCGGCGGCGACCCCGCAGGGACGGCGCTGCGCCACCTCCGGGCCTGCCGCGAGTGGAAGCATTTCGACGGGATCCTCCGGGAAATCCCGGAGCTTCAATCCAGCGCGGAGGCCGCCCGCGCGGAACGGACGCTGAAGATCGGGATCGCCGGCGACGAGCGCTTCCGGATGCGGACGCCCGACGGCTGGTGGATGTGCCCCTTCTGCGGGACGCTGCCGGGGGTTCCCGCGGAGAAGGACGGAAAGCCCCGCGGCGAGGCCTCCGGGCGGGCGCTCTCGCACCTGAAGACATGCCCGGGCTACCGCTCCCGGCTCGCCGAGCCGCTGCCCGCCGAGCGCCTGCGGGATCGGATCGATCCCTCCCGGACGCTCGCGGGGGGGCCGGAATCGGGGATCGCCGCCGCCATCGAGACGAACCTCTCGAAGAATCCCCTGTGGCGGATGCGCGACGGCGAAGGCGCCTGGGTCTGCCCCTTCTGCGCGTCGTGCGTCGGGCTGTCGGCGAACGCCCCGGACGCCGCCGCTCCGGCCGTCCGCTCCTCGATCGAAGCCCACCTCGAGGCGTGCGCAGGATTTGCGAAGGGGGCCGGCCAGCCGCTGTCGATGGAACGCCTCCGCCGCGCGGCCGAAGCCTCGACCGAAAGGGCCGCGGAGGCGGACGCCCTCGCCATCCGGGTTTCCACCGACCCCGTCTGGTCGCTTTCGGATCGCGCGGGCTTCTGGATCTGTCCCCACTGCCGAGAGAGCGTCCCGCAAATCCCGATCTCCGAGCGGACCGAACTGTCCCGCCGGATCCAGCTCCACCTGAACCAGCACTGCGCCGCCCGGCGCGCGGGACGCCCGGCGGCGGCCACGATCGAGGATGCCCTGCGGGGGCGGATGCGCCCCGAATCCGCGAGGGCGGCCCCGGCCTCCCTCATCCGCGAGCTGGAGCAGGCGCGCGCCCTGCAGTTGAGCCTCCTCCCGGACCTGCCGAAGATCCCGGGGATCGAGTTCGCCGCCTCCTACCATCCCTCCGAGCACCTGGGCGGCGACTTCTACGACTTCCTGGACCTGAAAAGTCGCGGCCTCGGGATCGTGATAGGCGACATCTCCGGGCACGGCCTGGAGGCGGCCCTCCTGATGGGGATGGTCAAGAAGATGCTCCAGGTCGCCGCGGCCGAGGCGGAATCCCCTTCCGAGGTGCTCCGGAGGACCGACGAGGGATTGCGCGGCGATCTCCCGCGCGACATCTTCGTGACGGTCCTCTACGGCATCCTCGAGATTCCCGAGCGGCGGTTCACGTTCGCCCGGGCAGGGCATCCCTATCCGGCGCTCCTGCGGATGCACCCGACGCCGACCGCCTCCCTTTTAAAGGGCGGGGGGCTGGCCCTCGGGCTCGGAAGCAAGGAGCTCGTCGGCTCGACCCTCTCGGATCGCACCGTCGAAATGGCCGCAGGCGACATCCTCCTGCTGTTGACCGACGGCATCTTCGAGACCTCCCGCGCAGGAGAGATGTTCGGCGTCCCGAGGGTCCTCTCCATCCTTGCCCGAGAGTCCAAAGGCCCCCTCCCGACGGCCCTCGAACGAATCGAGGCGGAATCGACCTCGTTCCTCGAGCCCGGCGATCCGGGCGACGACATGACGATGGTCGCGGTCCGATTCCTGCCTTGATCGATCCGTCGGAAGCCCGCGCCCGCTTGCGTTCGCAGCGGATCCGCCGGCGGCGGCGGATCCGGCGGATCCTCGGGGCGCTGACGCGCTGGCATTTGCTTCGGACCCGGCCCCGCGTCGTCGGCGTCACCGGATCGTTCGGAAAAACGACGACCGTCTCCTTCCTAGAGCGGATCCTCGAGGACCGCTTCGAGGTCCGCGCCCCGCGCGGGGACACGATGACGGGCTGCCAGACCTACCTCACGGTCCTGGGCGAGACAGCGCTCGTCCGCCTGGGCGATCTGGCGCGCGCGCTGCCCGGCGTGGCGGTTCGGACGCTCTTCCGGATCCGCCGCAAGCCCCATCGGGCGATCCTGCTGGAGTTCCGCGCCCAGCATGCGAAGGGCCGCGTCATGGACGAGGTGATCCGGACGGTCCGCCCCGAGATTGGGATCGTGACGGCGATCGAGGGGGTCCACCTCACCCACTTCAAGACGATCGAGGCCGTCGCCGAGACGAAGGGGAGGCTCGTCGAGGGCCTGCGGGAGGGCGGGATCGCCATCCTGAACGCCGACGACGAGCGCGTCCGGGCGCTTCGTTCGCGCGCCCGGGGGAAGGTCTTGCTCTACGGAACGGCCCCCGACGCGGACGTCCGGGGGACGCTGCTCGAATCGGCCGGGCCGGGCCTTCGCGTCCGCGTCTCGCACGGCGACGCGTCCGCGGACGTGGACCTCCCCGGCCTCTGGAACCCCGGGCACCTCGTGTGCGCCCTAGGCGCGCTCGCGGCCGCCGAGTGCCTGGGCGTGCCGTTCGCCGAGGCCGCCGCGGCCCTTTCGCAACTCTGCCCTCCCGCCCGCCGCGGGAACCGCGTCCCGGGGATCTTGGGCTCGACCCTCGTGGACGACACCTACAACGCGAACCCCCGATCCGTCGCGGCCGCGCTCGCGGGACTTGCCCGCGCGAAATCGCCGCTGCGGATCGCCATCCTCGGGGATATGCTCGAGCTCGGAAGCGCGGAGGCGGAGGCGCACCGCGCCGCGGGCCGGCTCGCCGCGGGCGCCTGCGATCTGCTGGTCTGCGTCGGGCGGCTGGCCCGCTTCTTCGCCGAGGGCGCGCGGGAGGCCGGAATGCCACCTGATCGGATCCTCGAGGCAGCAAACGCCCCTGCGGCGGCGGCGGCCGTCTTGCCCCGCCTCGTCCCCGGCGCGATCGTCTGGCTCAAGGGCTCGCACGACGCGCGGCTGGATCTCGCGGTGAAGGCCCTGCGCCGGCCGATGGCGTGACGGACCCGAAACCGACGAGGAGCCCCGCCGCCGCGCCCGCGACGTGCGCGATCGGCAGCGGGATCATCCCCGCCGCGGCGCTGTCGACGAAAAAGGTCATCCCCGTCGCCGCCTCGTAGGCGACCTTCGCGAGGAAGGCGAGGAAGACCGCCCCCGCCGCGAACGCCCAGGCCGGCTGCTTCACCACGATCTTCTCGCGCACGATCGTCGCCGCCAGCAGCGAAAACAGCGCCGAGTCGAGACCCGAAAGCCCCCGATAGGTCCGGATCTCCGGATGCGCGGCCCCGACGCAGAGCGGGATCGCGACGCCCGCGAGCGCAAGGCAGGCGAGAAAGCGGGTCCGGCCGTCGCGCTCGCACAGCGTCCCGAGGAAGGCGAAGGCGAGCGCGTCCCAGAGGAAATGGCTCCATCCGAAGTGCGCGAGATGCCCCGTGAGGACCCGCCACCACTGCCCCGAGGCCGCGGCGCCCCGATCGAATTCCAGGGCCGCGCTCGCGCCCGGGACCAGCATCGCCGCCGCAGCCGCCAGCAAAACGAGCGACGAGGCGCACGGGAAGCGCCTCGCCGCGTCCGCAAGTCTCCGGGGTCCGCGCGCCGTCTCCGCTCCCGTTCGCGCGCATCCCGCGGTGGAGGTCATGGGCGATGCCTTTCGTCAGGCCCTTGCCTCCGGGTCCGGGTTCTGGCCCTGGGCCGCGGCCGGGTGCGCGCCCGGGTCCGGCCGCTTGCGCCGCGCGAGGAGCGCGAGCGAGGCGAGCGCAAGCGCAATCCCGCCCGTCACGGGGTCGATCGCCCCGCCGCCGCCCCCGCCGCCGCCGAGGTTTAAGTCCCAGCCGCGGGACGGGGCGGGGGACGAGGAGAGCGGCGCCGGCGCGACCGCCTTCGGCGCCGCCGCGGGCGCGTTGGCAACCTCGGGGTCGACGGGCCCCAGATCGGCCTGCGCCTTCTTCCGGATCCCCTCGAGGCGGCGCGCGATCTCCTCCTGGCCGTTTCGGTCCCGCGCCAGGCGCAGGGTGTTGCGCCGATCGATCTTCCAGCGCTGGAATTCGGCGTCGTTCTCGAGGACGAGGAAGGAGGTGTATTCCGTCGCGATGGAGAACGCCTCGCCGAGCCGGACGATCTCGGAACGGACCGAATCGCGCGAGCCCGCCCGATCGGCCTCCTTCTGGAGGCGCGAGATCCGGTGGCGGGCCCACATCCGCTCGATCTCCGAGTTCCCCGATTCCTTCGCGGGCAGGTCCACCTCCGCGTCCTGCTTCCACTCGACGCCGTTCACGTCGCCCCGGAGGCTCGCCTTCACCTTCCCGCCCTCCTTGTAGCGGCCGTAGAGGCGGACCGGCATCCCGTGGTAGAGGTTCGGAAGCGCCGGCGGCTCGAGGTCGTAGATGTTCCCGCCCTCGAAGGAGATCTGCAGGCCGCTCGCCGCGGGGTGCAGCAGCTTTCGCCGGAAGGCCTGGGCCTGGCGCTCCAGGTTGTCCTCGCTCGAGAGGAAGGCGCACAGCCCCCCCGTGTCGTTGGCGACCTGCTCCATGAGGGGCCGGTTCACCTCGTTGCCCACCCCGATGCAGAAGGCCCGCACCCCGGAGGGCCGGGCGCGAACGAGGGCGAGAAGTTCCGCCTGCTCGTTCTGCTCCGTCATCCCGTCGGAGAGGATGACGACGTTCAGCGGCCGGTCGGCGGCCTTGTACTTGTAGGCGGCCGAGATCGCTGGATTCAGGATCGTCCCCCCCCGGGCCTCCTGCGAGGCGAGGAAGGCGACCCCCTTCGCCTTGGATTCGTCGGTCGCGGGAGATAGGCTCCGGAACAGGGTCCTCGCCTGGACGTTGAACGTGATCACCTCGAAGCGATCGTCCTTCGAGAGGGAGCGCACGAAGGAGTCGAGGGAGCGCTTCGAGATCCCGAGCTTGCCGTCGTCGGCCATGCTCCCGGAGATGTCGAGGACGAAGACGTAGTCCATCCCCGCCTCCCGGGGCTTCAACTCCTCGCCGGCCGCGAGCGTAAGACAGAAGAACCCGTCCTCGCCGTCGGCGCGCGAGGCGATCCAGTCCAGCCCGGTCCGCGGGCGGGACAGGTGCGCGGCGAGCACGACGTCGCGGTTCAGGTCGGCCCCGGTCGTCTCGAGGCTCGCCTGCACGTAGGTGTCCGAGTGGCGCGTGAAGACGAACGCCTTCTCGTGGCTGGGGCTCTCCAGCCGCTCGATCGGGATCTCCGACTTCGCCTCGAGCGTGAGGGAGAACTTGCCCCGTGTCTTGGCGGACAGCCCCGTCCGCCCGACCGTCGCGAGCGGGTAGACGTAGGTGGCCCAGTCGTTGTCGATGTCGAGTTCCTGGTAGTAGGCGATCCGGACCCTCTGCTCCCCGCGAGGCGGGATCGGGAAGATCCGCATCTCGAAGGTCTTGTAGTCCTTCTGCTCCAGGATCCCGGGGTCGCGCCGCTGCGGCTTGTAGCTCTCGTAGATCTGGCGGGCCTTCTGCTTCTCCAAAACCTCACCGACCATCTCCTTGCCGTTGATCCACATGCAAAACCCGGAGACCGACGCCCCCTTTGGGACCGGGAAGACGTAGAGCGCCTCCACGGCGCGGTCCTCGGTGTTCCGGAAGACCTGGGTCGCCTCGGTGACGGCGATCCCGTTGTTCAGCGTCACCTTCACCTCGTGGGACTCGACCTCGAGCACCCCGCCGAGCCCCCCATCCGCGATGAGCAGCCCCGACGCCGAGGCCGGGCGCGGGGAAAGGATCATGAGTCCCGCAAGCGCGATCGTCGCGATTCCGGCCGCACGGAAAAATCTCCAGCGGGCAGACGTCAACAAAGCCTTCATGGATGTCCTCCTTGTTCTGGACGTGTTTGAGCGAACGTCGATGGGAACGACCGAGCGAATGGAGTGCCGGAACATCCGATCCGCACGCAACTCATTGCAGGAAAGCAAGTAGCGATTTCACCTACGACGCTTCAAAATGCATCAAATCGTGGATGTGCTTGCATTTTACGTATATGCATATACATTTTATGCATATGTCAGTCTTCCATCCGGACGAACGCCGCCTCGTGAAGGCCGTCTCCCGCCTTTCCCTCGCAAACCCCTTCCTGCCCGAGCGGATCGAGGCGGAGCGCGAGGCGCTCGGGGCGGAATTCCAGGAGCGCCCTTTCGTCTGGAGCATCCTCGCGGACGAGCCCGACGAGCCGCCGAACGTGGATCGGATAGGCCGGCTCGCGGAATCGCTCGCCGAGCAGGTCCGCTCGAGGCTCTTGCGTTCGCCCCGGCCGGTTTCGGAGGAGGACCGGACGCTCTACGAGGACGTCGTCCTGTACGCGCTCTACCACCGTTTCCGGAATCCCCTGCGGAAACTCACCGAAAAGGCCGAGACGGCCCGGGAGGCCCTGCCGGCCCCCTTCTTTCCGGACTTCCTCGCCGGGGCCCGGCATTTTTCCTCCGTCCCCGGGATGCGGCCGATCGACGCCGCCGAGGCCGCCCACGTCTTCGCCTGCGCCTTCCAGATCCGGCGCGCCTTCCATCACATCTTCCTGCGGATCGTCGGCGGATCGATGCCGGCCGCGCGCCTGCGCGCCTCCGCCTGGCAGTCCATCTTCACCCACGACATGCGCCGCTACCGCCGGACGCTCTACGCGGGCATGTCGGAAATCACCACCCTCATCACGGGGCCCTCGGGGACCGGCAAGGATCTCGTCGCGAGCTCCATCGCGCTCTCGCGCTACCTGCCCTTCGATCCGCGCGCGCTCGCTTTCCCGGAGGGCCTCGCGGACGCCTTCCTCGCCCTCAACCTCCCGGCCCTCTCCCCCACGCTCATCGAATCCGAGCTGTTCGGCCACCGGCGGGGGGCCTTCACAGGCGCGCTCGCCGATCGCGCGGGATTCCTCGAAATCTGCCGCCCGCTCGGCACGGTCTTCCTCGACGAGATCGGCGAGGTGGACCCCGCGATCCAGGTGAAGCTTTTGCGCGTCCTGGAGACGCGGGTCTTCCACCGGATCGGCGACACCGAGACGCGCCGCTTCCACGGCAAGCTCGTTGCCGCGACGAACCGGAACCTCTCGCGCGAGATGGCGGCGGGCCGGTTCCGGGCGGATCTCTACTACCGGATCTGCTCGGACATCATCGAGACGCCTTCGCTTTCCTCCCAGCTCGCCTCCGATCCCGGGGAACTGCGGAATTTCCTGCTCGTACTGACGCGGCGGATCGCGGGGGCCGAGGCCGAGGCCGTCGCCGCCGAGGTCGAGGACTGGATCCGGGAGCACCTGGGCGCGGACTACCCCTGGCCCGGGAACGTGCGCGAGCTGGAGCAATGCGTCCGGAACGTCCTCGTCCGGAAGGAATACCGCCCGGAAACCCCGGCGGACGCAGACCCCGAGGAGATCTTTCTCCGGGCGGCGAGACGGGGCGAACTCACCGCCGAGGCGATGCTGTCGCGCTACTGCACCCTCGTGTTCGCCCGCGCCGGCAGCTACGCCGAGGCCGCGCGGAGGCTCGGCCTCGACCGGCGCTCGGTGAAGGCGAAGGTCGATCCGGAATGGCTGGAAGCCTTGCGCGCCTGGGGACATAGTTAAATACTGAACTTTTGCGTCCGGCTTCCCGTTTGCGGCATCGCGGCGCCGATCCTCGTATTCCTGGACACGAACAACAAGAAGGGCGAGGAG
>CAYHQZ010000051.1:0-18524 GCA_964358555.1 uncultured Planctomycetia bacterium
GAATTCGTTTTCCGGCCGTGGACCGCGCGGAGACCGGGAGCAAGAGCCGAGCCCCCACCCCTTGCCCGTGCCCGGTTTTCCTCCTGTTCGTCGTTACACCCCCGTTACGTTTCCAAGCCCTTTCGGGGGTACACTTCCCGCCCTGGTCGGGTTTCGTGCGGCCACGGGATCGATGGGAGGCGCAAGAGCATGAAGGCGATTTGCCGGACGTTGCTGGGGCTCGCGGCGGTTCTTCTCGGGGCGCAGGCGTACGCCGCGGCCGGAGCGGCTCCGCCGCCGTCGGAGGGCGCCGCGTCGGCCGGGAAGGTCGAGGCCGTCACGCTCTATCAGGACCAGGCCCTCGTGACGCGCACGGTCCCGCTCGACGGGCCCGGGGGCGCCCGCGAGGTCGTGGTCGGAAGCCTTCCCGATCGTGTCGTGCCGGAGAGCCTGTTCGCGGAGGCGGGCGAGAACGTCTTCGTCCGCGCCGTCCGGTTCCGCTCGCGCGCGGTCGGCGAGGAGCCGCGCGAGGAGGTCCGCAAAATCGACCAGGAACTCGAAGCCATCGAGGAGAAGTCCGAACGGAACCAGCGGATGCAGGCTCTCGTTTCCGAGCGCCTTGCCTACCTAGGCAAGCTCGAGAACTTCGTCGCCCCGACCGTAAGCGTCGAGATGGCGAAGGGCGTCCTGAACGCCGACGCCCTCAAGGCGGTGACGCTCTTCAACTTCGATCAGCGCAGGCTCGCCGCGGACGAGTCGCTCGCCCTCGCGAAGGAGGCGAAGGCGCTGGCGAAGCAGGCGGCGCTCCTCCAGCAGAAGCGCGCCGAGCTCACCGGCCGCGTGACGAAGACGGTCCGCGAGGCCGTCCTCTTCGTCGACAAGAAGATCGCCGGCCCCGCCTCGGTCCGGCTCTCCTACCTCGTCGCCGACGCCGGCTGGTCGCCCGCCTACAACTTCCGCGCGACGACGGGCGGCAAGGAGATCCGGATCGAATACAACGCCCAGATCCGCCAGCAGAGCGGCGAGGACTGGGATGGCGTGGCGCTGACCCTCTCCACGGCCTTTCCGATGCTCTCCGCCGAGGCCCCGGGGCTGGCGCCGTTCCGCGTCGCCCTCGTCCCCGCCGGCTCCGGGGGCGCGCCCCAGCGGGATCGCGACATCCGGGAGGCGATCGGCCAAATCGAGCAGGGCAAGACCGGCAACCGGTATTTCGTCGTGTCCTCGGACGGCGTCATCCGGTTCGATGCGAACTGGCAGATGAACGTCGCCGCGAACGCCTACCAGGGCGTGGAGCTGGACAACCCGAAGTCCACCATCCAGATCGTCGCGGAGGCGGCCAAGGAGGGGCCGAGCGTCCAGTACCGGATCGCGGCGCCCGTGAGCCTCGCGAGCCGCGCCGACCAGCAGCTCATCCGGATCTCCGAGGCCGCCGCCCCCGCGGCCCTCTTCCACGTGGCCTCCCCGATCCTCGCCCCCTACGTCTACCGCCAGGCCGAGATCGTGAACTCGGTCGAGGACGCGCTGCTCGGCGGCCCCGTCAACGCCTACCTCGACGGCCGCTTCGTCGGGCGCGTCGACATCCCGACGGTGGCCCGCGGCGAGAAGTTCTTCGTGGGCTTCGGGGCCGACGGCCAGGTCCGCGCCAAGCGCGAGCTCGTCGAGCGCAAGGAGAACGTCCAGGGCGGCAACCGCGAGATCTCCTTCCAGTACCGGCTCGTCGTCGAGAACTTCAAGGCCGCCCCCGTCTCCGTCCGGCTCAAGGACCGGATCCCCGTCTCCGACCGGGAAACCGAGATCCGCGTGACGCTCGGCGAGATGAACGAGAAGACGAGCGGGAACGCCCTCTACCTGCGGGTGGAAAGGCCGAAGGGGATCCTGCGCTGGGACGTGGACGTGAAGGCGAACGCCTCCGGCGAGCAGGCGAAGATGGTCCTCTATTCCTACCGGGTGGAATTCGACCGGAACTTCCGGCTCGCGGAGCCGGGGTCCGGCGAGGAGGACGGGGACAAGAACCTCAAGGAGCGGCGCTCCCCCTCGAAGAAGGCGGGCGGGCGGCGGGAGTTCGAGGAGATGCAGAAGTCCCAGTCCATCGAGTAGCGGGGATCCGAAAAAAGGAGACGAACGATGACGCGCGCAATCGTGCGGACGGCGCGGGCGGGGGCGTGGGCGTTTTTCGGGGCCGTGGCGCTCGCGGCGGCGGCGGCGCCGGCCGCTCCCCCGGCGGGAGAGATCCAGTCGGTCACGCTCTACCGGGACCAGGCCCTCGTCACGCGAACCGTCCCCGCGGACGGCCCGGCGGGCGCGGCCGAGGCCGTCGTCTCCGATCTGCCCGAGCGGATCGTCCCCGACAGCTTGTTCGCGGAGGGCGACGGGGCCGAGATCCGGGCCGTCCGGTTCCGCACCCGCGCCGTCGGCGAGGCCCCGGCGGCGGAGGTCCGGAAAATCGAAGCGGAAATCGAGGACGTCGAGCGCGCGGTCGAGGCGAACCAGCGGATGCAGGCCCTCGTCTCCGAGCGCCTCGCCTACCTCGGAAAGCTCGAGAACTTCGTCGCCCCGACCGTGAGCGTCGAGATGGCGAAGGGCGTCCTGAACGCCGACGCCCTCAAGGCGGTGACGCTCTTCAACTTCGAGCAGCGCAAGGCCGCCGCCGAGGAATCGCTCGTCCTCGCGAAGGAGGCGCGCGCGCTTTCAAAGCGCCAGGACCTCCTCCAGCGCAGGCTCCAGGAGACCTCCGCCGGCAGCTCCCGCCAGGTCCGAGAGGCGGTCGTCTTCCTGGATCGGAAGGCCGCCGGGAAGGCTTCGTTCCGGCTCTCCTACCTCGTGGCCGGGGCGGGCTGGACGCCGGCCTACAACTTCCGGGCGGAGCAGGGCGGACAAACGTTCCGCGCCGAATACAACGCCCAGATCCGCCAGCAGAGCGGCGAGGACTGGGATGGCGTGGGCCTGACGCTCTCCACGGCCTCGCCCTCCCTCGTCGCCGAGGTCCCCGGGCTCGCCCCGTTCCGCGTCGCCCTCGCCGCCGGCGGCCAGGCGCAATCCCAGGACGGCCGTTCCTACATCATGTCGAGCGGCGGTTCCGGCAAAAGCCGCTCGGACAACAGCATCGCCTTCCGGCAGGCCCGGACCGCCGAGCAGCGCCTGGGCCTCAACTGGGCCTGGAACGAGGCGGCGAACAAGGACCAGTTCCAGGAGTTCGTGAATCCCAAGGAGACGGTCATCCTCATCCAGAAGGCCGTCGCTGACGCCCCGAGCGTCGAGTACCGGATCGCGGCCCCCGTCAGCCTCGCGAGCCGCCCGGACCAGCAGACGCTCCGGGTTTCCGACATGAAGCTCGCGGGCAAGTTCTACCGCGTGGCCTCGCCCGTCCTCGCCTCCTACGTCTACCGGGAGGCGGAGCTCACAAACGCCAGCGAAGACGCGCTCCTCGGCGGCCCGGTGAACGCCTACCTCGACGGCCGGTTCGTCGGCCGAGGCGAGATCCCGACGGTCTCGCGGGGGGAAACGTTCGTCGTCGGCTTCGGCGCCGACGGCCAGGTCCGCGCCAAGCGCGAGCTCGTGGACCGCAAGGAGTCCGTCCAGGGCGGCAACCGCGAGATCGCCTTCAAGTACCGGCTCGTCATCGAGAGCTTCCGGGACGAGGCGGTCCAGGTGCGCCTCCAGGACCGAATCCCCGTCGCCCAGCGCGACGCCGACGTGCGCGTGACCCTCGGCGAGATGAGCGACAAATTGAGCGCCGACTTGGTCTACCTCCGCGCCGAGCGCCCCAAGGGAATCCTGCGCTGGGACGTCGACGTCAAGGCGAAGGCCTCCGGCGATCAGGCGAAGTTCGTCACCTACGACTTCCGCCTGGAATACGACCGCAACATGGCCCTGGGCCTCCCCGGCCAGATCCGCCCCGGCGCCCAGCAAGACGGCGCCCCCAACCCCGCGGCCGGCCAGGAGGAGTTCCTCGAGATGCAACAGAACCGGGCGAAGAAGTGATGGGTGCGTCATGAATCCCGTCATCGGAGAATAGGAGCGGCGGATGCCGAGCGAAGCGCTGAACTCGGCCCATGATGCCTTCCTGTGCGGATTCGTGCTGTTCGTCGTTTTCGGCCTCATGTGCTCGAAGTTCTTCACCTCCCGCCTGCCGGCGGCGATCGTCTGCCTCCTCGGGTCGGTGCTGGGCGTGGGCGCGGCCGTGACGGAGGGGATGGTGATGAAGCAGGGGCCCACGCCGGCCCTGCTGATTGGCGCGGGCATATTGTTCGCCTTCGGCGCGTTCCTGCTCTGGCGGTGGAGCCGGAGGCCCGCGGACATCGCGGCCCGGCTCGCGGCCCGGCTCCCCTTGAGCGATGTCCTGCTCTTCCGCAACCCCGCGTTCCGGAATTCCTGCTGCTGGGGTTGCGGCGCAAGCCCGGCGCCGCTACGCCCCGTTTCCCTGTTGCGCTACATCTTCTTCCTCATGGGCGCCGTCGGCGAGCGCGTGACGCTCACGGTGCCGTTCTGCGCCGAGCATGGAGAGGTGTCCCAGCACATCTGGACGGTGGGGCGGAAGCCATTCAGCCTCGTTGCCAGCGACGCCGAAAAAGGGATCCTGGTGGTTCGCTTCCGGGACCTCCGGATCGCCACGATCGTCCGCGAGGATCTGATCCCTCCCGCCTCGGATGGAGCGGGCGATCCCCGGGCAAGGACGGCTTGAGGGGCGCGGCAAGAGAGCCAAGGCACCGGGCGCCTGGGCGAAGGTAGGCTAGGGGACGTACTATACTTGTCAACTTGTCGCCATCCTGATAACGTCCCCCTGTGCCCCGCCACGCCCGAATCGACGCGCCGGGAGCGCTGCACCACGTGATCGTCCGGGGAATCGAGCGCCGGGCGATCTTTACGGATGACGTCGACCGGCGGGACTTCCTCGGCCGCCTTGCCGAGTCGCTGGAGAAGAACAAGACGCCCTGCTACGCCTGGGCGCTGATGCCCAACCACTTCCATCTCCTGCTCGAAACCGGCAAGAAGCCCGTGGGGCGGGTGATGCAATCGGTGCTGACGGGCTACGCCCTCGCCTTCAACCGCCGTCACAAGCGTGCGGGTCATCTCTTCCAGAACCGATTCAAATCCATCCTTTGCGAACGGGAGCCTTACTTGCGGGAGCTTGTTCGGTACATCCACCTCAACCCGCTTCGAGCCAATCTTGTGTCCGGCCTATCGGGCCTCGATCGCCATCCATGGTCTGGGCATTCCGTCTTGATGGGAAACCGGGATGCGGGGTTCCAATCCATCGAGGAAGTATTGCTTCGCTTCGGAAAGAGGACCGGCATTGCGAGGGCCAAGTACCGAACGTTTGTCGAGGAAGGGATTGCTCGGGGGTCTCGGCCAGACCTTGTGGGCGGCGGGCTCATCCGGAGCCTCGGCGGTTGGGACGCGGTGATGGAGGCGAAGCGAAGCCGCGAGCACCATGCGCACGATGAACGGATCCTGGGCTCTAGCGACTTCGTCGTCGGGACATTGAAGGTGGCGGAAGAAAGGGAGAAGCAGCGCTGCAGGCTTCGGCGGCAAGGTTGGACGCCGGAGCGGATCTTGCGCCGGGCGGCGGATGCAGCAAGGATCCGATTAGGGGAACTCCTTGGGCGAGGACGAACGGCACCGCAGAGTCGAGGGCGTGCGCTTGCATGCAAGTGGATGGTGGAGGATGCCGGCATGACGCTTACGGACGCGGCCCGCGCGCTTCACCTGACGACGGAGGGCGTTTCCAAAGCGATCGAGCGAGGTCGCAAGATGCGCATCGCGCTTGAGGCTTCCGTTGCCGATGGAGGGACAAGTTGACAAGTAGAGTACGTCCCCTAACCTCCCCTAACCTCCCCTAACCTCCCAAGTAGAGTACGTCCCCTAACCTCCTAACCTCTAACCCTCGAAACGGCCTTCTGCCGATCGCGCCGGGGGAGGCAGCAGGGGGCGTGGGCGGGCCCGGATCGTCCGTCCCCGTCGAGCCCGAGCCCGAAACGCTCACCGCGTTTAGGAAAGCCTGCCGCCGGCGCTGGGCCCAGCTCATCAAACAGGTCTGGAAGTCGGACCCCCTTCTTTGCCCGAGCTGCGGCGGCCGGATGAAGATCATCGCATTCCTCCAGGACCCGGACGCCGTCCGGCGGATCCTCGAGCACCTCGGCCGCTGGTACGCCGACCCGCCGCAGCGCGCCCCGCCTTACGGCACCGGCCCGCCGGACGATCCCGGCGCCGATCCCGCCGCCCCGGACGCCCCGGAAGCCATGGAGTGGGACGCCTTCGACCCTCCCTGGCAGGACGAGGTGCCGGAGTTCAAGGAAGGAGCGTAGGGGGGGACAGGGCGGCTGGCGGCTCATTTCGCGAGGTTCCTTGACGCGAGGGGGGATTCCCTGTCATGATCTTCCTCGTGGCCGGATTGGAAGGCGGGCGAAACCCGGGAGAGGGGTGCAAAAGTGCGTGGACCCGCGGGGTTCGAGCAGTAGAGCAATAGGGGACGTTGTCAAATAGTCAAATACGCCTCGACGGATACCCCCTCCGAGCACGTCACGCCGGGCCGAAGAGGCGCCCATCGGGGATGGTGTGGGCGTTCGTAAACCGCCACGACAAGGTTTCCGGCATCGATATCGTCAAGGCGACGTCAGCCAGCGTCGAGCTTGGACATCAGCAGCCCGCGCGCGGCCCGCAGTCCCTCGGGCAGCTTCGCCAGGGCGCGCCGGGCACGCACGCGCCAGCTTCGCGGCTGGCGGTTCAGTCGGTCCACGGCGATATGGAGGTCGCCGAGGCGGTCGGCATGGAGGGCTTCGATCAGTTCCGCAGCCTGCTGCCGGTCCTTCGCGGCCTTTGCCTGCGCCGATACCGGCCGGCGGTCGGCGATCACCAGCTTGTGCAGCGCGAATCTCGCCGGGTCGGGGACTTGGACCAGCGTCGCGCCGCCGCCGACGATCGGCGCCGCGACGGGGGCCTCGAGCAGGTAGTCGAGAAATTCCATCGGATGCGCCGCCGCCCGGAAGCGGGGAATGACGATCGGCCTGCCGGTGCGGCGGCCGGCCGCGGGGGTGAGCAGATCCACTCGCAGCGTCTGTCCGCGCACCTTGAACGAGGTTTCCGGGTCGCGCGGATCGAGTCCCGGCACCGGCAGGAATCCCTTGTTCAGGGAATCGAGCGCGCGCGGCAGATCCGACTCCTGCTGCGGTACCGCGACTTCGAGCATCGTCGCTGCGGCGATGTCGATATCCTGGGTTCGCAGGCCCGAGGTCCAGCGCACCCCCAGGAGATTGCCCATCGCGACATAGGCGTGCGTGCCCACCAGCACCCCGCCGAGGCGGAACACCCCGGCGCTGGCCAGGCCCGCGATCACCCGGGCCGAGGGCGTATCGATCGTCTGCGCGCCGCCCGTGCGCAGCATTGCGCACAGGCGCTCAATCGGCTCCTCTGCGAGCGCCGCATCGACGCGGCCCGCGGCATGGGCCCGCATCAAGGCGCGCGTGGCTTCGTCATTCGGGCCGACGTAATACTCGCGTTGTCCTTCCGGACCGGCGCTGGTCTTGAAATACCAGTAGTCTGCGTCGCGCACCCGCTTCCTTGCGAAGGTGCCGGCCAGGCTCGCAAACGAGCGTGCGGCTTCAAAGGCACGCAAGCGCTCGGAGAGTTCGGCGTACAGGGTCTGGATTTCCGGTGCGAGGCGGAGCATGCGGGAAGTATACCAAATATCGATTCAGTCTAGGTATAGCGAGAAGTTGGGGGCGCAGTGAAACAACTTCCGCCCCTCCAATGGCCGGCATGATTTCCCGCCTGCCGTAGGGCAGGGCCTACAGCCTTGGCACGGCGGTGCCGTCGCGGAGACGTAGGGGACGTAGTAGAATCTGAACTTTTGCGTCGGGCTTTCCGTTTGCGGCATCGCGGCGTCGATCCTCGTATTCCTGGCCACGAAGGACAAGAAGGGCGAGGGGTGGAGGCTCGGATCGTGGCGACCTGTCGACGAGCGGTCCAACGCCATGAATTTGTCTACCTTCCGTGGACCGCGAGGAGACCGGGAGCAAGAGCCGAGCCCCCGCTCCGAGCCCATGCCCGGTTTGAACCCCCGATGCAAGAGTTCAGCAATTAGATATTCAAGGTCTAGAAATGATGTCCCCCCCGTGACGGAATCCTGACAGGGGGTGGGCATCCTCGGCGGCATGAGCATCGCAACCGTTCTTGCCGGACTCCTCCTCGCCGCCGCTCCCCTTCGACAGGCTCAGGGCCCCGAGATGGTTCGAGGGGCCGCCCCCGCCACGGCGAGCGCGCCTTCGCCGGCCGCGGCGGAGCCGGATCTGCACGCGGCGCTGCAGGACGCGCTGTATCGCGATCGGTTCTTAGGCGATCTGGAGGGCTCGCTCAAGGTCTACGCCGAGGTCGCGGCGAGGGGGCTGGAGCCTGGGAGGTCGGAGTCCGACCGGCGGGCGGCGGCGTTCGCGCAGTTTTTCTATGCGAGCGGGCTTTCCTCGAAGGGCGACGCGGAAGGCGCGAAGGCGGCCTTCCGGGATCTCATCGTGAAGTTCCCCGACCCCGCGATTGCCGCGGAGGCGAAGTCGAACCTGGAGCGGCTCGAGGGCAAGCGGGCCGAGGGGGGTGTTACGGAGGGCCGGACGCTCAAGGTGATGGAGAAGCTTCGCGCCGGGGTCTCGCTGAACCTCGCCGGAAAGACGTTCGACGAGATTCTGGAAGCCCTGCGCAAGGCCCTCGGCGTGAACGTGGGCGTCGACGACGCGGCCCTCGATCGCGTGGATCGCAAGCGGCCGCGGGAGTTCGTCTTCCAGGGCACGGGCGCGGAGGCGCTGGAGTGGTTCCTCCGGCCGCTCGATCTCGGCTACCGGACGGACCCCGAAGGCGTCTGGATCGTCTCGCGCCGGGCCGAGCGCTGGACGAAGCTCTTGCGCGAGGAGTTCGCCGCCGCCCCCGACTGGCTGAAGACCGCGAAGGGCGCGACGGTCGACTCGGGCGCGCTCGTCCTCAAGGCCCCGGCCGAGATCCGGCCGCCGCTCTCCGCCGAGGGCAACGCCGCCGTCGAGTTCGATCTCGCCTTCGGCCCCGAAGGCGCCTCGATAGAGGTGACGATCGCCGCCGACGCCGCCGGCGCGGGCTACCGCGCGCGGCTCGTGCGCGTGAAGTCGGCAGGCCCCGGCGCGCCGCTTCCCGGGACGCTGTTCCGCGGCGCGGCCAAGGTCGCGGAAGCGGCGCGCCTTCCCGAGCCCGGCGCGGCCTCGATCCGCGTCCGGTTCGAGCGGCTCCACGAGCGGGTGCGCCTGCTTCTCGGGGACCGGCCGGTGCTCGCCTACGACGACATGCTGCCGCTGCCGGGCGCCGGCCACGGCGGGATCGTGATCAAGATCGAGTCCGGCGAGGCCCGGATCGACAACCTCGAAATCCAGCAGCTGCCCGTGCCGCTGCACCGGACGTTTTTGGCGCTCGCCGACGATCTCCTAAGCGCCGGCGACGCGGACCGCGCCATCCAGCAGTACGAGGGCGTGATCCGGAACTTCCCCGCCGAGGACGTGTCGAGGGAGGCGCAGTTCAAGATGGGGCTGGCGCGCCTGCAGAAGGGCGATCCGGCGCTTGCGATTGCGGAATTCCGGAAGACCATCGATCTCTACCCGAAGAGCGAGTACGCCTCGAAGGCCGCCTGCGGGATCTGGGCGGCGCTGCTCGCGATGGAAAAATTCGACGAGGCCCGCAGCCATGCTCGCACGATGCGGCCGGCCTACCCCGGCGAGGAGGTCGCCCGGACCGTGGGGCTCGTCGTGGCCGAGGGGATCGTCGAGGCCTATCGCAAGCGCGCCGCCGCCCTCTCGGAGAAGGACGCACCGGAGGCCGCCGCGGCCTGGGCGGAGGCCGCCGAGACGGCCGATTACCTGGGGCTTTCCGAGCGCTCGCTGGCCGTGCGCACGTCGCTCGGGGATTCGGCGCGGCGCAAGGGCGATCTCGCGCTGGCCGCCGAGGCCTACGCCGCGGGGCTGCGCGCCGCCCCCCAGAGCCCGGAGGCCGTCTGGGTGCGGATGCGCCTCGCGGAGGTTGCGCTCCTTTCCGGAAAGGCCGCCGAGGCCCGCGCGGCCTGGAAGTCGGTCCTCGCGGAGGCCCCGGACGCGAAGGAGGCCTGCGCGTGGTCGGCGCTTTGGCTCTGCGCGGACGCCCTCGAGCGCAGCGATGCAAGCGCGGCCGCGTCCGCCCTCGAGGCCGTTCGCAAGCAGGGGATCGCCCTGCCCGCGGCGATTGCGGTGTCGCTCTCCGATCCCCAGGCGGCCTTCCCGGACCCGCGCGACGGCGGCGGGCCCTACTTCCGGAACGACCTCGAATATTTCCGGGGCCTGCGCTCGCTGCGCGCGAAGGATCCGGCCGCGGCGGAAGCCGCCTGGCGGCGCTGCCTGCGCGTCTCCGAGGCCGGCGACTGGCCGGGACCGCTGGCGAAAAAGCGACTGGAGGCCCTCGAGGCCGAGAAGCCGGCGGCGCCCAAGGAGCCCGCCGCGAAGGAACCGGCCTTGAAAGAGCCGGCGGCCAAGGAGCCCGCCGCGAAAAATCCCGCTCCGCCGGTTTCGGCCCCCGCGCTTCCGCCGAAAGAGCCCGAGAAGGCGGCGCCGGAGGCCCTTTCGCCCCCCGGCGGGGCGGAAGGCGTTCCCATTCGGATTCCGGTCGAGGAGGGCGCCGACGGCGCCGATGGAGGATAGGATGCCCCGAACGCACATGCGGAAGCGAGCCTTCGGCCGTCAGGGCTTCACGCTCATCGAGGTCCTTATCGTCATCGCGATCCTCGGGATCCTGATGGCGATGCTGCTGCCGGCGATCCAGAAGGCGCGCGCCGAGGGCCAGCGGACCACCTGCAAGAACAACCTCGCCCAGCTGGGGAAGTCCACCCACATCTACGAGATGCGCTTCCAGCGCACGCCGCCCTGGATCACGATCCTGGACGACGCCGGCTACAACATCCTCTCGTCGAACGAGGCGGACTCGACGGCGCTCTATACCTGTCCGGTGGATCAGTACAGCGGGACCTACGGCTCGAAGCCGCCGTGGGACCCGAACAAGTACCCGAATACGAACAAGGAGGACGCCTGGGACATGAACCCCCAGGGCGGCGCCGACAACCAGCCTTGCTCGTATCTCTACGAGGACAACGTCTTCGAGTGCGAGTGGCGGACGGGGCTCTCCGGCGACGAGCTGACGAAATACGACATCGACCCGAAGGACTCGATTGTCTCCTGGCACGAGGCGAAGCTCATCGATCGCAACGGCTGGGAGGATCAGGGGTGGAAGGCCTACGGCGACGTCGCGGTCCCGATGATGCGCTGCTTCTGGCACACGCATCCGACGGCCGCGGGGGCCCTGGAGAAGAACGACATCAACGTCGTGAACCTCTATTTCGACGGGCACGTGAACATCGGTCGGCCGGACTGGAAGGACGATTCGGGGGGCAACTGACGTCGCCCCGATCATGAAAGGAGGCGGGATGCGCCGGTTTGCGCTGATGGCGTGCGTCGCGGGGATGTGGGCCTGGGTCGGTTCGGCCGCGGAGCCTCCCATGAATCCCCCGGGACCGGCCGCCGCGCCCGTTCCCGCGGACCCGGCCGCGATCGATGCCCTCTACCAGCGGGGAATCCTGGAACTGCGCGCCGGGGCCTTCCGGAACGCCTCCGGAACCGGCGAGGAGATCCTCCGGCTCGACCGGGATTCCTCGAAAGGCTGGAGGCTCCGCTACGAGGCCGAGGCGGCGATCCGCCGCGTCGAGGCCGAGAAGCTCGATCTCGACAAGCGCCTGCGCGCCCAGGAGGCGATGAACGAGGTCGAGACGCGCCTGACCCGTCGCGAGCCGGACGGCGCCCGCCCCCGGCCGGCGATGCCCCCCGAGGCCGCCGCGGCGATGACGGAGACCGAGAAGAAGCTCCGAAGCGAGCGGATCTCGATGAACCTGCTGAACGCCCCGCTGGTCGAGATCCTCGACATCCTCCACAAGGCGAGCGGCGTGAACATCGTCGCGGATCGCGCGGCCCTCCAGGGAATCACCCTCGACGTGAACGTGAAGAACGTTCCGGTGCTGGCGATCCTCGAATATCTCGCGCGCAAGGAGAACTTCTCCTACCGGATCGACGAGAACGGGATCTGGATCACGACGGCGGATCCGGCCTCCCAGATGTGGGAGACGCGGGCGTTTGCGCTGAAGAAGGGCCTGACGAACGTCACGGCCGAGAAGGCGGGCACCTCCGAGATCGAGACGCTGCTCTCGAAGATTCCGGATCTCGTGCCCCCGAAGAAGTGGCCGGAGGGAAGCGCGTGGCATCTCGACATGAAGACGAACACCCTCTTCGTGAAGAGCACGCGGGAGGGGCTGGAGGAGCTCCAGAATCTCGTCGCGGCTCTCGACGTGACGCCCCTGCAGGTGCGGATCGAAACGCTCTTCCTCCAGATCGAGGACAACGACCTCGACCAGCTCGGGATCGAGTGGGACCTGACGCAGGACCACGCCCTCACGACGAAGGACGGTCAGCCCAAGCTCGTGATCGGGCAGGGCACCGGGACGAACCTGGGCGTCGTCAGCCCCTCCTCCACGGCGGAGGGCGGGTTCTTCGTTCTCAAGGGCGTCCTCACGAAGCCGCAGTTCCAGGCGACGCTCCACGCGCTGCGCAAGCGGACGAAGGCCAAGGCCCTTACCTCGCCGCGGCTCATCGCGCTGAACAACTACCGCGCCCAGATCGAGGTGCGGACGGACCTCGTCTACATCGTGGACTACGATGTGGACCGCGCCTTCGATAACTACTCCGGGTCGACGACGCCCTACTACGGGACGGGCGGCGTGGCGGCCCCGCCGGCCGGCACGATCCTCTTCACGAACGGAGACGACGACGGCGACGCCGTGGCGAACGAGGACCCCGTGGACGGGGTCGACAACGACGGGGACGCCCGGATCGACGAGGACGACACGGCGACGGCGAACCAGCGCTTCTCGCAGAACCAGATTTCGTCGGAGCCCATCATCAAGCCGACCTTCAACATCCCGCCGGGCGCCGGCCCCCGCGACGAGGGCGTGACGCTGGCGATCACGCCGTCCATCGGGGCCGACTGCAAGGAGATTTCCCTGCTGCTCGAGCCCGAGATCGAGACGGTCGTCAAAACCGTGGACTTCACGGGCAAGATCTTCATCAACGGCCAGGAGCGCACCCTGCCGACGATCACGATCCCGATCGTGCAGCGGCGGGTGCTCACGACGAAGCTCGTCGTTGAGGACGGATCCACCGTCGTGCTCGGCGGGCTCATGTCGGACGTGGAGGAGCACAAGGCGACCAAGGTCCCGCTTCTCGGCGACATCCCCTACCTCGGGCGGCTCTTCCGCCACGACCGGGTCGAGCTGAAGAAGTCGAACCTCCTGATCTTCGTGACCGCCGAGATCCTCGCGCCGGACGGCCGGCGCTACGTGGACGTCGCCAAGCCCGCCGGCGCGGCGCTTGCCGCTCCGGAAATCCCGGCGGTTCCGGCCGTCCCGCCGGCCCCGCCGGTCGAGTCGATCGAGGTGAAGCCCGACGGGGCCAAGGCCCCGGAACCGCCTCCCGCCCCGCTTGTGGCGCCCGTGCCGGAGCCGATCTTGGAGGCGCCGCCCGTGCCGGCGCCCGCGCCGCCGCCCGCCCCCGCGCAACCGGAAGGATAGAGGCGTCTTCGAACGGAGGACTCTCCCGCCATGCCCCGTGCGACAGGCCTTGACGCCGCGTCCGACGGTCTTCGGGCCGCCGTCGTGCGCTGCCGATCCGGCCGGCTCGAGCTTCAGCGGCTCGTCCATCTCGACGTGCGCGACGTTCCCGGGGCCGCCCGGGGACTGCCCGCGGGCGAGGCGGCGGCGCTCTTTTCGCGGGGCCTGCGGGAATCGCGCGTTCCCCTCGCGCACGTCGTCGGCTCGATGCCGGGCAACCAGGCGGTGCTGCGGGTTCTCTCGATCCCGCCCGTCCCGAAATGGAAGCTCGACCTCATCATGCGCTACGAGATGGACGGGATGCGCCCGCCCGACGCCTCCGAAATCCTCGGGGACTACTCGGTCCTGGGGACGTTCGGGGAGGCCGGCGAGTGGCGGATCCTGGCGGCCATGGCGCGTCCGGAGGCCGGCGAGGAGCGGATCGCATTTTTGCGCTCGCTGGGGGCCGGGGTCGAGGATCTGACGCCGTCCGCCGTCGCGCTCTTCGAGTTCCTCTCGGGCGATCCCGAGTTTGTCGCCACGTCGCCCGCCCTCGGGGTTCACATCGGGCGGGACGCGGTGGACATCTGCCTCTCCGCCGGCGCTCGGCTCCTGTTCGCCCGCTCCGTGATGCCCGGGGCGGCCCGGCTCGACGAGGCGGCGGCGATCGCGGGCGTCGCCCCTGGCGCCCTCGAGATTCCGGCCGAGGAGATGGAGCACGCGGACGAACTGAAGGTCTTCGGGGAGGGCGCGGCGCTTGCGGACGAGGCGGCCCCGGGGGAGGGGACGGAGGTGATCGAACCGGCCGAGCGGCGCGCCCGCGCGCGCGCGGCGGCCCAGTCGGCCGCCTCCGAAATGGCCAGCGCCATCCGGGCGGCCCTCATGTTCGCCCGGTCCCAGGCCAAGGAGGGCGACCCCCAGGCGGCGTGGCTCGCGGGACCCTACGCGTCCGTCCCGGGCCTGGCGGCCTTCCTCGCCGGGCGGCTCGGATTCCCCGTCCGGCTCGCGACGCTGCCTTCCGATCTGTCGGATCGGGAACTGCCGGAAGCGGAGCGCGCGAGCCTGCGCGCCAATCCCTCCGCGTGCGCGATTGCGGTGGGGCTCGCGCGGCTTGCCGTCCGGCCAGGCGCGCTGCGCCTCTCGCTCCTGCCGTCGGCCTTCAAGGCCCGCACCTCGTTTTTCCAGCGGGAACTGTTCCTGCGGATCGCGGCCGGCCTGTTCGCCGCGGGCCTGTTCGTCTCCCTGCTCGGGGGCTTTTTCTCGGGGAATCGCCTGAAGGGCTACGTGGCGCACGCGCGGGACCAGATCGGGAAGGCCAGGCAGGAGGAGGAGCGCCTGCTGCCGATGGAGCGCCAGCGCGATCTCGAGCGCGCCCGCTCGAAGGCCCTCATCGACGAGATCGCGGTCCCGCGGAAGCTTCTCTCCGCGATCGTGGTCCTGCGCCGCAAGACCCCGCCGTCCATCACGCTTACGGACTTCCCCCAGGACCCGAACCGCCCGGCGATCCAGTTCGGAATGCTGGCCGGACCCCGGGGCCAGTCGGCGCTCGCCGATCGCGGCCGGATCTGGGTCCGCGGGATCGTGGACATCCCGGACCGCTCGGCCCGGACGCGCGAGGAGCGGCTCGCCGCTGCGATCGTCGAGCTTAGCGAGTTCGCCAAGTCCCTGAAGGTCTCGGGCCTGGAGACCCAGACCGACCCGACCCCCATCTTTTTGGAGCGGCCCCGCTCGCCGGGGTCCACGAAGACCGAGGCGGTGATCGTCTTCGAGATGCAGCTCACGATGACCGACCGGCTTCCCGACCTGCGCGGGGAAGCGGCGCCGGCTTCGGCCCCGGCGGTTCCGGCCCCGGCGTCTCCGCCGACGCCTTTGAAGCGGGGGGTGACGACCGATGTCTGATCGGGACAAGAGGCTCGTCCAGATGACGGTCCTCGCCCTCGTCGTCTGGGGGATCCTCGTCCAGTTCGTCGGCAAGCGCTTCGGCGGCGAGGCCCGTGCCGCGGAGCAGGCCCGATCGAGCCTCCGGAGCGACATCCAGAAGTACCTGGCGATCGGCGGGGCGTCGTTTTCCGATTTCGAGAAGCAGCTGCGAACGCACCTGGGCGTCTGCCAGGCCGATCGGGAGATGCTGGAAAAAAAGATGGGCTATCGGATCGATCCCGCCTACGCCCCGCCGACGGCCGAGGCCCTGCCGAGCCTGGCGGTCCTTCGCCGGCGCGTCCAGTTGAGCGAGCGGATCGGGCGGGACGCCCGGAGCCCCTCGGAGCAGACGAGCCGCGGCCCCGTCGATGTCTCGAACGTGACGAGCATGAAGGATACGTTCGGCATTCCCGAGGCGCTGCCCGCGGAAGCCGATCGCCTGGCGACCTACTCGCTCCAGCTTGGGGTCGTGGCGCGGGCGTGGGAGAAGGTCCTCGAGGTGAACGACCGCTCGCGCTTCCAGTCGATCTACGCGGTGGACGAGCTCCGGATCGTGCCGGCGCGAAATTTTCCCGACCGCGGGGATCACATCTTCGGGCGGAAACTGCCCGTCCGGCTCTCGATGCGGCTGAACCTCCGGGCCCTGATGGCGTTCCTCGACGCCCTCGACGAGCCGGGCCGGGCGCTGACGCTCGATTCCATCACCGTGCATCCGCCGGAGGACCCGACGTTGCCGCTGTGGACGACGATGGAGCTGTCGGCGATTTCGCTCGAGGGCGTCCGGGCGGCGGTCGTTCCCAAGAAGACCTACGGGGAGCCGAGGGGGAACTAGCCATGATCGAGCCCGAACGCGGTGGCCTGAAGTTCCCGCCCGAGCGCATCCTGTTCCTGCTGACGCTCGCCTTCTTCGCCTGGCAGGCGAGTAGCGCGGTGCGCGGCTGGCCGGCCCTCGAGCCCCTCGGCGCCCCCGGGCGCAGCAACCTCCGCTTCGATCGCCCCCAGGGAGAGTCCTGGCTTCAGGAAGTCCCCTTCGACGCGCTCTGGCGCAACGCCCGGCGCAACAATCCCTTCCTCGCGCCGTCCATTCCGGATCCGGACGATTTCATCACCAAGAACCCGAACCCGCCGCCCACCCGGCGGCCGGATCCGCCGCCGGTTCCCGGGGCGCTGACCTGGCCGGCTCGCGCGCCCATGCCGCCGGACAAGGGCGGCCCGCCGGCGGTCGTCGGGCCCGTTGCGCCTCCGGTACCCGCCGACGATCGCCCGGCCGTCACCGTGGCGGGCGTCATCCGGATGGAGGGCGCCGACGATCGCTACTGGGTCATCCTGACCGGAGGCGCCGGGCCGACGAAGCGGCTCCGGGAGGGAGAGGTCGTGGAGGGGACGGGGCTCCGGATCGTCTCGGCGAACCACGGCCGGGTCCTCGTCGAGGACGTTACGGGCCGGCGGTTCGAGGCTCGGGACGTCCTCTGGAGCGATTGGAAGAAGCTCGGAACGCCCTGACCTAGGACTTAGGACTTTGGACTTAGGACTTTGGTATTTGTAGGATGGAGCCGCCATGGCCAGCCGTTTAGGCGGATCCGTCCTCCTGGCGTTCGTCCTTCTTCCTTGCGGTTGCCGCCTCGTGTTCAAGAACGAGCCGCCCGCGGCCGCCCCCCGGCCGATTCCGACGCCCGTCTCCGAGCCCGCGAAACCGCCGCCGCCGCCCGAGGCCTCGGGTCCGAAGGTCAGTTTCGAGATCCCGATGCAGCTGGCCATCGATTCGGCCCTGCGGGAAATCGGCCGGCGGATCGATCGGGTCCTGGTCGCGGACGGCGCGTTGCGCCAGGCGGCCAATGCCGGCGAGATCGGGATCTGGCTGCGCGTGCGCGACTTTCCCCGCGACGAGGTTCCGGCCTGGTTTGCCCGCGGGCTCCGGGCCTACGCGGTTCCGCGGCCCGACAACCACGTCCTGCTCACGCGCCGGGACGACTGGATGCGCCAGGAGGAATTGAAGCCCCGGGTCGTCGCCGACATCGGGGGGCTTTACACGGAATCCGACGGGCGCGATCTCACCGACGCGCTGGAGGCCGCCCTTTATCCCGTCACCCGGATGCGCTCGGAGGCGAAGATTGCCTTCGAGCCGGCCCGCCGGGTGCTCGTGCTGAACCTCCCCGACTGCGCGCAGTCCCGCCTCGACCGGGTTCTCCGGGTCCTTCGGGAGCCCGAGGCGGCGCTACCGGCCGCCTCCGAGCCCGCGATTCCCGATGTGCAGGTTTCCGCGATGGATCTGAAGGACGCGACGCTTCCGGAGGCCCTCGACCGGCTGGCCGCCGCCTCGGGCGTGAACCTCGGAAGCGAGCTCGACAACCCCGCGAAGCATTCGCTTTCGATCCCGGCGGGCAGCCTTTCGAGCGCCCTCCAGGATATCGCCCGGGCCTTCGATCTCGACGCCCCCCGGGCGGTTCCGGGGCAGGGGGTCTGGGTGGGGCGAAAGCCCCGCGAGAACGACCCGCCCGTCGGCGGGTGGCATCCCTATCTGCGCGCGGAGGTTCGGGCCTATTCGCTCGTCGGGATCACGGGGCCGCGGGGCGTGGGCGGGATCGAGCTGAACGTGTTGCTGCACACGACGGCGACGCTCATCCGGACGCTCTCGCCGGGACCGGCGCCCGAGGCGCTGCCCTCCGGGGGCATCTCGTTCGGATCGGGGCGGTGCTTCTTCCTGCATCGAAAGACCTGGCGCCTTGTCGTCATCCACGACCCGGAGGTCCAGCGCGCCGTCGCCGCCCACCTCGCGCGCCTCGAGAAGGAAGGCGCCAAGCGCCTCTACGGCGAACCGGGCCCCGCGAAGACGCCGTAGAGCGGCGCCGATCACCGGATTCCCGGGGGGCTTGGGGGGGCGTGCGGAGTTGTTACAAGTATACAAGTTTACAACGTCCCCTATTTGCCCGTCGGGGGGATAAACCGGGCACGGGCGAGGGGTGGG
>CAYHQZ010000052.1:0-18310 GCA_964358555.1 uncultured Planctomycetia bacterium
CCGCGCTTGGCCGCGACGGCCTCTTTCGCGGCCTTCACGATGGCCTCGGCGGTGAGGCCGTATTTCTTGAAGAGTTCCGGGCCGGTCGCGGACTCGGCGTAGGTGTCGCCGAGGCTGACGCTGCGAATCGGAACGGGACGGCGCTCGGAGACGACCCGGGCGACGATGCTCGAAAGCCCTCCCCAGATGAGGTGCTCCTCGGCGGTCACGATCGCGCCGGACTCGGCCGCGGCGGCGGCGAGGGCGGCCTCGTCCACGGGCTTGAGGCAGTAGAGATCGATGACGCCTGCCTCCACGCCCTCGGCCTTGAGGATGTCCGCGGCCTTCAGCGCCTCGGAAACCAGGAGGCCAATCGCGACAATCGTCACGTCCTTGCCCTTCTGGATAACCTTCGCACGCCCGATGGGAAACTCCGTCCCGGGGGCGTAGAGGATCGGGGTCTTGGGCCGGCCGAGCCGCAGGAAGACGGGGCCCGGGTGCGCGGCCGCCTCGCGCACGAGCGCCTTCGCGGAGACGTCGTCGGCGGGGTGCAGCACGACAAAGCCGGGAAGCGCGGTGGCGAGCGCGAAATCCTCGACACTCTGCTGGGAAGGGCCGTCCTCGCCGATGCTGATCCCGCCGTGCGTAAACGCGCACTTCACGTTCGCCCGCGGGTAGGCAACGCCGGCGCGCAACTGGTCGAAGCCCTTGCACAGGCCGAAGCAGACGAACGAGGAGAGGAAGGGAATCTTGCCGTCGTAGGCGAGGCCCGCGGCGATGGAGGCCATGTTCGCCTCGGCGATCCCGACGTTGAAGAACCGGTCGGGGAATTTCTCGCCGAACTTGCCGGTGTAGGTGGACTTCGAGAGGTCCGCGTCCAGGACGACGATGTTCGGATTCTCCGCGCCGAGGACGAGAAGCATCTCGCCGTAGGATTCCCGCGTCGCCGGGCCCATCTTGAATTCTCTAGGCATCAGCGTGCCCCTCCAATTTCCGCCAGCGCCCGCTTCGCCTCGTCGGCGGTCGGGGCGACCCCGTGCCACTTGAGCACGTTCTCCATGAAGGAGACGCCCTTTCCCTTCACGGTCTTCGCCACGATGCAGGTGGGCTTGCCCTTCGCGGTCTCGGCGCGCTCCAAGGCGTCGAGCACCTGGCCGAAGTCGTGGCCGTCGATCTCGACGACGTTCCAGCGGAACGCCGCCCACTTCGCAGCCAGCGGCTCGAGGGGCTGGATGTCGTCCACGTAGCCGTCGAGCTGCAGGCGGTTGTAGTCGACGATCGCGCAGAGGTTGTCGAGGCCGCGGTTGCCCGCAAACATCGCCGCCTCCCAGATTTGCCCCTCGTCGCACTCCCCGTCGCCGAGGAGGACGTAGACGCGCGAATCGCGCTTGTCGAGCCGGGCGGCCAGCGCCCGCCCGATGCCGATCGAGAGCCCCTGCCCGAGCGAGCCCGTCGAGGCCTCAAGGATGGGCAGGAAGCGCCGGTCCGGATGGCCCTGCAGCGGCGAGCCGAGCTTGCGGAACGTAGGGAGGAGCGACTCGTCCAGGTAGCCGGCCTCCATGAGGGCGGCGTAGAGAACGGGGGCGCCGTGCCCCTTGGAAAGGATGAAGCGGTCGCGGTCGGCCCAGAACGGATCGGAGGGCTTGTGCCGCATGGCCGCGAAATAGAGGGCGGTGACGATCTCGACCGCGGACAGCGACCCGCCGGGGTGGCCGGACCCCGCCGCGGCGATCATCTCCACGATGCGCCGGCGGATCCGGATGGCCCGGGTCTTCAAGTCCGCGACGAGCGCGTCCCGCTCGGGACCCTTGGCAATCGTTTTCATGGGAGCCGCGGATGCTACCCCTGCCCTCCGGCCCTGGCAACGGGCGGCGGGGGCTCCGAAAAAAAACGAAAGCCTGGAGGCAACGGTCGCGACCCAGGCGGCCTGCACGACAGGCCCCGGCCCTGACGGGCGTCAGGGCTTCGGGGCCAGGAGACGGTTCATCCGCTGGATCGTTTCCGCCGACGGCCCCGCCGTCGCCTCCCGCGGGAGCGTGAACTCCTCGTAGAGAAGCCCGGAATCCCGGAGGCAGGCAAGACAGAACGACAGGTGCTCCTCCAGGCGCTTGCCCTCCTCGCGGTTGGTGTTCCCGAGAAGGAAGGCCGCGAGGGATTCAAACGAGGGGCAATCGCTCGCCTTCTTCTCGCGGGTCGCCGCGACAAGGGCGCCAAGCCCGTTGAGGCCGAGGGCCTCGCGGCGGTTCTTGCAGGACTCGCAGGTCTGCAGATGCTTCTCGACCGAGCATTTGTCGATCTCCGAGAGGTCCCCGTCCTCGTACATCAGGAGCGTCGCGAACAGGGCGCAACCGACGCGATCGGTCTCGGCCATCAGATCACCTGCTCGGGGGGCGGGTCCTTCACGAGCCCGCACCGGTGCTTGAACCGCGCGATCGCCATCCCAACGACCTTGAGGGAGAGGTTCAGGGTCTGCGCGATTTCCTGGTTCTTCTTCCGGCTGTTGAACAGCATCGAAAGGATCAGGCGATCGCGCGGGGCGAGTTCCTCGAAGGCCTTCCACAGGTCCTCGCCGGAGGTCTTGGAGCCGTTCAGGGACAGCCCCATGCGGGACGGGGGCAGGCCCGACGATTCGTTCACGATGTGATTCGTAAGCAGCACGATCCAGGCGCCCAGTTCCGATCGGAACTGGAACCCCCGGAGAATTTCGCCTTCGTTCTCGAGCAGCCTTGCGAACGTCTTCTCGGCGAGCGTCTCGATTTCCGCCCGGGCGGACTCCTTGCCGAAGTGCATCAGGGCGCGATGGACCGCAAGGTGGACGAGCGGCGCGAAGCGGTGGACGAGGACCTCCCACGCCTTGGGATCCCGGGCGAGGACCTTCTGCACGAGCTCGCGCTCGCCGCCGTCGGCACTGGGATTCGCGGTTTCGCCTTCCATGCGGTTCCAAGCCCGCAGAGCAAAGACCCGCGGCCCCGGAAGATGGGCACTCTACCGCCACGCCCGGTGTCGGGCAACCGTCGGAAACACTCTGGACCTGCTCCCTACCACGCCCCTCCGCCCTCCCCGAGGTCCTTCACGCCCTTCCCATCGCAGGACGGACAGGGCTTGCCGTCGGCGCGCTTGCCGCTTCCCTCGCAGACCGCGCACTTGATGGCCCCCTTCTTCGGAGTCGAAGGCGGCGTCTTGGTCGTCGTTGGAGGCGTCTTGGTCGTCGAAGGCGGCGTTTTGGTCGTTGTCGGCGGCGTTTTGGCGGTTCCCGGGTCCTTCTTGGCGGGCTCTGGCGTCGCGGGAGACGGGGTCGCCACGGCGGGGGGCTGCGTTCGCGGCCGCGCCGGGGTCGGCGGCTTCTTGCCGCCCAGGGCGAAGATCAGGATCACGGCGAGGAGGACCACGGCCCCGCCGCCGATCCCGACCCACATCATCGTGTTGTCCTTCTTCTTCTCCCCGCCGAAACCCGCCTCGCCCTCGCCCTCGCCCTCTTCCTCGCCCTCGCCGCCCTCGCCTCCGCGCGAGCCCATCGGGCGGCGGCGGCCCCGCATCCCTCCGGCGGCTCCCATCCCGAGCGCGGATCGGCGGCCCGCGAGGCCCCGGCGGAGCCCCGGCCGGCCCATCGGCCGCCCGAGAGGCCTTCGACCGGCGCCCCCCAGCGGGCGGCGCCCCAGGACCGGGCGGCGGGACTTGGCCTGCGCCATCCTCGTGACGACACGAGGGATCTGAATCGTGCCCTGGCAGAACGGGCACAAGCCCTCGAGGCCGGCGAATCGGTCCTCCAAAACGAGGACCCGGTAGCAGTGCGGGCATTCGTGCTCGATGGACATTTCTTCCTCCTATATGGTGGGTTGCTCCATTGTAACCAGAACGTTCTCCTTGCGTCGAAGGTTCTCCGCCCTTGCGCCATCCCGAACCGCCCGCCTAGAATCCCCCCAAACATTCCGGCATAACCCCTTCCCCCCCCCAATGGAGATTTCATGAAGAATCAACGGATTCTCGCTCTCGCCGCGCTTCCCCTCCTCGCCCTCCTCGCCGCCTGCCAGTCCGCCTCCGCGGGTTCCGAAGGCTCGCGACGGATCGGCCTTTTGCTCGCTTCCGAGGGCTTCGACCCGAAGACCATGACCCTGCCGGAAGCCGTCACCCCGCAATCCGCGGTCAAGGTCCTCGACGTCGAGCCGGGCTCGCCCGCCGACCGCGCCGGATTCAAGAAGGACGACCTCATCTTCAAGTACGACGGCACCTACCTGAAGGACGCCTCCATGCTCATGGAGCTCGCGATCCGCCGCTCCGTCAAGTCCGAGGTCGACATCGACGTCGCCCGGGGGACCAAGTTCCTCACCCTGAAGCTCCAGCTGGAGGGCTCGCAGCCGAAGTCCCTGAACCTCCTGCTGTTCTCGCAATCGAACAACGACTTCTTCAACGCGATGGACATCCTCTGGGTAATCTACAACCAGCGGGTGAGCCGGGAATACCGGCTGTTCCGGTTCAACATCCTCTACGAGCGCAAGACCACCGGCTCCTACGGCCACCACCGCTTCCTCTACTTCCTGAAGTTCAAGACCGGCGAGCCCGCGCCCATCTGGCTGTGAACGGACAGAGGCCGCCGGCGGTCGCGGGGGCGTTCTATCCCGGGACGGCCGCGCGAGTCCGATCGGCACTCGACGGCCTGCTCGGATCCGGCGCGCCTACGCGCGAGCGCGTGCCCGGCGCGCTCGTCCCCCACGCGGGATGGGCCTATTCGGGCGCCGTCGCCGCCGAGGTCTACCGGCGGATCGAGATCCCGGCCACCGTCCTGCTCCTCGGCCCCAACCACACCGGCCTCGGCGCGGAGATTTCCGTCTGGAGCGGAGACGCGTGGCGGACGCCCGCGGGCGACGCCGCGATCGACGAGGATCTGCGCGACGCGATCCTTCGCCTCGCCCCCGGCGCGGAGGCCGACCGGGGCGCGCACGAGCGCGAGCATTCCCTCGAGGTCCAGGTCCCGTTCCTGCTGCGGATCCGGCCCGACGTCCGGATCGTCCCCGTCGCGATCGCCCCCGCCCCCGCCGCCCGGCTCGTTTCTCTCGGCGAGGGCCTGGCGAAAGCCCTGAAGGCCGCAAACGCCGGCGACCCGCATCCCCCCGGGCCGGCGCTCATCCTGATTTCGAGCGACATGGATCACTTCCATTCCCACGAGGAGGTCCTCCGGATCGACGCCCCCGCGCTTTCGCGCCTGGAAGCGCTCGATCCCGTTGGCCTGCTCGAGGCCTGCGAGCGCGACGACATCGGCATGTGCGGCGTCCACCCCGCCGTCGCGGGGATGTCCGCCCTCCGCGCCCTCGGCGCGACCCGCCGCGAAATCCTCGCCCACAAGACGAGCCGCGACGCAGGCGGCGACGCCGATCGGACGGTCGGCTACGCGGCGGTTCTTTTCCGCTAAACTCCCCCTCCCATGTCCGTCCGCGTCCGCTTCGCTCCCTCGCCCACGGGGTTGCTCCATGTCGGCGGGGTGCGGACGGCCATCTACAACTGGCTGTTTGCGCGACGGCACGGCGGGGCGTTCATCCTGCGGATCGACGATACCGACGTGGAACGGAACCGCGACGAGGCGGTGAAGGTCATCCTCGAGGGACTTCGCTGGTGCGGGCTGCAGTGGGACGAGGGGCCGATCTATCAGTCGTCGCGGATGGAGCGCTACAAAGCGGCGGCGGACCGGCTCGTCGCGGCGGGGCGGGCCTACTGGGCGAAGGACTCCGAGACGCTTAGGCGCTGGCGCGAGGCGCGTGAGATGCGCGGCCTCAAGGGCGGCGGGGCGGAAGCGCCGGACCGGACGGCCGAGGCCGGCGAGGCGCTCTTCTTCAAGGTCTTCCCGGACAAGCCGGAGGACTCCTCATTTGACGACCTCGTAAAGGGAAAGATGACGAAGGCCGCACTCGACATCCTGCCGGAGTTCGTGATCCTCCGCGCCGGCGGCGCGCCGGTCTACAACTTCACGACCGTGGTGGACGACATCGAGCTCGGAATCACCCACGTCATCCGCGGCGACGATCACGTCGAGAACACGCACAAGCACATCGCGCTGTTCAAGGCCCTGGACGCGGCGCCGCCCGCCTTCGCGCACCTGCCGATGATCCACAACGACAAGGGGGAAAAACTCTCGAAGCGCCGCGACCCGGTCGCCGTCACCCAGTTCGAGTCGATGGGGCTTTTGCCCGAGGCGCTCGCGAACTTCCTATCGCTCCTCGGCTGGTCCCCCGGCGAAAACGTCGAGATCCTGCCGCTCGCCGAGATGGCGAAGGTCTTCGATCTTAAGCGCGTGAAGTCGGCAGCCGCCCGGTTCGACTTGAAGAAACTCCACTGGATGGACGGCCAGTACATCAAGGCCCTGCCCCTGCCCGAGCTCGCCGCGCGCCTCGTCGCGTTCATGGCGAAGGAGGGAGTTTCCGTCCTCGACGACCTGGTGCCGCGGATCGAGGACATCATCCGGCTCTTCCAGCCAAGACTGTCAACGCTCCTGGACTTCTACCACAAGCGGACGCCCGCGGCCGGCGAGCTCGCCCCGCCTCCGCCCGCCCAGGCGCGGATGTTCTGCGAGGAGAACCCCGCGCCCGACGCGACCGCCGCCGCGTCCCTCGCCAAGCCCGGCGTCCGCGAAGCCCTCGCCGCCGTCGCGGGCATTTTCGAATCGGCCGCCACCCTCGACCACGCGGCGACGGAGCCTGCGCTCCGGACGCTCTCCGACGAGCGCAAGTTGAAATTCAAGGACCTCATGCAAGGCGTCCGCGCCGCCATCACCGGCGGCACCGTGAGCCCGCCACTCTTCGACATGATCGGGATCCTCGGAAAAGAACGGACGGTCCGGCGGATCCGCGGGACTTCGAACGCGTAGGCGACGAAGCTCAAGGCTCCGAGACGAAACGGAAGGGGGTATACAGGAGAACTTCATCCCGACGGAGTTTGTAACGGCATCGCCCGGCGTTCGCCCTCCAGACACTTCGGAGGTGTTCTACCGAATTTCCGTCTTCGTTTTGCTCTTTGCATCCGTTCCGCTCGTCCCTTCCAGCAAAACACGGAGCCCGAAATTTTCCACTCGCCTGTCCGGCTGTAAGGCGTATCGGCTCTTCGCGGAGATACTTTCCGCACTTCCGAAATAACAACCTCCGCAAAGAAGGCGGCGTTCGCCATATTCCAGCCTCATCGGATCCCCCCGCTTTCCCAATGGATTGTCCGGGACTTCATCCTGGCAATGTTCCCAGAGATTGCCATGCATGTCGTAGAGGCCCCAGGCATTGGGCTTCTTCCGTCCCACAGGATGCACATGCCCACCGCTGCTTGGAAGAAACCACCCAATTTCGTCCATGGCAACTTCATTGTCTCCATTCACGCTTCCCGTCTTTGTTCCGGCACGACACGCATATTCCCATTCAGATTCCGTAGGCAACCGATAGACTTTCTTCTCCTTCCGGCTCAGCCGACGGCAGAATTCCGTGGCGTCTTGCCACGAAACCCATTGAATGGGATATTCACCATCCCTTTCTCGCGGCTCCCCCGACAGCCGTTTCTCGGCCCCTAGATCGGACAGGGCCTTTCCCATCAAAGACTCCCACTGTGCCTGTGTGACCTCTGTCGCACCAAGGTAAAACCCCTTCATGGAAATGACCCTGCCCGAGCTTCTTTTGCCGCTCTTCCCTGCCTTGCCCTGCGAATCCTCCGCCTGTAATTCCCCTGGAGGGATGCGGACAAGTTTCATTTTGATCGAGTTCGTAACCATCCCTTCCGGCGTAGGTCTGAGAGTTTTTTCCAGGATACGTTTCGCTTCCGCCTCCAGCGCGTCCTCCAAGACCCTGGAAATTTCTGCCGCCGAACCGGTGCCGTCGAATTCCTTCTTCGCCGCTTCGGCCATGGCAGCGGCGCCCTTGTAGTCCTTCTTCCCGAGCGTCTTCCGAATTTCCGCAAGGCGTTCCCTCGCGTTCGCCTCCCGCGCAAGGCGCTCCCTCTCCTTCGCTGCCCGTTCCTCCACCGCCTTTGCCTCCGCCTCCCGGGAGGCCTTGGCGTTCTTTTCAAGCTCCGCGGATTTCAAGAAATCGGAAAGGTCCGCGGCATGCGTCCCTGAAGGGAATTTCTCCATGCCGTCCTGCGCCTTTGCAACCGCCACATCGAAAGCGCCCGTTCGGATGGCTTCCCTGATCTCCTCGCACAGGAGCGCCGCCTCGCGCTCCTGCACCTGATTCGCCGTTTCCCTGGCGGCGGCAATCTCTTTGTCCGCAGCGGAAACGATTTCCTTGAGGTCCTTATCCAGGGCGGTCCCGCCGTAGTCGTCCAATGCCTTTCGGGCCATCGCCTTCGCCGTCTCGAATCCCTTTCTGTCCATCTCGCCACGAATGCCCTTCAGGGCATACGCCGCGCCGGCTTCCCGTTTCCTGTCTTTTTCGGCCTGGGCGGCGGCTCTCCTTTCAAACTCCGCCCTCGCGTTCGTCTGGGCGGCCGCGGGGGGCTCTTTCTCGCGGGGCGTGCCATCGGGCGGGCGGGACCCTCCCCTTCCGGAGAGGAGGAGGATGGCTCCGACGACAAGGACGAGGACAGCCGCCGCGGCGGCGGGGACGACGAGGCGGCCGCGAGCGGGCGGGGCGGCGGGCTCGGGGTTTTCTTCCCCGGAAGGAGCCCCGGCGGCCTTGAAGGCGGGTCCGGCAGCCGGGGCGGGCGCCCGGACGGGCCTCGCAGGTTTCGGGATGGCCGCCTTCGGCGGCGAAGGGACGGGCATCTCACCTTTCCCCACGCTCGCGATGCCCGCGAGGAGATCGTCCGGCGTCTGGAACCGCCGAAGGGCATCCCTGGCGGACATAATTCGGATCAAGGACTCGAAGGGAAGCGAAACGTCCGGCCGGAATTGCCGAAGCGAGGGCCAACGGCCTTCCTGCGCGGCCTGGAACACTTCTGCAACGGATTTTCCCCGATATGGCGGGCGCCCGGAAACCGCGTGGAAGAGCGTCGCGCCGAGGGAATAGATGTCGGAGCGGATGTCGATGGCCTTCTCCATCCGGATTTGCTCGGGCGACATGTAGTAGGGCGTGCCGAGGACCGTCCCGGTTTTCGTGAGCGTCTGGCCCTCGGCGAGGATGCTCACGGAAAGCGAAACCGAGGGGTTGATGGAGGAGAGATCCGCGAGGGGGCGCTCCTCCGTCGCGCCGTCGGCGCCCTCCTCGCCGTCGGGGCCCGCCTCCCCGTCGCCGTCGGAAGCGCGCAATTCCTTCGCAAGGCCCAGGTCGGCCAGCTTCACCTCGCCGCGCTCCGTCGTGATCATAATGTTCGAAGGCTTGATGTCGCGGTGGAGGATCTTCGCCTTCCAGGCGGAGCGAAGGGCTTTCGCCACCGCCTCGGCGATTTTCAGGGCTTGGGCCTCGGGAATTGGCCCTTGCGCCTTGAGGATCTTCCCCAAGTCCTGGCCCTCGATGAACTCCATCGCGAAGTAGTGGACGCCGTTCGACTCGCCGAAATCGATCCCCCGGACGACGTTGGGGTGGTTCAGCTGCCCCGCCGCGTGGGCCTCCCGGTTGAACCGCCTGGCGAATCGTGAGTCCTTAGTGAGATGCGTCGCGAGGACCTTCAGCGCAACGATCCGGTCCAGGGACTTCTGGCGGGCCTTGTAGACGACCCCCATCGCGCCGGCGCCGAGGGATTCCAGAACTTCGTAGCCTTCCACTCGCGGAACAGGCGGCTTGCGGCCGTCAGCGTCCGGTGCCGGGGGCATGAGGCTTGGATTTTACTCCACCGCCAAGGAGAGCGAAAGCCGGCGGAAGAACTAGGCTCGCATCCGGTATCCTGACGGCATGGCTCCGTCTTCGAACGGCTCGAACGGTCACGACCAGATTCTCCGCCGGCTCGAGAGGCTTTCGGAGACGAATCTGAAGCTTTCGTTGAGGTCCCTTCTCGAGACCCGGGAGATGCGGAAGCTGGCCGAGGCGGGGCTGCGCGAGACCCGGGAGACTCGGAAGTTGGCCGAGGCGGGGCTGCGCGAGACCCGGGAGATGCGACAGGTGTTCGCGGCGGGGCAGCGGGACGTTCAGGGGATGTTCCAGGCCCTCGCCCAGGTCCAGGCCTCCCTTTCGCGGAACATGGACCGGATCGTGATCCTCCTGGAGAAGAACGGCGGGAACGGACGGACCCGCGGGAACGGCCATTCCCGGACCAACGGGCACTGATTCCCAGGCCGGCGGCCGCGCCTAGAATGTCCCGCGGGATTCCCATGCTCTTCGACTGGTTCCGAAACCGTCGGCGCAAGGAGCTCCTCGCGGAGGCGTTTCCCAAGGAGTGGCTCGAAGTCCTGGAGAGGAACGTGGCGCTCTACGCGCTGCTTTCGAAGGCGGAGCAGAAGAAGCTGCGGGACGATCTGCGGGTGCTCGTCGCCGAGAAGAATTGGGAGGGCTGCGGGGGGCTTCAGATGTCGGACGAAATCAAGGTGACGATCGCGGCGCTCGCGTGCCTGCCGCTTTTGAACGTCGGCCACGACTACTTCAGCCGCGTGCATTCGATCCTCGTCTACCCCTCGGCCTACCGAAAGCCCCGAAAAAGGCCCGACCCGGACGGCTTTCTGCCGGAGGAGGACGACGTGGTCGAGGGCGAGGCATGGGTCCACGGGCCGATCGTCGTCAGCTGGGAGGGCACCCTCGAAGACGCCCGCGACCCCGGGCGCGGCCGGAACGTCGTCCTCCACGAATTCGCCCACGAGATCGACTTCCTCGACGGCGACGTCGACGGGACGCCGCCGCTCTCCAGCCGCGAGCAATACCGGACCTGGCGGGAGGTGATGTCGGCGGAATACGAGCGCCACCGGCGGGATTCCGAAGCGGGCCGCGCGACGCTCCTCGACGAGTACGGGGCGCAGGACCCGGTCGAGTTCTTCGCCGTGGCGACGGAGTGCTTTTTCGCGCGGCCCGTCGCCCTGCGCAAGCGCCACCCGCGGCTCTACGAGGTCCTGCGCGACTGCTACCGCCAGGACACCGCGGCGCGGGTCGAGAAGGCGAAGGGGTTGTAGGGGCGATTCATGAATCGCCCCTCCTCCCTAATCTGCCCCGTCCCCCGCACGATGAACTTGTAGGTCGTCAGCTCTTTTACGCCCATGGGGCCGCGGGCGTGGATCTTGTCGGTGGAGATCCCGATTTCGGCCCCCATCCCGAACTGGCCGCCGTCATGGAGGCGCGTGGAGGCGTTCCAGAACACGGCCGCGGCGTCCACCGCCCGGCAGAACGTCTCGGCCGCCGCCGCGTCGGAGGTGACGATGACCTCGGAATGGCCGGAACCGTGCGCGCGGATGTGCTCGACGGCCGCCTCGAGGCCGGGGACGACCTTCACGGCCAGGACCAGGGCGAGATACTCGGCATCCCAGTCCTCGGGGGAAGCCGGCTTCATCGAAGGCACGAGCGCGCACGCGGCCTCGTCGCCGCGTAGTTCCACGCCCAGGGATTTCAGCTTCGCGCACAGCGGCGGGAGGACCTTCGCCGCGACGTCCGCGTCCACGAGGACCTTCTCGAGCGCGTTGCAGACGCCCGGGCGCTGGACCTTGCCGTTCACCACGATCCGCTCGGCCATCGCGTAGTCCGCGCCCTTGTGGAGGTAGGCGTGGCAGACGCCCTTCGCGTGCTTGATGACGGGGATCGTGGACTCCTCGACGACGCGGCGGATGAGCGACTCGCCCCCGCGCGGGACGACCAGGTCCACGAACCGGTCCTGCTTCAAAAGGGCGCCCACCGCCTCTCGCGACGTCTTGTCCACGAGCCGCACCGCGCCCGAAAGCGACGGGAACGGGGCGAACGCCTCCTCCCAGAGCGCCGCGAGGGCCCGGTTCGAGCGGATGGATTCCGAGCCTCCGCGCAGGATCGAGACGTTCCCCGCGCGAAGGCACAGCGCCGCCGCCTCGGCCGTCACGTTCGGCCGCGACTCGTAGATGACCGCGACGACGCCCAGCGGCACCCGGACCTTCTCGATCCGGATCCCGTTCGGCCGCGTCCA
Organism: uncultured Planctomycetia bacterium; assembly: GCA_964358555.1. Classification (GTDB taxonomy): domain Bacteria; phylum Planctomycetota; class CAYHQZ01; order CAYHQZ01; family CAYHQZ01; genus CAYHQZ01. Next base: position 11,953 of record CAYHQZ010000052.1, read on the forward strand.
GGCCTCGATGACCTCGCCGATCGGATCCGGCAGTGCCGCGACCTCCCGGACGCCGTTGGCCATGCCGGAAATCCGGCGGTCGTCCCAGGCGAGGCGGTCCAGGAACGCCTCGTTCTCCCCCGCCTTGCTCGCGGCCTTGAGATCCCCCGCGTTCGCCTTGAGGAGCGCCTTCGTCGATCCCGCCAGCCGATCCGCGAAGGCAAGCAAGGCCTTGCCCCGATCCGCCGCCGGGACCGCCGCCACCCGAGGGGCGGCCTCCCGCGCCTCCCGCGCCAGGGTCTCCACGTATTCCCGGATGTCGTTCGTCGCCATGGCCGGATGCTCCCCGCGAAAGGAAGCGAGGTCAAGGCGCATGGACTTCGGACCCGCCTGTACGAATCCACTCCCCTCCCCCGTATACCTTCCCGAGCAGATATGCTTGCCGCGGCCATCGAGGCGAATACCTGCGTGGAATCCCCAGACCTCATCCGGCGCTGCGCGGACGGGGACGGCGCGGCATGGGCGCAGTTCGTTCGCGAGCACGCGGGGCTCGTGTGGCGGGCGGCGCGGTCGGTGCTGCGGCCGCGGCTGGGGCCGGCGGAGCGGGATTCCGAGGACGTCGTCCAGGCGGTCTTCTTGAAGCTCTTCGAGGACGGGCGGCGGCGGCTCAAGATGTTCGAGGAGGGACGGAATTTCGCGGCGTGGCTGTTCACGGTCGCCCGACGCGAGGCCCTCGACTGGATGGACCGCCACCGCCGCCGATCCGCGCTGACGCCCCTCGTCGAGCCGGGGCCGGGATCGGTCCTGGAGCGGATGGCCGAAGGCGGCGAGGACCCGCTAGCCTGCGTAGAGCGCTCGGAGGCCGAACGGCGCCTGGCGAAGGGCATCGAGTCGCTGCCGGCGCGCGACCGGCTGCTCGTGCGCCTGATCTATTTCGACGGCCGGTCCTACGAGGAGGCCGCGCAAGTCCTCGGAGCCGCGCCGGGATCCATCTCGCCTTGGCTCGCCCGCTCGCGCGAGCGGCTGCGCTCGTACGTCGCGGACGGCGGCGGCCGTAGGAAGGAACGAGGAACGCCATGAACGGAACCGATCGGAACTGCCCGCCCGACGAGACGCTCGTCGGGTTCGTCTCGAACCTCCTCGACCCGGCCACGAAAGCCGCCGTCGAGTCGCACCTCGCCGGCTGCCGCCGCTGCCGCGAGGAGGCCCACGAGATCGCGCAGGGGCTGTCCGACGGTTCCGCCGAGGCCGTTCCCCCGGGGCTCGCCGAGCGGGTCCTCGCGTCCCTTCCCGCCGCGGCGAGGAAACGCGCGGACGACGGGCCTGCACCTGCCGCTCCCGCCCGCTCCGCCCCGCGGTCCGTCCCGTTCTCGATCCGGCTCTACAGGGGGCTTTCCATGTCCGCCGCCGCATCCCTCCTCGTCCTCATCGGCGCGTTCTTCTTTAGCTCCACGCTCAACCCTCCGAAGGCCGCCGCCGCCGGCAACGCCCCCGGCGAATTGCGGGCGATGAAGGAGGGCAAGTTCCTCGGCTTCTGCCCGCTGGAGCGCACGGAGGTGCGCGCGCAGGTCTCCGGCAACCTCGCCCGAGTGGAGGTGACGCAGAAGTTCGGCAACCCCTACGAGGACAAGATCGAGGCCGTCTACGTCTTCCCGCTGCCCTCGGAAGCCGCCGTGGACGACATGGAGATCAAGACGGGCAAGCGCGTGGTGCGAGGCGAAATCAAGCGCCGCGAGGAGGCGCGGAAAATCTATCAGCGCGCGAAGGAGGCCGGCAAGGTCGCGGCGTTGCTGGACCAGGAGCGGCCGAACATTTTCACGCAGTCGGTGGCCAACATCCTGCCCGGCGAGCGCGTGGACGTGACGATCCGCTACACCGAGGTCCTCGACTACAAGGACGGCGAATACTCGTTCGCCTTCCCGCTCGTCGTGGCGCCGCGCTACAGCCCGGGCTCGCCCGCCTCGAATCCGGCCCCCGGCGTCCCCGCCCCCGCCCCCGGCCTCGGCGGTTCCGGCGAGGCGACGACGGCCGACACGGCCCGCGTCCCGGACGCCTCCCGCCTCTCCCCGCCGGTCGTCCCCGAGGGCACCCGCTCGGGCCACGACGTCTCGATTTCCGTGGACCTCGACGCCGGCGTCCCGCTCAAGGGGATAACGAGCGTTTTGCACAAGATCGACGTGGACGCCGTCTCGCCGTCCCGCCGCATCGTGACCCTCGGCGGCGGCGACACGATTCCCAACAAGGATTTCATCCTCCATTACGGCGTCGCGGGCGACAGGGTCGAGGATGCGGTATTGGTTCATCGGAATCCTGTAGGGGCCCGGCATGCCGTGCCCCTACAACCGGCGAATTCCGCATCCGAACGTCCCGCAATGGACGGCGGGTTCTTCACGATGATCCTCCAGCCCCCGAAGCGGCCGAAGGCGGACGAGGTTTCGCCGAAGGAGATGATCTTCGTCATCGACTCGTCGGGCTCGATGCAGGGATTCCCCATCGAGAAGGCCAAGGAGACGATGCAGCTGTGCATCGAAGCGATGAACGAGGACGACACGTTCAACCTGTTCGCCTTCTCGTCGGAGATGGGCCAGGCGTTCCCCGCCTCCGTCCCGAACACCCCGGAGAACCGCCGCAAGGCCCTCGTGATGCTCGATTCGCTCGCGGGCGGCGGCGGGACCGAGATGATGCCGGCGATCCGGGCGGCGCTGGAGCCCGCGGCGGATCCCAAGCGCCTGCGGGTCGTGTGCTTCATGACCGACGGGCAGATCGGCAACGACATGGAGATCATCGGGACGGTCCGGAAGGCGGCTGATCGCTCGCGGGTGTTCTCGTTCGGGATCGGAAACTCCGTGAACCGGTTTCTCCTGGAAAACATGGCCCGCGAAGGCCGAGGCGACTGCCAGATCGTGACGAACGAATCGGAAGGCAAATTCGCCGCCCGGAAATTCACCGAGCGGATCCGAAACCCCGTCCTCACCGACATCTCGATCGATTTCGGCGGCCTCGATGTCGCCGACGTCTATCCCAGGGAAATCCCCGACGTCTTCGCGACCGGCCCGGTCGTCCTCAAGGGCCGCTACAGGAAGGCCGGCAAGGGAAACATCACGCTGAAGGGCAAGGTCGGCGGCAAACCCTACGAGCGGAAAATCCCCGTCACGCTTCCCGAATCCGAGCCGAGAAACCCCACGCTGCCGTCGCTGTGGGCCCGCGCCCGGATCGACGATCTCATGGCGAAGGACTGGATCGGCGCGCAAACGAACGCCCAGCGCCCCGATCTGCGCGAAGCCGTCACCGCCGTCGCCCTCGAGTTCCACCTGATGTCCCAGTACACCTCCTTCGTCGCCGTCGAGGACCTCATCCTCACCGGCCTCGAAAAGCCGAGAGCCGTCGTCGTCCCCGTGGAAATGCCCGAGGGGCAGTCCTACGAGGGGACGTTCGGGGGGGACGGAAAGACCATTGTGATGCCGTTCCTGGCTGACATCGAGGCGGCAAGCCTGGAAACGATCTCGCGGCTAGGCCAGGAATCCCAGTATTTCACCTACGCGGGACACGAGCCGGACCGGAACTCCTACCTCATGGTAAAGGGCAACGCAGTCGTCAACCCCGGCGGAGCCCCTTCCACCTGGGGCTACAAAGAGGATTCGGGAAAGGACGATCCCACTCGCCGCAATCCCCAGGAACGACTGATCTTCGTCAAGGGCATTGACGCGGCCGGAAACATCAAACAAGAAAACCCGGTCGACCCCAGCAACATCGACAACGGCTCCATGCTTGTCTATGCGCCGGGGCTTTCAAGCAACGTCGGGACGACAGGGGCGTCGTCGATCTCCGGCGCGATTATCTGCGGGAATCTCGCGATTGACGGCGGAGGTTCCATGACATTCGGAGGCGTGCGGACCCAGGGCGTTTGGTCGGCCCCCTATACGGGAAACCCGTCGGGCTACTTCTACCACGGCGACCCCACGACGGGCTCGGCCACGTCCGCCTACGATCCGTCCCTGGAACCCGGCCACATGAACCTCGCGTTCAGCGACCTGCCGCCGAAATCCGTGGATGAGGTGATTGCGGATTTGAGGAAGGCGACGGAGGGCAAGGAGAAGGCCCTGCCGGAAGCCGGCAAGGCGAAGCCGGAGCCGGGCAAGACGCCGCCGGAAATCAAGAATCCGCAGCCGAAGGCGAAGGAGGAGCCGCCGGCCTTCGCGGGATTCGTCCGCCAGCCCAAGGAGTGGGCGAACGCCCTCTCGGATCCGAAGGCGACGGCGGAAGAGCGGAAGAAGCGCCTCGAAACCATCCGCGAGGAGGCGAATATCTTCGACAAGCCGGTCACGCTCTCGGTCGAGAAGAAGCCGCTTTCGGAGGCCATCGCCGCGTTCGAGAAGGCGTCGGGCTGGAAGGTGGATTTCGAGCCCGCGGCCGAATCGGCGAAGGGGAAGGCCGTGACGGTGAAGCGCGAAAACGCCCCCGCCCTCCAGGCGTTCGGCGCGATTCTCTCGGAGGCCGGACTGGCCGCGGATTTGCGGCCGGGCGGGGCGACGCTGCGGACGTCGGAATCGCTGACGATCGAGCTGAACGAGCAGGCCGTCCTCGGGATCCTCGTCCGGATCGCCTCCGCCGAAGCCCTCTACAAGGCCGGCGCGGGGTCGGACGCCTACGGCGCGCTCAAGGACCTCGCGGGAACGGATCCAGCGCTCCTTCCGAAGGGGCTCGCGGAGGGCCGAGCCTTCGGCTACCGGATCACGGCGACGGCATCGAAGGACCGCTTCTCGCTCTCCGCCGTCCCCGAGGCGCCGGGCAGGACCGGCCGCCGGCGGTTCTTCGCGGACGAAACCGACGTCATCCGCTGGAACGCGGCCGGCGAAGCGACCGCTAAGGATCCGGCGCTTCCAAAGGAGGAGGCCGAGCGGCTCGCGGCCGCCTTCCCCTCCGCGAAGGACGCGGTTCGGATGAAGCGGGAGAAGACCATCGCGAAGGATCTCGCGGGCCTCGCCGATCGCCTCGCGAAGGAATCGAAGGACGGATCGCTCGACGACGGGAAAATCGTCGTGGAAAAGGGAGCGGCCGTCGTCGGCGTGTGGCTGCGCGGCGATTTGAAGGCCTCCCTCGACGCCGCGAAAAAGGCCGGCTTCCTCCCCCTCGCCGATTCCCACGCCGGCCGCTGGGTAGCAGGCTCGATCCCCGTCTCGCGCCTCCCCGACCTCGCGGCCGCCTGGGGCGTCGCGCGAGTCGAGCCGGCGGTCCTGCGATAAATCGCAGGCATCGGATTTTTTTCGTCGAGGATGTAAACCGGGCATGGGCGAGTGGCGGTGACTCGGCTGGCGCTCCCGGTCTCCACGCGGGTGGCTGCAGATAGACGAATTCATCGTGTTCACCCGCGTTCCGGACCTTCGGTCCGAGTCTTGGGCCTAAAACGCCTTGCGTAGGCCCAAGGGCCGACAGGTCGCTTCCATCCGAGCCCCCGCCCCTCGCCCTCCTTGTTCTTCGTTTCTAGAAATAGAGGAAAAGACGCCGCCGTATAACAATCGAAAGGCGAAAGCAAATCTCAGATGGATGCACGGGGCGGACGACGTCCTCCCCTGACGCCATGGGCCGGGCGCCGTTCGCCCCTACTTGGCGGATTCCGTCCCGGCCGTCTCGGCCTCGAATCCCTTCGCGTTCACCGCGAGCAGCAACAGCGCGAAGACCGCGATGCTGGCCCAGCGGATGAGCGAGATCGGGATGCCGGCGAGGTCGGTGCGGGGGCCGGATCGGACGGGGGCGGGCGACGGCGCGGCGGCCAGCGCGGGAACGTCGATGGGGACCTCCCCCTGCCCGCGCATCCCGAGGACCTTCCGCGCAACGGCCTCCAGGAAGACCGGATCCTCGCGGGACGCCCGGTAGGTCGCCCGCAGGCTTGATTCCTCCGCCTTCAGGTTCGCCAGCGACGATTTCTCCATGGCGAGCCTTTTTTCCATCGCCTGACGGACGCGAACGGCCGGAAGCAGCGCGAACACGATGAGGAGCGCCGCGAGGCCGCCGAGGACGCCCACGAACACGAAGGGACTTCCGGCGACGGCCGCGACGAATTTCCTCATCCGCGAACCCCTCCCATCCGGGCGGCTTCGCCCAGGGCCTCCTCGATCCGAAGCAGCTGGTTGTATTTCGCCGTGCGCTCGGAGCGCGACAGCGAACCGGTCTTGATTTGCCCGGCGTTCGTCCCGACGGCGATGTCGGCGATCGTCGTGTCCTCGGTCTCGCCGGAGCGGTGCGACAGGACCACGCCAAAGCCCGCGTCCTTCGCCATCCGGATCGTTTCCAGCGTCTCGGTGAGCGTGCCAATCTGGTTCACCTTCACGAGAATGGCGTTCGCAATCCCCTTGTCGATCCCCAGTTTCAGGCGCGCGGG
>CAYHQZ010000053.1:0-18237 GCA_964358555.1 uncultured Planctomycetia bacterium
CGGTCCAACGCCATGAATTCGTATACCTGCCGTGGACCGCGCGGAGACCGGGAGCAAGAGCCGAGCCCCTGCCCCTCGCCCGTGCCCGGTTTCTATCCCTGACGAAAACGTCAGTTTTTATTCTTCGCCGGCGATCGGGTTCCAATCGGCCGGGCCCTGCTCGATGTCCTTGTCCTCGAGGTAGAGGAGGCGGTTGCAGGAGGGGCAGAAGACCCAGCTCTTCGCGATGAGCAGGAGGTTCAGGATCTGGGGCCGAAGCTCCATGTGGCAGCCTCCGCAGAGGCTCTTGCGCGGGTCCGCGGACGCCAGCGCCGTCCCCCGCATCTGGAAGACCCGCTCGTAGCGATCGAGAACGTCGGCCGGGATTTCCTTCAGGACCTCGTTCCGTTCCCTGGCCATCGCCTCGAGGGCCTTCTCGACCTCCGCGATGCCGGCCTTCGCGGATTCGACGCGCGCCCGGCCCGCGGCGTCCCGGCGCTGCCGGTCCTCCTTGTCGGCCTTGGCCTTCGCGCTCGCCTCGTCGGCCAGCAGAAGGCAGCGGAGCATCTCGTCCTCCTTCGCGCCCTTGTCGGCTTCCTTGCCGGCGATCTCGTGGAGGAGGGTGGAGTATTCCCTGTTCGTCTTCACCTGGTTCAGCTGGACCTTGAACTTCTGGATCTCCTGTTCGACGCCCTTGACATCCGTATCCTTCTGGTCCGCGGTCTTGCGGAGGTCCTTGAGCAACGCCTCGGCATCCTTGAGGGCGCCGGCGCCGGCGGCCTGTTCCTCCTCGGCCCGGCGGATTTTTTCTTCATGCGCGGAGCGGTCCGCGAGGGTCATCCGGATTCGGACGTCGATGCCCTGGAGCCGGAGCAGGACGGGGACGAACTCCCTCACGGCCGCCCCTCCGGGCTTAGGAAGGCGGCCAGGATCCTCGCCGAGGGCGTCCCGGGGCCGCCGGACCGGGCGCCCTCGCGTTTCACCGGGCGTTCCCCCGGGAAGCGGGCGGTCGCCGTTCTTCGCGGCCGCAGGGTTTTCGGGGGGTCATCGAACGCGGCATTTTGCGTCTCGTCGCTCGTTCCGGCAAGCGCTATTCCTCCTGGGTGAAGAGGGCATCGAGGAATCCCTCGAGCTTCCGGGCGCGGCTGGGGTGCTGGAGTTTCCGGATGGCCTTGGCCTCGATCTGGCGCACGCGCTCGCGCGTCACGTTGAAGATACGGCCGACCTCCTCGAGGGTGTAGGTGTAGCCGTCCCCGATGCCGTAGCGCAGCTTCACGATCTCGCGCTCGCGGTAGGTGAGCGACGACAAGACGTCGTCGATCTTGTCCTTCAGCATCTCCTGCGAGGCCGAGTTGACGGGGGACTCGGTGGCCCCGTCCTCGATGAAATCCCCGAAGAAGGAGTCCTCGCTGTCGCCGATGGGCCGGTCGAGCGAGATCGGGTGGCGGGAGATGTTCATGACCCGCTGGGTCTCCTCGACCGAAAGGGTCGCCTTGCCGGCGAGTTCGTCCACGCTCGCATCGCGCCCGTAGTCCTGGAAGAGCTGCTTGCCGACGTTTCGCAGCTTCGACATCGTCTCGATCATGTGGACGGGGATCCGGATCGTCCGTGCCTGGTCCGCGATCGAGCGCGTGATGGCCTGGCGGATCCACCATGTCGCGTAGGTCGAGAACTTATAGCCGCGCCGGTACTCGTACTTGTCCACGGCCTTCATGAGACCGGTGTTCCCTTCCTGGATGAGGTCGAGGAAGGAGAGGCCGCGGTTGCGGTATTTCTTCGCGATGGAGACCACGAGTCGGAGGTTCCCGCCGGAGAGATGGCGCTTGGCCCGCTCGTATTCGTGGAAGCGTCGACGGATGTGCTCCGCGCGCATGCGGAGGGACGGGAGGTCCTCCCGGGCGCGCGTCTCGAGACGCCGGTATTCCTTCCGCATCTCCTGGGGCTTCGCGCTCGCGTCGGTGCGCGCCGAGGGGTTCTCGAGGGAGTTCCGGAGGCTTTCCATGTCGCGGGCGGTCTCATGGATCCGCTCCTTCATGGGCTCGATCTTTTTCGAGCGCAGCGGGATCTCCTCCAACAGGATCGCGGCCCGCCGCCGCCGCGCTTTCATGGCCATGAGGGTCGATTCACGCTCCTCGGGGGAGGCGTTTTCTTCCTGGAGCCGGGTCCAGTCCCTGTCGTTGCGCGCCAGGACCTCCTTGACGGTGGTGAGGTTGACGGGGAGGCGCTTCAACACGCCTGCGCGCCCCCGGGCGGGATCGAAATTAAGCTTCAAGGTGCGATCGAAGGGGAGCACTCCGCTCTTCACGCCCTCGAGGATCTCGACGGCCTGCCGCAACGACATCTCGCTTTCCAGGACCTTCCGCCGGTAGCGGGTCCGGGTGAGTTCGATGCGCTTGGCGAGATAGATTTCCTGCTCGCGCGTGAGTAGCGGGATCTCGCCCATCTGCGTCAGATACATCCGGACGGGGTCGTCGATCCGCTCCGCGGCCTCCTTCTCGACGACCTCGCGCTCGTCGTCCCCCTCGAAGTCCTCCTCGGCCTCGGGGGTCGCGGCGACCTTTCCGTTGGGCTCGGGGTCCTCCTGGATCTCGATCTTGTGGGTCTGGAGCTGTTCCAGGATCTTGTCGAACTGGCCCTGGGGGTCGCCTTCCTCCGGCAGCAGCTTGTTGATCTCGGAGAAGGTGACGTGGCCGCGATGCTTGCCCTTCTCGATCAAGGTCTTGAGGGAGGCGGCGGGATTCTTGTCGGCGCTCATGATTTCTTTTCCGTCCATGCCTCCGGAAGGGGCGAACCCTCCCGGTAGGTGGCGTAGGTTGCCCGGAGATTGCGCTCGAGCGAGGCGGCGTCGAGCGGGGTGGAACGTGCCGCCTGCAGGGCTTCGCGGCGCCGGCGCGCGGATCGGTCGCGCAAGAAGCCGGCGCAGTCCTCGTAGAGGCGATCCATGCTCTCGCCCGGCTCGATCTGGAGGGCCGATTCGATGATCCGGGCCTTCAACGCATCGTTCTCGATCCCGGCAACCGCGGCGGCGAGGATGTCCCCGCCCGGAAGCGCGGGGGCGTGGAGGATCCGTTCGGCTGCGGCCCGCCAGTCCGGGTCGAGGGCGGCGGCGAGATCCGGGTCCTCCCGGAAGGCCGTCCGGAAATCCGGGCGCATCGCGAGGAGCGCCGAGAGCCACACCTGCGCCCGCTCGGTGGCGTTCTCGGGGGGGGCGGCGGGGGCGGGGGAAGGCGGGGCCGGGGTCCTCGTCGGGGCGGGGGCTTTCGCGCGGGCCCGGAGGGCGTCGGCCGAGAATCCGGTTCGTTCCGCGATGTGGCGGAGCCAGACCTCCCGCTTGAGTTCGTCGGGGAGGCGGGCGACCCGCTCCAGGATTTCCCCGAGCGCGTGGAGCTGGGCCGGGGGGGAGGCATCGGCCATTCGGGCTTGCAGGCGGCGCCAGAGGAACTCGAAGATCTCGGACGCGTCGTCGAGCAGGTCCTCGAGGGCCTTGCCTCCGCGGGCCTTGAGGAAGTCGAAGGGGTCAACGCCGCCGGAGAGTGCCAGGACCCGCACCTCGAGGCTGGAATCGAGGAAGAGATCGAGGCTGCGAAACGTCGCCTTCTCGCCCGCTTCGTCCCCGTCGAACAGCAGGAAGACCCGATCCGCGAAGCGTTCCAGGATCACGAGGTGCTCGCGCGTCAGGGCCGTGCCGAGGGCCGCGACGGCGCAGGGGACCCCGCACTGGTGGGCCATGATGACGTCCGTGTAGCCCTCCATGACGATCGCTTCCCGTTCCCGGGAGATTTCGAGCCGGCCCTGGTGGAGCCCGTAGAGGGTCGAGCCCTTGTGGAAGAGGGGGGACTCCGCGGAGTTGAGGTATTTCGGCGGGTGGCGCTCCTCGTCGAGGGTGCGGCCGCCGAAGGCGATCGTCCGGCCCTGCGGGTCCTGGATGGGGAACATCACCCGGCCGCGGAAGAAGTCGATGAGATCGCCGCTGCGCCGCTCGGACACCAATCCCGCCTTGCGCAGCAGCGCGTCGGACAATCCCTGGCGCCGGGCGCTGGAGCGCAAAAAGTCGGCGCCGTCCGGGGCGAATCCGAGGCGGAAGCGGTCCCAGGACGGGCGCTCCATGGCGCGGCCGCGCAGGTAGGCCCGCCCGGGCTCGCCCGCAGGTTCCTGCCGGAGCGCTGTTTCATAGAGACGGGTGGCCCATTCGAGGGCCTTGCGGATCTCCTCGCGCTCCCCGGCCTCGGTGCCGGGGCCTTCGTCGATCGAGATGTTCGCCCGGCGGGCGAGGAACCGGATCGCGGAAGGGTAGTCCAGCCGTTCCAACTCCCGGACGAACGTGAAGACGTCGCCTGCCTTGTCGCACCCGAAGCACTTGAATATCTGGCGCTCGGGGTTCACGTTAAAGGAAGGGGATTTCTCCGCGTGGAAGGGGCAGCGGGCGACGAGGTTCCGCCCGACCGGCTTCAGGGGAAAGTAGGAAGAGACAACATCCTCGATGGGATTCGCCTGGCGAACCGACTCGACGACGTCCTCCGGAATCAAATGCCCCATTCCCCTTGAACGACGCTCCTCCCCGTTTGCGCGCGGATGCGCAATTCCTCGGTGGCTCGCCCTAAGATTCCCGACTATAGGCCCGCCGCGCGAGTCGGTCAATCGGCCTTTTTCCGGGCAGGCGGCCCCGGATTCCTTGACGCAAGCGCAGAGACGTCCCTATATTACCGCCGACCCGAGGAAAACCGGCGGCGGGCCGCGGAAAGGCCGATCCGACGCAGGTTCCTCCCAACCCGATTTCAGAAAAGAGGACGGATGGCGCTTCCGAAGCGCAGACACTCGAACGCGCGTTCCGGCAACCGGCGGGCGCACGACGCCCTCCGGGTTGTCTCCCGGACGGCCTGCGTCCGTTGCGGACAGCCGGCGCTGCCACACCGGATTTGCGGCAATTGCGGATACTATCGGGGGAGATCCGTTGTCCCGATGGCAAAGAAGAAATCCTGAGCGATCGTTGCATGGGGAGGGAATCCATGGAGCGTAGCCCTCGTTCGGTCGGGACTCTCCGGATTGCCATCGATGCCATGGGTGGCGACGCGGCGCCGCGGGAGATCGTCCGCGGTGCCCTGGAAGCCATGGCGAAGGATCCGAGCCTGCAGATCATCCTCGTCGGGGACGAATCCCGGGTCCGAAAGGAGATGGAGGGGCATCCCGCCGCTGCGGCCGTCAAGGTCGTCCACGCCAGCGAAGTGATCGAACCCAAGGAACATCCGGTCGAGAGCCTCCGGCGGAAGCCCGGCGCCTCCATCCTCAAGGCCGTCCATCTCGTGAGGGACGGTTTCGCGGACGCCGCGATCTCCGCGGGCCACACGGGGGCCGCGGTCGCCGCCGGCCAGCTTTCGCTGCGGCTCATTCCCGGTGTCCAGAAGCCCGGGATTCCCATCCCCGTGCCGACCCTCAAAGGGCGATGCACGCTCATCGACGTCGGTGCGAACATCTACGCCCGCCCGACCCACCTCTACCAATACGCCCTGATGGCGACGATCTACTGCGCCTGCCTCTACGGAATCGAGCGGCCGACGGTCGGCCTGCTTTCGATCGGCGAGGAGCAGGAAAAGGGGAACGAACTGGTGCATGGCACGTTCCCTCTGCTGTCCAAGAGCGACATCCGGTTTCTCGGGAACGTCGAGGGGCGCGACCTTTTCACCGGGAAGGTGGATATCGTCGTCTGCGACGGCTTCGTCGGGAACATCGTCTTGAAGGTGATCGAGGGCTATGGCGAGTCCCTCTACGGCTCGCTCCAGGGAGCCCTCCAGGCCTCGAGCGGAAACGGGAACCATCCGAACCTAGCGCCCATCGAGTGCCTCCTCCGGGATCTTGCCAGCCGCTGGGATTACGAGGAGGTCGGCGGCGCGCCGCTGCTCGGCGTGGACGGGTTGCTCTTCATCAGCCACGGGCGATCCACCTCCAAGGCGATCCGGAACGCCATCCGGACGGTCCAGACCTTCGAGCGCGAAGGCCTGACCCGCCGGATCCAGGACATCATCGAGAAACACCCCATCACCGAGGTTCTCGCCTGACGTGGGGATTCAGGTAAGGATGGGAGCCCCGACGGATGCCTGAGGTCTATCTCGTCGGAACGGGCGCGTGCCTGCCCGATCATGTCGTCTCAAACAAGGATCTCGAATCGAAGGTGGACACCAGCGACGACTGGATTGTCACCCGGACCGGGATCCGGGAGCGGCGCATCGCCCCGCCGGGGACGGCCGCCAGCGATCTCGGCGTCCACGCGGGCCGGGCGGCCCTGGCGGATGCCGGCGTCGAGGCCTCCGACCTCGACCTGATCATCACCGCGACGACGACGCCCGATCATGTCTTCCCGAGCACCGCCTGCGTCCTCCAGAACGCCCTCGGTGCGATCCGGGCGGGCGCCTTCGATCTCCTCGCGGCCTGTTCCGGATTCGTCTATGGCCTCCAGATGGGCGCGAACGCCATCCGGTCGGGCTCCGCCCGGCGCGTCCTCGTCGTCGGGGCCGAGGTGCTCTCGACGATCCTGAACTGGAAGGACCGGAATACCTGCGTGCTCTTCGGGGACGGGGCCGGGGCCGCCGTCCTCTCGGACGCTCCGGGCCCGAAGGGCGGCGGCCGGGTGGGCGTCGGGATCCTCGGAAGCGACGGCGGCAAGCCCGACTTCGCGATCCTGCCCGCCGGCGGGTCCCGGCGGCCCGCGAGCGCGGAGACCCTGGAGGGCGGCCTTCACACGATCCACATGCGGGGGCGCGAGCTCTTCAAGGTCGTCACGGTCCGGCTGGCCGTCCTAGTGGAGCAGACGCTTAAGCGGGCCGGGATCCCCGTGTCGGCGGTGGATCTCATGATCCCGCACCAGATGAATCTCCGGATTCTCGAGTATCTTTGCGAACGGCTCCCGTTTCCGAAGGATCGGATGTTCGTGAACATCGATCGCTACGGGAACACCTCGTCCGCGTCCGTCGCAATCGCCCTCGACGAGGCCCTCCGGACAGGACGGATCCGGCCGGGGCATCGGGTGCTCCTGGTTGCGATCGGGGGCGGCATTACGTGGGCCTCGACGCTGCTCGAGTGGGTCGGGCCGAAGGATTCCCTGTGAGCGGCCTCGCGATCCTCTTTCCGGGCCAAGGCGCCCAGCGCGTCGGAATGGGGGAGGCCTCGGCCGCGCGCGCCCCCGAGGCACGACGGCTGTTCGAGCGTGCCTCCGCCGTCCTCGGCTATGACCTTCAGGCCGTCTGCCGGGAGGGGCCCGCGGAACGGCTGAACCGGACCGACGTCTGCCAGCCGGCGCTTCTCGTCTCGAGCCTCGCCGACCTGGAGGCGCTGCGCCTCGATGCAGGCCTTGATCTTGCGCAGGCCGGGGCCGCGGCGGGGCTGTCGCTGGGGGAGTTCACGGCGCTCGTGTTCGCAGGCGCGCTCGGATTCGAGGACGCCGTGCGGCTCGTCGCCCTGCGGGGAGAAGCGATGCAGGCCGCCTGCGATTCCAGCGCCGGCGGGATGCTCGCGCTCATCGGGACCACGGCCGAAACCGCCGAGGCCGTCGCGGCCGAAGCCTGCGTCGTCGTCGCGAACTACAACACCGCCGAGCAGTTCGTGCTGTCGGGTTCCCGCCCCGGGATCGAGGCGGCGAGGGTCTCGGCGAAGGCGAGAGGGGCCCGGGCGATTCCCCTTCGGGTCGCGGGCGCCTTCCACTCCTCCCTGATGGAACCGGCGAAAGAGCGGCTCCGGGAGGCCCTCTCGAACGTCCGATTCGCCCCCCCGCGCCTGCCCGTCCTTTCGAACGTCACGGGCGATTTCTACGGGCCGGGCGACGACCCCCGCGAGCGGCTGGCCGCCCAGCTCGTCTCGCCCGTTCAATGGCATCCCTCGATGAAGCGGCTCGTGGCGGCCGGCTTCCGGACGTTTCGGGAGGTCGGTCCCGGGCGGACGCTCACGGGGATGATGAAGGGATTCGAGGGGGTCTCGGTCGTCCCGTCGGATGGGGGAGCCTAGCCCGTGTCGCATGTAACCCCTTGTCGTTCAAGAGGAATTCGGCAAAATACCGCAACCCCTGTACCCAACGCCTAAGAAGAAAGGAGGATCGAACCGAGTGAGTATGCCCGCCCCCCGATGGACCGGACTGGACGACAGCGTCGTTCTCGTGACGGGCGCCGCTCGCGGCATCGGCTTGGCCGTGGCGACCTCGGTCGCCGCACAGGGCGCGATCCCGATCCTCCTCGACATGAATCCCCAGACGCTCGGGATTGCCCTCGAGGCAATCCGGCCGCTGGCCCCGAAGGCGAAGACCTTCGTTGGCGACGTCCGGGACGTGTCCGCGATGGACAAGATTGTCGGCCAGATCGCCGCCGAGTTCGGCCGCCTCGACGGCGTGGTGAACAACGCCGGGATCACCCGGGACATGTTCCTCCTCCGGATGACGGAGGAGAACTGGGACGCCGTCCTCGGGGTGAACCTCCGGGGGGTGTTCTCGGTCACGCGCGCGGCGCTGCGCCCGATGCTCCGCGCAAAAAGGGGGCGGATCGTGAACGTCGCCTCCGTCGTCGGCATCATCGGCAACGCGGGCCAGGCGAATTATTCGGCCTCGAAGGCCGGGGTCATCGGCTTCACGAAGAGCGTCGCCCGCGAGGTCGCCTCGCGGGGGATCACCGTGAACGCCGTTGCGCCCGGGTTTATCGAGACGGACATGACGGCCGCAATCCCTCCGGCCGAGCGGGAGCGCCTCCTCGCGGGCGTGCCTCTCGGCCGATTGGGTTCGGCGTCGGACGTGGCGAATGCTATCCTGTTCCTCTTGAGCGACTCGGCGTCCTATGTGACGGGCGCGGTTCTCCAGGTGGACGGCGGGATGGCGATGTAAGGAAGCCAAGGAGGAAAGAAAGTCCATGGCGGAAGACAAAGCGGATTCGACGGAAGCTCCCAAGCCGAAGAAGCAGCGGACCGGAACGGTCGAGGAACGCGTCATCGACATCGTGAGCGAACAGCTCGGGGTGCCGAAGGACCAGATCAAGGCCGAGACCTCGTTTGTGAACGACCTCGGCGCGGACTCCCTCGACCAGGTTGAACTTGTCATGAATTTCGAGGACGAGTTCGACGTCCAAATTCCCGACACGGACGCCGAGAAGATCCAGACGGTCGGCGGCGCGGTCGATTACATCCAGAAGAGGAGCGGATAGCCCCGTTTTCGACGGGAGCCGAAAAACCCGGCATGAGGCGCGTCGTCATCACGGGCATCGGGATCGTTTCCTCCGTTGGCCTCGACCCGGAGTCCTTCTGGGAATCGAACAAGGCCGGCCGGAGCGGGGTCTCGAGGATCGAATGCTTCGACACGACGGGGTTCGACGTGAACTTTGCCGGCGAGGTCAAGGCCTTCGACCCGCTGAAATGGATCTCGAAGCGGGACGAGAAACGCATCGACCGGTTCGCCCAGTTCGCCATCGCGGCCGCGGATCAGGCCGTTTGCATGTCGGGGCTCGACTTCGCGAAGGAGGACCGCACCCGGATCGGGACGATCGTCGGGTCCGGGATCGGCGGCCTCAACGAATACGAGACCCAGCACCGGAGGCTCATCGAGCGGGGCCCTTCGACGATCTCCGCCTTCCTGATTCCGAAGCTGATGGTGAACGCGGGGGCCGGCCAGGTCGCGATCCGCTACGGGCTGAACGGTCCCTCGACCGCGATCGCGACGGCCTGCGCGTCCGCGAACCACTCGATTGGCGACGCCTTCCGGCTCGTCCGGTACGGGGATGCGGACGTCATGCTCGCGGGCGGGGCGGAGGCCGCCATCACGCCGACCGGGATCGGGGGGTTCGCGGCCCTCCGGGCGCTGTCCACCCGCAATGACAACCCCCCGGGGGCGAGCCGGCCGTTCGACAAGGATCGGGACGGCTTCGTGATGGGCGAGGGCGGGGCCATGTTTGTCCTCGAGGAATATGAGCGGGCGAAGCAGCGGGGCGCGTCGATCCTCGCGGAGTTCCGCGGCTTCGGGATGACCTCGGACGGCAGCCACATCACGGCCCCGGACCCCGAGGGGGCCGGCGCGGCCCGTTCGATGGAGGGGGCGCTGAAGGACGGCGGGATCGATCGTTCCGAGGTCGACTACATCAACGCCCACGGGACCTCGACGCCCCTGAACGACGCGATCGAGACCCGCGCGATCAAGCGGGTGTTCGGGGAGCGCGCGAAGCGGATACCGATCTCCTCCACGAAGTCCATGATCGGCCACTGCCTCGGGGCCTCCGGCGCTCTCGAACTCGTGGCCTGCTGCCTTGCCATCCGGGACGACGTCGCCCCGCCGACGATCAACTACACGACGCCCGATCCGGAGTGCGATCTCGATTTTGTGCCGAACCAGGCGCGGCCGGTTCCCATCCGGGTCGTGCTCTCGAACTCGTTCGGCTTCGGCGGCCACAACGCGACGTTGGCCATCTCGAAGCTCCGGGACCGCGCCTAGGCGGACGCCGCTTTCAGCAGCGTTCGAGCGCGGAGATTTTCCGGACGCGGCGGCGGTGCCGCCCGCCCTCGAACGTCGTTCCCATCCACGCCCGCAGGATTCCGGGAAGCCGGGCCGCCGGCAGCAGGCGCGAGCCGAGGCAGAGGACGTTCGCGTCGTTGTGCGCCCGGGAGAGGGTCGCGGTCAATGCATCGGCCGCGAGGACCGCGCGGACGCCGGCCACCTTGTTGGCGGCGATGGACATCCCGACCCCCGAGCCGCAGCAGAGGATCCCCGTGCCGCGGCCGCGGGCGACGCTTCGGGCGAGCGCGCCCGCGATGTCCGGGTAGTCCACGGGATCGGGAGAAAACGCGCCGAGATCGATCGTTCGGATCCCCCGGCGCTGAAGCAGCCGCCGGATCCGCTCCTTCAAGGGAAACCCCGCGTGGTCGGCGCCGAGGAGGATGGGCTTCATGGGGATGGGAGTGTGGGGTCTGCGCTCGCTCGCGGCAAGCCGGGGTCGAGGATGCGGGGCAGGATCGCAAACGAAAGGCCCTGCGCGGCGAGGGCGCCGGCAAACGCGCAGAGGAAGGCCGGGCCCGTCCCGATGCCTTCGAGCGAGAGCGCGAGGATGATGAAGAACACGATGTAGGCGTGCAGGCCCAGGATCGTCCCCTGGAGCAGCCGTCCGGTGAAGGCCCGCCCCTGGGCGCGCTGCGAGAAGACGGCGAGCACGCTCGTCGCGACCGGGAACGGGGTGAGCAGCCCGCTCCACCGGGCGCCGACCGTTCCCGCCACGGCGGTGATCGCCGCCACGAGCGCGGCCGCCGCCGCCATCCGCACGAGGATTTCCGAGCGCGGGAGGCTTCCCGCGGGCGTGAGGGGGGAGGGCGGAGGGAAGAACCAGGGGGCCGCGATCGTGCTCGCGACGGCGAGCCCCGCCGCCCCCGCAAGCGGAACGGAGAGAAGGCTCAACAGGCCCACGCCCGCGAAGAACGCAGCGAGCCCCGCCGTCAGGCTCGCAAGCCACCCCGCCCGGCGCGACACCCGCGCATAGGCCAGGCAGAACGCCACGAAGGCCGGCGTGCCGAGGAGGACCCCGCGGGCGGTCTCGGCGCCGAACGCCGTTCCCCGCTCCAGCGTCAGGAAGAGGAGGATGGGCCCGCCCACGATGGGGAAGCTTGCGAACGTCCCGGCCAGCCCCGGGCCGAACCGCCGCCCGACGAGAGTGACCCCCGCGATCAGGGCGGGCACCAGCGCGATCTTGAGGATTGGAATCGGCACGATCACGGGGCGGAGGCTCCGATTCCGTCGGGAACGGCGGCGGGGATGATCACAGGGCGTCGGCGATGATCCGGACGCAGCGCTCGATGGAATCCGCGCAGAGGCGGTATTCGGGAAGGGAGGCGCCGATCGGGTCCGGGATGGATCGCCCTTCCGGATCGAGGAGGCGGGTCTTGCCCTTGGCGGAGGCGTCGAGTTCGAGGACGGCCTCCACGTGCCGCGGCGACATCCCGTAGATCGCGTCGGCGTTGCGGATCGCCTTTTCGGTGAGGCGCGCCGCGGCGTGGTCCCGGATGTGGACGCCCCGCTCCGCCAGCACGCCGATCGCTTCCGGGGTCGCCGACCCTCCGGGCTGGGCGCTCACGCCGGCAGAGTGGATTGCGATGCCCTGCCGCTCGAGCGCCTCCGGGGGGATCGATGCGCGCTCCGAGATGATCCGCTTCAGCATCCCCTCCGCCATGGGGCTGCGGCAGGAGTTCCCCGTGCAGACGAAGAGGATGTTCAGGGAGAGGAGGGTCCGGATGTCGGCCTCCGTGATGATCCCCTCCCGGAGGACCTCGTAGGCGCAGCCCCGGAACCGGACGACCGTGGAGGCCTGCCGGAGGTTCGAAGGCCCGCCGTCCACGACGGCGTCGATCCGGCCGTCGAGGGCGGTCAGGACCTCGTCCGCGCTGCAGGCGGGCGTCTCGCCCCGCTTGTTCGCCGACGGGGCGACGACCCGGACGCCGGCCGCGGCGATGAGCGCCCGCGCGATTGCGTTCGCGGGGACGCGCGCCCCGACGCTGCCCCCGCGGCTGTCCTCCAGGACGATCGTGAGCGGCCCCGGCCAGTAGCGCTCGAGCAGCCGCCGGGCGCGGGCCGGCACCCGGGGGACGAGGGTTCCGAGATCCTCGCGCCGAGAGAGGTGGAAGGTGAAGGGGCTCGCGGGGGGGCGGTCCTTGAGCGACACGAGCCGGCGCATGGCGGCCAAGTCGTCCGGATTCGCGGCCAGCCCATAGACCGTCTCCGTCGGGAACGCGACGATCCCGCCCTCCCGGAGGATGCGGCCGGCCTCGGCGATCCCGTCGGGATCAGGCTTGCCGGCGGACATCCGGAAGACGCGGGTCGTCATGACTTCCGGGTAGGATAGCGTCCGTTCGATGGCCCGCCCCAAGATTGCCGTCGTCCTCGGAACCCGGCCCGAGGCGGTGAAACTCGCGCCGGTCCTGCTCGCGCTGCGCCGGAATCGGGGCGCGGACGTCCGGGTCGTCCTCACCGGCCAGCACGAATCGCTGGTCCCGCCGGTCCTCTCCTTTTTCGGGCTCCGGGCGGACGAGGACCTCCGATCGATGCGCGCGGGTCAGACGCCCGGGGAGGCCGCCGGGCGGATCCTCGAACGGCTCGATCCCTGGCTCCGGCGGGAGCGCCCCGGTCGCGTCGTGGTCCAGGGCGACACGGTCTCGGCCCTCGCGGCGGCCCAGGCGGCGTTTTTCGCCGGGATCCCGGTTGCGCACGTGGAGGCGGGGCTCCGGACGTTCGATTTTCGCGATCCTTTTCCCGAGGAGGCCTGCCGGACGCTCATCTCGAAAATTGCGGACCTGCACTTCGCCCCGACCCCCGGCGCCTCGGCGAACCTTCGCGCCGAGGGCGTGCCGGCCCGCGGGATCCGCGTCGTTGGCAACCCCGTCCTCGATGCTCTCGAGTTCGCCCGGTCGCGCCCCCGGCCCGCCCCGCCCCCCCCGGCCCCTTCCGTCGGCGACGTGATCCTGTTCACCTGCCACCGGCGGGAGAA
Organism: uncultured Planctomycetia bacterium; assembly: GCA_964358555.1. Taxonomy (GTDB): domain Bacteria; phylum Planctomycetota; class CAYHQZ01; order CAYHQZ01; family CAYHQZ01; genus CAYHQZ01. The sequence goes on from CAYHQZ010000053.1 coordinate 13,461, forward strand.
TTTCGGCGCGCCGATGCTTCGGGTCCTCGGGGCGCTGCGGCGGATCGCCCGGCGGCATCCGGAGACCCCGGTGGTCTTTCCCGTGCACCCGAACCCCGAGGTGTCGGGGCCGGCCCGGCTTCTCGCGGGAGAGCCCGGGATCGTCCTCGTTTCACCCCTTTCCTATCCGGTTCTTACGCGCCTCCTCGAGCGCGCGCGGTTGGTCATGACGGATTCCGGGGGGCTGCAGGAGGAGTCCTCGTGGCTCGGCCGGCCGGTCGTGATCCTCCGGGAGAAAACGGAGCGCCCGGAGCTCGTCGAGGCGGGCGGGGCGGTCCTTGCCGGGACCGATCCGGATCGGATCGAGGCCGAAGCGGAGCGGATCCTTTCCGACCCGAGGGTCCGTTCGAGAATGGCCAGGCCCCGCCGGCTGTTCGGCGATGCGCGCTCCGGCCCGCGGATCGCCCGGTACCTGGTCGGGGGGCATTGACGGCGGATGGGGGACCGGTGCGATAATGCCCCCCGAGGGGGGTCCTCGGCATTCACCCGACTCGAATGGAGAACAACATGACGACGCGCGGTTTCGCAACTCCGGTCCGGTGGGCGCTGGGGCTTGCGCTCCTGATGGCGTTGGCCGTTCCGTTCGGCTGCGCCGGCTACCCGATTCTCGACACCCCGGAATGCTCGAAGGTCGTGGACAACGCGTTCGCGCCGCCCGCCCCGCCGGCCGTCCCGGTGACGGGCGAAGTCCCGCCGCCGCCCGGCCCCGAGGGACAGACCCCGGCCCACGCGCCGACCGCGGCCCCGGCGGAGCCCCCGGCGCCGGCCCCCGTTCCGGAAACACCCGTGACACCCGCCCCCGCGGCGGAAAAACCCGCGGACAGCGGGTCTTCGGGCACGACGGCGCCCGGCGAGCCTTCCGTGGAGGATCCGGCTGCGAAGAAGGCCGAAGAGAAGCCTGCCGCCGGGAAGCCGGCCGAGGAAAAGCCCGCGGCGGAAACCCCTGCGGAAACGCCGTCCGGCGAAAAGACTCCGGAGCCCGAGGCCGAGCCGCCGACCCCGGCGGAGGAGCCGAAGGCGGAGGAACCGAAACCCGAGGTCAAGAAGGCGGGGACCAAGGGCAAGGGGACGAAGGGCAAGGGAAAGGGCAAAGGGACGAAGGGGAAGGGAACCAAGGGCAAGGGCGGCGGAACCGGGGCGGCGGGCGGCGGCGGCGAGGGCGGCTGATGCTGACGCGCCGATCCTACGGAACCCACCGGAAGGTTCCGCACCGGGCGCTGGACGCCCTGGAGGCGCTGCCGGAGCCTGCGGAAGGCGCGGTTCCCGAGGCGCTTCCGGCGGACGCCCCGGCGGAGGCCATCCCCGAACCCCCTCCGGTCGAGGCGATCGCGGAAATTCCGCCCTCGCCTCCTCCGCCTCCCCCTTCGCCGGTGCGCAGCAGCGCCCGCCTCCAGGCTGTCCGGAAATCCTCCGCGAGCCTCCCGGCGGCGCGGCGCAGCAGCGCCCAGAACCCCGCGGTCCGGAGATCCTCGGCCTCGATTCCGTCCGTCAAGCGGTCATCCTCTCGGCTGCCCCGGCCCGATGAGGATGACGAATCGCCGGCGGAACGGGGCGGGAAGCCGGTCGCTTCGTCCAAGGCGCAGGATTGGACAAAGGACAAGCGCGTCCTTATCGGCGCGGGGGGGGGCGGGCTGCTCCTTCTCATCCTAATCATCGCGCTGAGCGGCCCCAGCAAGCCTCGCCGACCCTACTACTCGGGTTCCGGCTCGGGCCGCCATACCCGTTCGACGGGTCCGAGCGGCTTTTTGCCCCATCCGAAGTCCACGGGCCTCGAGAACTACGACGCGGCCGCGGCCGCGGCGCGGGCCTATAAGAGCGGCCACTCGCCAGAGAATTGGCAGAAACTCCACCTGCTCAAGAAGAATCTCAACAACGCCGAGTTGGACCGGTTAAAGGCGGAGTTCGGCAATCTCACCCCGCCGTAGGGAAAATGATCGAAACGAGAATTTCGCGGCGTGCCGTTCGCGCGGGCCTCTTCGCCGTTTTCGCGGCCTTCTGCCTTTTCGCGCTGCCCGCGGCGGATCCCCCGAAGGGCGGGACGAAAACCAAGGGCAAGGGGGACGCGAAGGGCGACGCCAAGGGGGACGCGAAGAAGGGAAAGGAGCCCGCGAAGGAGCCGGCCAAGGGTTCCTCCACGATCGCCGACTCCATCTTCGAGCGCGCGACGCTGGTCGTGCAGGGAACGGCTAAGGTCATGGACCTCCGCGCCACGGTGAAGGAACTCCCCAACTATTTCGTTCTCGTCGAGGAGCCCGTGAACATCAAGGGCGCCCTGCCGTCGCGAGATGCGGCCCTCCGGATCGAGGGACCCCTGACCGGCACGGGCTCGATCATGGCCATCCGGGAGGGAGGAATCGGGGTGTTCTATCTTTCGGGTCCGAACACCCGCGGCGGCTACACCCTGCTGCTCTACAAGCCCATGAAAGGCGCTGGCGACGCGGACGAGCCGCCCCCCGTGACGACGGCCCCTCCTCCCGCGGTCCTGCCGCCGGATGAGGAACCTCGCCCCGCGAAGAAGCCCCCGCCCAAGCCTTCGGCGACGGAGCCTCCGGAGAAAGACCCCCCGGCCGAGAAGTCGCCAGCGGCGGGCAAGACCGGGCCCGTCGCCGGAGAGAAGGTGCTGGGCGACTTCGAGGAGGCGAACGGGGAGTTCAAGGGCGTGAAGGCGCAGGGCGTCACGACCGAGGCGTCGACGGAGCACGCGACCCGCGGGAAGCAGTCCTGCCTCGTGTCGCATCCCGCGGGCGACCTGAAGGGACTGCTTCGCGTCAGCCCGGGCGCCCTCGACGCCAGTCTCAAGGACTGGAAACCGTTCCAGTTCCTCCAGATGGACCTTTTCTTTCCCGAAGCGGCGACGGGCGAGCTCCAGATCCGGATCTTCGACGGGACCAAGTTCGTGAAGCTCGGCGTGTCCGTCGCCGGGACCGGCGCGAAGGCGCTCAAGATTCCGCTGTCGGGCCTCGGGGACAAGGTGAACATGGGCGCGGTCCTCGTCCTCTCGCTGCAGCCCGGCGCCGTGGCGGCGAAGATGCACGTGGACGCCATCCGTCTCGTCCCCTCCGATGACGGCACGCCCGAAAGCGTGGTGAAGGTCGTCGGCACCGGCACGACGGCCGGCGGCGCCCCCGCCGGCGGGACGAAGGCCGTCGGGGCCGGCGCCAAGGCGCCCGGCGACAAGAAGCCCAAACCCCCCGCGGGCGGCGGCGGGGAGCCGGCGGATTCCAAGCCCAAGCCCCCCGAACCGGAAGAGAAGCCCGGTCCCGTCCCGGTCTGGAAGGATTAGGGCGAAGGCTCCAGGATCCGGCCATGAATCCCGCGGAGAATCCGCCCGGCGGGAAGCTTCCGCCCGCCCTCGATCGGAACCTGACCGAGGCGAGGGCCCGGATCGTCTGGGGAACGCCGCCGCCGGAAGTCCGGGAGTGGCTCGTCGGCCAGGGCGTCGCCCCCGCGGACGCCGACCGAGTCATCTCCCTTTGCATGGAGGAAAGGGTCCGCGAAATCCGCCGGATCGGGATCCGCGACATCGCCATCGGGGTCGGCCTGATCCTGCAGCTCGCCGTCGTCCTCGTCGCGATGCTCGCCATCGGCCGGATCGGCCGGATCTGGGTGTGGATCCTCGCCTCGAGCGCGATCGCCGGTTGCGGCGGCGCCTGGCGCCTCCTGACCGGCCTCGAGCGCCTCCTGCGGGCCGGCAAGATCGGCGGCTCCGTCTCCGACCTGTCGCCGGACTAGGGACGCGGTTTCCTCGGGGCAGTAAGATCCGGTCCATGTTCAAGACCCGGCCGTTTTTCCGGACGGGGATGTCCTTTGCGGCGGTCGTCGCCGTCTCGCTCTCGGCTGGGTGCGCTTCGGCCGGGGGCGAGAAGCCTTCGCCGGCGCCAGGCGAACGGCTCCTCCCGATTACGAACACCATCGGGATGACGCTCGTCCACATCCCGCCGGGGGAGTTTTTCATGGGAAGCCCGGAGGGCGAAGACGGGCGCAATCCCGACGAGATGCAGCATCGGGTGCGCCTGACGAAGGGTTTCCATCTGGGCGCCACCGAAGTGACGCAGAAGCAATGGCGGGAGGTGATGGGGACGACGGTGGCGCAGCAGCGCGACAAGGCAAATCCTGTCTGGGCCCTGTGCGGCGAGGAGGACGGAGACCCCGTGTATTACGTTTCCTGGGAGGAAGCGGGGACGTTCTGCGAGAGATTGAGCCGGAAGGAGGGGAAGAAATACCGCTTGCCGACGGAAGCCGAATGGGAATACGCCTGCCGGGCGGGAACGGAGACGCCGTTCCATGCGGGCGCGACCCTCCGCCCGGACCAGGCGAACTACGAAAGCACCGGCGCCAATGAAATCGGAACGATAGTCGCCGGCCGCCAGGGAACGACGCGCGCCGGCTCGTTCCCGCCGAATCGATGGGGCCTTTTCGACATGCACGGCAGCGTCCTGGAATGGTGCGGCGACTGGGAAGGTTCGTATCCGATCTCGAAAGGCATTGCCGTCGATCCGCAGGGCGTTCCCAAGGGCATGCTCCGGGTTCTGCGCGGCGGCTGCTGGGATTTCGTCCTCCGGGGTTGCCGTTCCGCCACTCGCTCCGGCGCTCCTCCGGCCTACCGGGACGACATCATCGGCTTCCGCGTCGCCCTGGATTCGTAGCGCCCGTCCGACGCGAGCCGGACGGGAAAGGACCGGCCGGGCTCGACGCGAGGGGAAACGCGCGGAGGCGACGGGGCTCGAACCCGCAACCC
>CAYHQZ010000054.1:0-13242 GCA_964358555.1 uncultured Planctomycetia bacterium
ACCGTGGACCGGGCGGAGACCGGGAGCGCAAGACGAGGCCCCACTCCGAGCCCGTGCCCGGTTTTTATCCCGACGCAAACGTTCGGATTAAGAGTCCTCCGACCCGGCGCTTTCCATCCCCGGCTCGTCCACGAGCGCCTCCAGGGGCTCGTCCGACGTGGGCGCGAGAATCGCGAGGACCGAATCGATCCGCTCGATGAGGGCTTCGGGCGTCTGGATCCGATCGGGCAGCGTTTTCGCCATCATGTCCATGACGAGCCGGGCCGAGGGCTCCGAGATTCCCGGCCGGATCGCCCGCGGGTCCGGGGCCGGATCCTTGAGGCAGTGCCGGAGGACCTCCTCGAGCGTGGAGCCCTCGTTCGGGGGCTTGCCGGCGAGCGTCCGGTAGAGCGTCGCCCCGAGCCCGTAGATGTCCCCGCGAATGTCCACCTCCTCGCCCCGCACCTGCTCCGGCGGCATGAACCAGGGCGTCCCGAACGTCCGCTCCTTCGGCCCCGGCCGCGCGCGGCTCCGATCGATCGCGAGGCCGAAATCCGCGAGCTTCGCAAGCCCCGTCTTCGTCACCAGGATGTTCGAGGGTTTTATATCGCGATGCACGATCTTGTGGCGGTTCGCGTGCTGCAGCGCCAGCGCGATCTGGCGCGTGATCCGCAAAGCCGGCCGCTCGGAGAGCGCCCCCCAGCGGCTCAAGACCTCGTGGAGCGTCTTGCCCTTCACGTATTCCATCGCGAAGTAGACGTGTCCGTCCGCCGCCCCGAAATCGATCGCCTGAACGATGTTGTCGTGCTTGAGAACGGAGGCCGCCCGCGACTCCTGGCGAAGCCTATAGACGATCCCCTCGTCGCGCGTGAACGCCGCGTGCAGCACCTTCAACGCCACGACCTTCACCGAATCGCCCGAGAGCCACCGCGCCAGGAACACCCGCCCCATCGCCCCGCGCCCAAGCTCGCGGACCAGCTCGAAATGGCCAATCTGGCGGACGACCTTGGCGGACATGCCTCTCCCGGGGGCGGATTGTACCCCGCGGGACGGATTTACCCCATTCGGCCCTCGCCCGCGGTGGTCGTCAGTTACTGGCTCCGCAGGACCTCGATCATGGCGAGGACGTTCTCGGGCTTGGCATCCGCAGGAGTCCGGTGGGCGGGGGACGCGATGTAGCCGCCGCCCTTCCCTACCTCGTCCAGCAGGCGTTTCACCTCGTCCTTCACCTGCTGCACCGTGCCGGCCGGCAGGGTCCGCTGGGTGCTGATGCCCCCATGGAACGTCAGGCGGGCGCCATAGCGCTTCTTCGTCTCGAAGGGGTCCATGACCTCGGGCTGGAAGGGATTCACCACGTCCACGCCGATGTCGGCGAGCGCGTCGAAGAGCGAGTCCACCTTGCCGCAGGAGTGGATCATCACGAGCTTGCCGTGCTTCTTCGCAAGCGCGTACATCTGCGCGACGCGCGGCTTGATAAACTCGCGCCAGCGGGCGGCCCCCATGATGATCCCCGTCTGCGAGCCCCAGTCGTCGCCGAACCGGAAGGCGTCGATGCCGAACGCGCAGGCCCGCTCGATGACGGCCAGGTTGTATTCCAGGATCCGGTCCAGGAGGCGATGAATGAAGTCCGGCTCGGCGACCATTCCCATCAGAACCGTCTCCATCCCGGCGAGCGACCAGGCGCGCTCGTAGAGGGAAAAGCTCATCCCGGCCACGACGATTCGGTGCGGATTGCGGGCGATGACGCCCGGCCAGGACTCGTAGCGGGCCGGATCGGCCGGATCGGGGAACGGATACGCCTCGAGGTTCTCCGGCGTCACCGGGGAATTCATCGGCACGCCGATGTCCTTGTCCATCCGCTTGTCCCAGCGCACGCCGAACTCGTCCTCGAAGACGCCCGGCTCGACCTCGCGATGGCTCCCCGGCTTCACGGCGTCGACCCCGGCGAAGCAGTTGTCCAACTTCTTTACGAACTGCGGATCCCCGGTGAACGCCTTCATCTTCGCGAGGCACTCGGCGGTGAACCCCACGTGCCAGGGCACCTGGTCGGGCTGTCGGTGGCGGACGGCGGCGAGGACGCGTTCCTTCGGAGTCATGACGTTCGGCGCTTCCTTTCCCATTTTGGACACGCCGACGGTAGGAAGCGAGAGCGGCGATGTCAACGGGATGATGCAAAACCCCGCTCCGCCGCCCCCGCCTTCTTCCGTGGACATGCGGCCTTGAAGGATTTCACGCTCGTCCCGAACGCCCTACCCCGTCCGCGCGAAAAGGACCGCCTGGACGGCGCCGCGCGACGCTGCGCACTTGGGGCAGGTCGCGTACCACGCCAGGATCTCCTTAGGCTCGCTCCCCGCGGCCCGGCAGGCCTCGGCGGTCTTCCGATACCAGCCGCCCGCGTCACGGTAATGCCCCTCGAAATACTTCGAGAAAAATTCGCCCGAAATCCTCCCCGCGGCCGTCCCCGGCTCCTCGCGGGAGAGTGCGATCCAGAGCTCGCCGCCGAAGAAGCGATCGTTCCGGAAGAGGACCTGGACGGGCTCGGCCAGGAGGCCGCGCGCCTTCAGATCGGGCAGGAGGCGCTCCAGTTTCCTTCCGATCCCCAGCGGGACGTGCGCAATCGCCCGATAGGGCTCGACCCAAAACGGCCGGTCCTTCCATGCATGTCGCGTCCCCTCCCAGAGGGCGGAGTCCAGAGCCGGGCAGACGCAGGCTTCGTCGGGCGAGGGCATTCGGGGCTCCTTTCTCGCTACTCGTCCCCGTCCCCCTCCTTCGGGGGCGGCGCGGGGGGGGCGGGCGGCGCGGCGGATTCTTCGCGGCCGATCAGGAAGGGGCGGGACGAGGAGACCGTGAACGACTCGGCGGAGATGTATTTCCGATCGATGGCGTCCCGCGGGAGGCAGCCCGCGCGCTCCATGACGGCCTTCTCCATCTCCTCGACCGGCTGGGTTTCGACCTTCGGCGCGTCGTAGGGCTTGTCGGCGCCCGACGCCGTGGCCTCCTTGCAGTCCCTTGAAACGTTGCCGGAGGCGTAGACGGCGCCGGGCGGCACCTTCGCGTTCGGGTTGTTGTAGCGATAAATCGTCGCGTCCGGCTTCAGGCTCTTCTTGCGGGCGAAGGGCGACATGACGTGGAGGTTGTTCACGGCGTTCCCGTAGCCGCCGTCCTCGAACCGCGAGCCCCAGCCGAGCCAGTTGCGGACGACGTTGTTCCGGAAGTCCACGAAGGCCTTCCCGCTCACAAGCGGGCCCCGGATCATCTGCTTCTCGATCAGGTTGTGGTGGACGGAAACGTTCGTCGAGCCCTTGTACTTGATGAAGATCGAGCGGGTGTTCCCGGCCAGCAGGCACCACTGGATCGTGACGTCGCGGGCGCCCCAGCCCGCGGAGATCCCGTCGTCCCGGCTCGCCGACGACGAGACGTGGCTCAAGACGACGCGCGAGGAGCCCGCGTAGGCCTCGCCGCCCAGCGAGACGTTGTCGCCGCCGTGGCGGATCCGGAGGTTGCGGAGGATGACGTCGTTCGTCGAGACGGAGATCACCGCGCGGTTGGGGGGAATCGCGCTGCCCCAGAGCGTCGCCACGCCCTGGCCGTCCACGGTGACGTTGGGGCTTCGCAGGATCGGCAGGGGGCGCCCGATGTCGATGTCGCCCGCGCACCGAAACTCGATCCGGCACTTCCCGCTCCTCGCCGCCTTCGCGAAGGCGGCCTCGACGGCGGCCTGCGTGGGCTCCGTGATCGCGACGACCTCGCCGCCCTCTCCGCCCGTCGTGTCCGCCCCGAAGCCCTGCTGGGGATCCTTCGGCAATTTTTCGAGCAGCCCCTCCTTCACGAGGCGCTCGTACTCCTTTTGCTGCTCCGCGGCCCGGCGCGCGGCCTCCGCGATCTGCTCGGGCGTCTCGGAGAGCGTCTGCGGATAGGCCTTGAGGCCGTCCTGGACGGCGCCCATGTCCAGGCCCGCCTTCCGGATCGCCTCGGAAGCCTTCTCGGAGATCTTCGGGCGGGCGGTGTGCGCCGTCTTGACCTCGCCGGCGGGGTTGAGGCCGGCGGCGCGGATCGCGGCGACGGCCTTGCGGGCCAACTCGATCGAGGGGGCCGGGCGCAGGGGGGCCGCGGGCAGGATCGCGACCGGCGGCGCCGGTGTCTCCGTCCGGGGCGTCACCGCCGCCGGAGGCGTCTCCGCCTTGGGCGTTTCCGCGACCGGGGGCTTCGCGACGTCCGGGACCTTCTCCTCCTCCGCCCACTTCCCGCAGGCGGGAAGCACGGAAAGGAGGACGACGGCTTGCCAAACCGGCCGGCGGATTCTCTTCGTCATGAGCGCCATTCTTCCGTCCGGAAGGCGTTCCCGGAAGGGGCGCTTCCCCGCTACCGCCACGACTTCCACTCCCTCTCCTCCGGCCGCACCCGGACGCCCTTGCGGGCGAGCTCGCGGATCGGGCGCCAGGAGGTGACGATGATGCCGGCCTCCTTGATCGCCGCGCGCAGGGCCGGCTCCTGGTGGAAGAGGCGGTACTCCGCCACCCGGTTCTGCCAGCGGCCCACCAGGGCGCGCAACTCCTCGCCGTCTAAGCCCGGATGCACGTAGCAGTCGGTGACGCCGGACGGGAGGGCGCGCATCTGCGAGATCATCAGGTCGCGGAAATGCCCGTGGCTCTCGGCTTCGCCGGGCACCATCTGGCGCATGTGATCGGACATGAGGACGCCTTCGCCCGCCAGGAACGCGCGCGCCTCGCGCTCCTCGGCCGTAAGCGGCCAGCTCATCCGGAGGGGCAGCGCGAACTCCCTTCCCACGCGGCCGTAGACGTCCCTCATCCAGTCGACCCGTTTTCGCACGGTGCCCATGTGGGGGTCGATATGCGAGGGATCGAGGCCGAGGGCGAGGGCGCGCTCCACCTGCGCCCGGCATTCCCGGTAGGCCTCTTCGGCGGTGGCGTTCTTCCAGACGAGCTCGTTGCTCGGCCACATGTAGCCGGCCGGGTCCTTCAGCCCCTGCGCGCCGGAAAGCGGCCCCCACCGGAATTTCTTGTGCTGGCAGGTGAGCACGAGATGCACCCCGCAGTCGAGTTCCGGATGCTCCTTGTGGAAGGCCGCCGCCTCGGGGGCCCAGGGATACGCGACGCCCAGCGAGGCGGAGGTGAGCGTCCCGGCGGCGAGCATCTCGAAGATGGCGGCGTTCATCGCATGGCACTCGCCGTACTCGTCGGCGGTGAACAGGACCACGCGCGTCCCGGCGGGGTAGCCGAGCGCCTCGACCAGCGTGGGAAGTTTTTCGTTCAAATCTGCCTCCTTATCTATCGAACGATTGCGTTCGGATTTTCAAAGGGCGAGGGGCGGGGGTCGGACCGCGCCGAACTTGGGCCTGCGCAAAGCGCGCAGACCCATGACTCGGACCGAAGGTCCGGACCTGTCGGAGCGAGGGCAAACGCCATGTATTCGTCTACCTTCCGTTGCCCTCGCGGAGACCGGGAGGAAGGGCCGAGCCCCCGACCCGAGCCCGCGCGGCGACGGTTGCAGTCCTGACACGAAGGCATAGATACTACCCCCCATGCCCTCCCTGCCCCAGGTCCGGATCGGTTCTCTCTCGGTCGGCCGTTTGATCCTGGGCGGCAATCCCTTCTCCGGCTTCTCCCACCGCGGCCCGGAGAACGACCGAGCGATGCGTCGGTTCTTCACGACCGCCCGGATCAAGGAAACGTTCGCCCAGGCCGAGCGGCTCGGGATCGACACGTTCTGCGGCCGGGCGGACAACCACATCATCCGCGTCCTGGAGGAATACTGGGACGAGGGCGGGAAGATCCAGTGGCTGGCCCAGAGCGCGCCCGAGATCTCCCCCGTGGCGGACAACCTCCGCCGCGCGGCGCTGTCGGGCGCGAAGGCCTTCTACATCCACGGCGGCGTGGCCGACCGGCTGAACCGGGCGGGGCGGCTCGCCGAGGCGAAAGACGCGCTGGCCGCGGCGCACGACGCGGGGCTTCCCGCCGGAATCGCCGGCCACGACCCGGCCACCCACCGCGCGGCCCTGGCGCTCGATCTCCCCGTCGACTTCCACATGGTCTGCTTCTACCACCCGGCGAGCCGGATGGGGAAAAGCGGGGAGAAGGCGGACGAGGGGCGCTACCACCCCGCCGACCGCGAGGCGGCCGTCGCGCTCGTCCGGGAACTCAAGCGTCCCTGCATCGCCTACAAGATCCTCGCCGCCGGCCGCAACGACCCGCGCGAGGCGATTCCCTACGCATATCGCGCGATCAAGGCGACCGACGCCGTGTGCCTCGGCGTGCACCCCGGCGAGGATCCCCGCCAGATGGAGACCGACGTCGCCCTCGCCCGCGAGGCGATGGAGAAAGGCGGCAGGTAAATGGAGGAGAACCGCCGGATCCTGGTCCTGGGCGCCAGCGGCCGGATCGGGATGGCGATGGCGCTGCACTACGCGGGGAAGAACGCCGTCTTCGGGGTCGCGCGGTTCAAGAACCCGGAGACCGAGCGGACGCTCCAGGCGAAAGGCGTCAAGACGATCCGGAAGGACCTCTCGGAGCCGGGGCCGGGCCTGCTCGAGGGCATCCCCCGGGACATCGACGTCGTCGTGAACCAGGCGGTCCTCTGGAAGGCGGACCCGCCCGAGGCGTGGAAGCGGGTCTACGAGGTGAACGCCTTCGCCGGCCCCCGGATCCTCCAGCACTGCCTGCCGCGCGTGAAGGCACACGTCTTCGGCTCCACGGGCGGAATCTACGGGGGCGGCCCGGCGCCGAAATCGGAGGAGGACGAGCCGAAGGCCGGCGAAGGCATCTACCATTGCTCCAAGTTCGCCGGCGAGATGTGCGCCGAGATCGCCGCGCGCCTCCTCGGCGTCCCCACCGCGATTCTCCGCTACTACTACCCCAGCATCGCGACGAAGGGCGTCGTCTTCGCCCACGCCCGCTACGCCCTCTTCGACGTGGAACGCCCCGTCCACAAGGACGACACCTACGGCTACGTCCCCACCTGGATCGACGACGTCGTGGCGGCGACCGCGAAGGCCGTGGACGTCGCCGCCGTCCCCGCCGTCACGATCAACGTGGCGGGGAGCGAGTACCTCACCCAGCGCCAGATGCTCGAGCGGTCCGCGAAGGCCCTCGGGAAGACCGTCAGGATCCGCGAGCGGGAGGACCCGCGCGATCCCTACATCGCGGACATCTCGAAGATGAAGCGCCTCCTGGGCGCGCCGAAGATCACCTACGACCGGATGCTCGAACTCGTCATCGAGGCCTTCCGAACGAACCCCCCGGCCCCGCCGCCCGCGGGCGGGACCGAACACGAAGGGAGCAAGCGATGAAACGCATTTCCGGCGTCCTTTCCGAGATGACGATCGACGACGTGCGGCGGCTGAAGCCCCGGGTGGCGGTGATGGGGTTCGGCTCCACCGAGCCCCACGGCCCCGCCCTGCCGTACGGCACCGACACCATCAACTGCGACGGCCTGTGCCGCCGGATCGTGGAGCGGGCGAACCGCCAGGGCGCCCGGGCGATCATGTTCCCGACGCTGCCCATCGGAAACAACGTCAACTTCAAGGCCTTCCCCTTCGCCGCCCGCGTGCGGGTGCGCACGCTCATGCGCACGGTCCTCGACGTCCTCGCCGCGCTGGAGGAGGACGGGATCCGGAAGGTCGTGCTCGTCTGCGGCCACGGGGGCAACACCGAGGCGCTCCAGGCGGCGCTGCGCGAGCACTACGACGTCACCCCGCCTAGCCGCCGGGCGTTCGCGTGCCTCGCGCTCGGATTCGCAGGCAAGCCCTCGCCGGCCCCCGAAAACCCCACGGAGCACGGCGGCGAGGAGGAGGCCTCGCAGGTCCTGCTTCTTCGCCCGGATCTGGTCCGTCCCGATCGCTTCGGAAACCAGCCGGTGGGCCGGCCGCATCCCGGTCTGGAGGGCGTTTATTTCGTCCGCCCGTGGCACCGCCACGTCCCGCTGTCGGCCGGAGGCGACATCCGACAGGCGAGCGCGCAGAAGGGAGAGCGGCTGCAGGAGGAGAGGGCGAGAAACCTGGCGGCGTTCGTGGTCCGGCTCGCAAGGCTGCCGTGGGGAAAGGAGTTCCCGTATCCGCCTAGCCGCCGGCCGCGCCGCCGCCGCCGAGCGGCGGGGTGAACGTCGCAGACGGGGAGCCGCGGAGGATGGCTCTTGAATCGACGGATCGGATGACATCCCCGCAATCCGATTTTCCTGCCGCGGAGGTCACTTCTCCGGCATCTTCAGGATCCACGGCTTGCCCTTGAAGCCTGCGACAAAAATCGAACGGCCCGTCGCACAAACGCGGGAAACATAATCCGGCAAGGAAGCGTGCGCCGTGGTTTCGCCCGTTTTCAGATCTCGAAATTCGATGCCGCGCATCGAATCCACCGCCCCGATCAACCGATCCCCGAAGGGGCGATATGGATTCAGGTTTTGATGTTCCTCCATCGTGGACCACAGCACCCGACCGCTGGAGCAATCCACGGCCAGTTGCCTGCGGTCCGTCTGGAGGAAGAGAATATTGGGCGCGGCGAACGGAACCGCAACGTTCAGAACCGATGATTTTGTGAATTTCATTTCCCAGCCAGCTGCCAGGGAGGCTGTCGAATAGGCGGTTGCGCAGGCTTGGGGGTATCCGGAAAAAACATAGACGCGCTTGTCGTCGGCGCAAATGGCCGCGCCCCAGCGATCGGACACTCTCTTGCCTGCCACCGAGCCATCGGCTCGATGGGCCGGCGCATCCGGATCGGCTTTCGTCTCGCGGAGGATCTCGCCGGCGGAGGATATTTCCAGCAGCCATCTGTTTTTGGTCAGGACGTAGATTTTTCCGCCGACGCAGGCGGCTTGTCCCAAGACGGGATGGATCTCGAGGTTCCAAAGCATCTCCCCGTTGTCTTGGCGGAAAGACCACAGGCGGCGCTCCATCGGGACAATGATTTGCCCCTTGAGAAAAATCGGCTTGCCGTCTTCTCCCCATCCCTCGCGCTCTTCCGTCCTCGTCTTCCAAATCGTCTCGCCTGTATGGCTGCTCGCGGCATACATCTTTCCGTCATGGCAGGTGAAGAAAATCTTGTCTCCGGATATCGCGGGAGGCGATTGAAGCGAGTCCGGACACCGACGCTCCCATAGGACGCTCCGCTGCTCGCCGTCGTATGACAGCAGATACTCGACTCGTTCGGCGCCGACCTGCCGCACGGTACCGATGAAAACCTGGGATTCCGTAGCGCCCGGCGCGACGAGCCGCACATCGCCCTCGATGTCCGCGCCGGTGATGGCCAGGCCCGCCGTGGGCGGCTCCTTGCGAATCAGCCCGTTCAAGGCGGAAAGCGCGGATTCCCGTACGTCGGCATCGGCGTCGGCGTTCAGATTCCGCAATCTGGCCTTGGCGTCGGGCAGGACGAGCTCCCAAATGCAGGCAATCGCCCCGAGCCGGTCCACGCGGTCCTTGGAATCGAGGCAATTTTTTGCGGAGGAATCCACCAGGCCGCACGGGGCGTTTTTCAATACGTCGAGGGCGTTCTTCTGCAGATAGCTCCGCCAGCCTCTCCTCCGATCCCCGTTCCCGAGAGCGTGGATGAGCGCGCGGGCGTAGGCCTCATCCGGAGGCTCGACGACCGGCAGGCCGGCGGCGCGAAAGCCGTCACGAATCCATTCGGCCCGCGGCTTCTTCCCGTTGGCGTCCCACCACGCTTGCCAATCCGCGTAGTTCACGCCGGGATTTTGGTTCGTGATGAAGCGCAGCGCTTCCAGGCAATGGCTCTTCGTGCATACCATCGCCCCGTCGGGTTTCGTGTCTCCTTGCCTTTGGAGGCCGCGAATCAGCTCCGGCACGTTGCTCGCGGTTCCATTTTCGATCAGCGAGACGAATCGGTCGTGGTCGTTTTCGCGGGAGCAACCGGCAACAACCGCCGAGACGGCCAGGAGAGCCCACAAGCAAGCCTTCGTCCTAGCGCCAGGGGACGAGGACGAATCATCCAGCCATCGTCCCCTCCTCCCCGTTCCCCCTGGCTTTCCAGCCGGATTCCGAGCCACGCCTCCTCTTCTGCGCCGGCCGCTACCGCTTCCGAGGCCCATTTTCTCGATTATCTCAACGGGTCTCAGACGAAGCAAGAAGCGGCCCGGAATCCGGCGAGCCGGGGATTGCCTCCCCGCCGCCTACGGCCCGATCGTCACTTTCGAGGCGGTCGCCTTCTTGTTGTTCCCTTCCGCGGACTCGGGGACGAGGCCGAGGGCGTCCGCGAAGATCCCGACGTAGTAGGACCCCGCGGGGACGGAGGACGGCGCCACGATGACCGTCGCCGCGGCGCTCGAGGCCCCCGGCGCAAGCGCCGGAACCCCCCGCTGGACGAGAAGGGGATCCGATCCCCCGATGGAGGTGTCCGTCGAGAGGCGGATGTCCACCCCGAACGCAGGCGTTGCCACCGGCCCGTCGTTTCGGACCGTCTCCGTCACCGTGACGGTCCGGCCCGAAACCGAGGCCGCAACGGAGACCGCAACCAGGTCCGGCTTCAGGTCAAAGTCGCGCGACGCCTTCGCGTTGTTCGACTCGTTCGTCTCGGCGACGCCGCCGCCCGCGTCCGCGATCGCCCCCACCCGCCAATTGCCCGGCAGCGTCCCCGCGGGGATCGCGAGCGAGACCGTCGCCGCGTTCGACTGGCCGTAGCCGAGGGAGGCGGACACCGTCCGGCTCCCGAGGAACGCGTCCGCCCCGGGCGAGACGATCGCGTCGGAGGTCAGGTAGAAATCGATCCGGAAGGAGCCCGACGTCGCGAGCGGGCCTAAGTTCTTCGCCGTGCTCGAGACGGAGAGCGTCGAGCCGGAGCGGGCGACGGAAAGATCCGAGACGATCAGGTCCGGGCGGATCGGGAGCCGCGCGGCCGTCGCCGCGCCGTTGTTGGCCTCGTCCGTCTCGAGCTGCGCGTTCTTCGAGTCCGCGAGGCCCAGGACGTGGTAGTCGCCGGGCGGCGTGCCCGCGGGGACGGCCAGGGTCGTCGTCGCCGAGTCCGTGGCGCCGGCCCCGAGGGCGGACGTCCGGACGCGGTTTCCGAGGAGGACGTCGCCCGAGCCGAGCGACGGGTCCGTCGAAAGATAGAACGCGACCGTGACGGTTCCGGCCGTCGCGACCGAGCCCTGGTTCTTCAGCGTGCTCTTCACCGCGACCTTCCCCGACGAGACGGTCGCGCTGATCGCCGAAAGGGCGAGGTCCGGCGCGTTGGCCGGCGCCGAGACCGTCACGGAGAGCGCCGGCGACCAGCCGGAGGCGGCGCCGAGCGCGTCGGTCGCCCGGACCCGGACGGCGTAGGTCCCGGGCGAGGCCCAGGCGTGGGAGGCCGAAACGGGCGTTCCGGAGGCGGCGGGCCCCGCCGAGGAGGTCGTGCCGTCGCCCCAGTCGAAGTCGTAGCGCAGGGCGTCGCCGTTCGCGTCGGTCGCGACCGCCGAGAAGGGCGCCGCCGCCCCGACGGCCACCCCCCCGCTGCCCGAGGGGGCCGAAGGCGTCCCCGGGGCCGCGTTGTCGGTCGAGTAGGCCGTCACGTAGCCGTCCGCGTCCAGCGTGAAGGAATAGGTCCGTCCGCCGATCGAGAGCCGGTTCAGCCGGCCATTCGCGTCCCGCCCCACGCCGAGATCGCTCACCGCGAGCATCCCGGCCGTGTCGAGGACGTAGCCCTTCGTGGCCGCGCCCCCCTTCGAGAACGTGTCCGCGAAGAAGAGGAACTGGTTCATGGGCTCCTTGTAGCCCGCCTGGAACCGGGCGACCGCGAGGTCGAACGTCCGCTGGGTGTTCCCGAAATACTGGTTCGAGATGCTCGCGAAGAACTCCTGGGGCGCCTTCATGAAAACCGAGGTCCCGTCGGGCTCGACGAACATGCTCCGCAGGAACTGCAACGGCGCCCCGCCCGTCCGGGCGATGATCGCGTCGTGCCGGGCCTTCCACCCGGGCGTCGCCGTCATCTGGTAGGCCGCGACGACGTGGCAGGTCTCGTGGACCGCGACAAGGCAGAAGACGTCCGAATAGAACGCCGGGACCTCGGAGGGGAAGCCGTTCTCGCGAGCCCCGCCGACGCGCAGGCCCGCGACGTTGACCATCCCCGCGTTGCCGGAGTCGGAGCGCTGCCAGGGGATCCCGAAGAAGTCCCGGCAGGTCATGTAGCGGAGGTTGTGCAGGCCCGAAGGGACCGAGGCGAAGATCCGGTCGAGCGCCGCGAACTGGCCCGCGTCGAAGCCGTTGTTGTCGATGAGCAGGACCCCGTGCGTGTCCCAGGTGACGCGCTTCCGCGCGCCGAGGGCGACGGCGTCGGCGAGGGCGGCCTTGCGCGCGTCCGTCATCGGGAGGGTCTCGAACCCGCTGGGCCACACGGCCGCCCGCAGCGACGCGACGAACGGCTGGGTCGAGTTGCTGATCGTGGCGGTGTCCTTGAAATACTGCGGATAGGCGGCGACGAGGGCTTGATATCGCGCATCGATGGTCTCCCGGGCGGCGGCAGCGAGGATGCCCCGGCCGGCGATTTGCCCGTAGAAGCGGTGCGCGTTGAAGAGCGTCTGGCGGAGGTTGGCGTCGGCGTTCATCGCGGCGCCGAGATCGGCCGGGTGCGCCGCCGTGATCGCGTCCGCCTTCTCCCAGAACACGTTGGAGAAGGCCGTCTGGAGCTTCAGATGCAGCGCGTCGTCGAACCAGCCGAACGACGGATACCAGAGGTAGCCCCAGAGATTGTCCGTGAGCGGACGGTTCGTCGTGACGAAATACTTCCGGAAGAAGGCCTCCCAATCGGCGGCCGTGTAGGCGCTCTTCGCGAAGACCGAGTTCGCCGAGTCCACGGCGCTCTGGACCCAGCCGCCCTGGATCGCATCCAGGCTCGAGGTCATGAGCGCCTCGTCGTCGGACGACAGGGCCGCGGAGGCGGAGAGGGGAGATCCGAGGACGAGGACCGCGAACAGGACGGCCGGGATCGCGCGCCGTCCGGGGAATCCGTTTCGAGCCATTTGGTTTCTCCTTTTCACGTTTCGCGGGGAGCGTCCCGCGGTTGGATCCCTAGTGCCTTCCCGCGCGATTTTTCACCGCGGATTCGCCGCGCCGCCGAACACGACCGCCCCGGCCGCCGTCGTCTCGCAGGAGACGCCGGATTGGCGGGAGATTTCCGCGAGGATCCGGCCCAGCGGCGCCTCCTCCGACATCGTGACGGGTCTTGCCGCCCGGAGGGCGTCCTCCCCGGCGAGAAAGCGCAACCCCGCGTCGCGCCGGAGGATGGAGAGGGCGTCGCGCAGCGAGGCGCCGGCAAAACGCACCCG
>CAYHQZ010000054.1:13252-18177 GCA_964358555.1 uncultured Planctomycetia bacterium
CACCCGAACCGGGGCCGCCGAATCGAAGCCTTCCGTCCGGTACGAGAGGACCTCGCCCTCCTTCCCCCGCCGGAACTCGTAGGCCCTTCCCCCCCGCCGAATCCGGACGATCCGTCCGTCGGCGTCGGTCTCGACGGGCGCCGCGGCGGTCGCGAGGGCGCCTTCCTTGTCCAGCACGAAGGTTCGCATCGTCTCGTCCCGGGCATGGATGGCGGCGAAGAAGAGGAACTGATGGAGGGGCTCCTTCCAGCCCCGATCGAAGCGCGAAAGGGCGAGATCCAGCATCCGCCAGGTATCGGCGAAATACTGCTGCGAGAGGCTCGGCAGGAGCCCCACGGGATACTCGACGAACAGGGAGGAGCCGTCGGACTGGACGAACATGCTCCGGAGATACTGCATCGGCTCTTTCCCGGCCCGGCGGACGAGAGAGTCTCTTTCCGCCCGCAGGGCGGGGCGCTCCGCGAGCGCCCGATCGCACAGCGAGAAGTGAAGCATGAAAATGCTGGAAAGGCAGAATCCGTCCGCGGAAACGCCTGGGCCGTCCTGCGGGAAGGGATTCTCCGGAACGCCCCCGACGGGGGCGGCGCCGAGATTCAGGAGGCCCTCCATGGGAACGCGCTCGTCGGGCAGGCGGAGCCGGACCGCGATCGTCATCGCCGGGCCGAGCCTAAGATCCGGGGAATCGGGGATCGAATCGGCGCCGCCCGCTTGCCAGGAGCCGGCCAGGCCCTCGGAGGAGGCGGCGACGCCTTTCGCCTCAGCCGCGATCTCCTCCGGGGCGAGCGCCCGGTTCCAGAAACGCGCCTCGCCGATCTCCCCCCGGAACCGAAGCCCCAGATCGTCGTCCCGTCCCAGCGTCAGCGCCCGCCGGGAGGAGCGGACGGGCATCCCTCCCGCCTCGACGGAGGCGCTCTCGGCCCCGTTCCGATAGAACCGGATCCGCCATCCGTCGAAGGCGACGGCGACGTGGGTCCAGGCCTCCGAAGGGAGGGCCTCCTTGTCCCGAAGGGCGGCCGAATCGGCGCCGACCCGATCGAACGAGAACCAGGGGACACCGTCCTGGATCTCGAGCCGGACGTTCGCCTCCCCGTTGCTGCCCTTGCGAAGGACCAACTGGTTCATCGGCGGCTCGAGGAACTGCCGGCAGGCGACGGACAGGCCCTCGAACGAACGCGGCGGAAGGGAGCCGGCGAGGCTCTTCATGAACGCGAGGCGCCGCCGATCGAAGCCGTTGTTGTCCAGGACGAGCATGCCGTGGGCCGTCCAGAGTTCCCTTTTTGCGCCCTCCGGGCCCGAAAGGCCCGTCGCCTCCGCGAATTCCGTTCTCCCCTCCTTGCCCGGCGGCGTCGCGGCCGCCAGCAGGAGCCAGAGGCGGACGCGCAGGGCCGCCACGTGCGGCTGCCCCAGGACGTCGATCGTGGCGTCGTCGCGAAAATACCGGGGGTGCGCCAGGACGAGGGCCCGGATGCGCGCGCGGATCCGCTCCGCGAGCGAAGCGCCGGGGCCGCCGTCCTTGCACGCTTCCGCGAGGCGCCGGACGCCCTCGAACAGCCGCCGCCGGGCGGGCGCGTCCCGGCGGAACTCGACGCCCAGGTCGGCGGGATGGGAGGCGGCGAGCGCCTCGATCTCCGAGAGAACTTCCAGGGGATCCGCCGGGGCGTCCGGTTGGGCAGGCGCCGGAGCGGCGCCGACAAAAACGAAGGCCGCCCAAGCGAGGCAGGCGGCGACGGCCGCGGAAGGTCCCCGCCGCGTCACGGCGTCCCGCCCTTCTCCTCGAGAATCAGGCGCGTGCCTTCCCTTCTCGCCGTCGCGCCCGCCGCCTTCGCGACGGCGTCCGCGATCTCGAGCGTGGTGAGCCCGTCCAGGGCCGCCGCGACCTTGAGGCGCCGGATCCGCTCCGACGCCTCGAAGCGGTAGGGACCGGTCTGCTCCAGGCGATCCAGGATCTCGCCGAGGGAGACGTCCATCCCCGCTTCCGGCAGGGCGGCCGCGCGCGCCCACGAAAGGAGGCCGTCCGCCTGGACCGGCGTGAGCGTCCGCGGCGCGGCCCCCGGCGCGAGCCCCGCGCGCTCGAGCGCGCCCATCTCGAGCGGCCGGCCGCCGGCGGGCTCCAGGCGGACGCGGCCCTCGAGGACCGTGACGAACGCCCCCTCGGATCCGCACTCGGCCGCGAACGATGTCCCGAGATCGCGGATCGCCCCCGCCGGCGTCTCCACGACGAATCCGGCCGCGGCGCCGTGGATCGCGATCCGGCCCGCGTCCAGCCGGACCCGATCCGGCGCGAGCCACGCGAGGCGCGTCCGCTCGTCGGCGACGAGCAGGAGCCGGCCCCCCGCCCGCAATCCCATCCGGCGCGCGCCGGTCTTGATGGCGGTGCCCGGCCGGACGGCCTCGCCCGCCCGGAGGGCCGGCGCCGCCCCCGAATCGCCGCGGACCCACTCCACCCGCGCGACGGATCGCGCGGGAAGCAGGAACCAGACGAGGCCCGCCGCGAGAAGAATCGCGGCCGCCACGCGGAAAAGACGGGGAATCCCGAGGCGCAGGACGTTTCCCCCCGGCAGCGCCAGCGGAGGCGGCTCGCGGAATCCGGCGCATCGCGCCTTCAGCCAATCCGCGCGGCCCCGCCAACGCTCCAGGCGCGCCCGGCACGCGGGACACTCCCGGACGTGCGCCTCGAGCGCCGCGGCGTCCTCCCCCGGCATCTCCCCCTCGGCGAGCAGGATCAGGAAGTCGTCGTCGGGATGGGGAGCGCTCATCGCGATTCCTCCGGCATGAAGCGGCGGAGCATGTCAGAAAGCCCCCGGACGCCCCGGCAGTAGATCCCCTGGACCTGGCCGAGCGTCATTCCGAGCCGCTCCGCGATCTCGCGGAATTTCAGGCCCTCGAGCAGACGCAGGAGGACGGCCTCCCGGTGGAGCGGCGGGAAGGTTTCGAGAGCCTTGAGCACCGCGCCCTCCAGCTCGGCGCGCTCCGCCGTCGCCGCGGGGTCCGAGGCGCCGGGATCGGGAGCGTCGAAGGGCGAATCCTGCTCCGCCCCGGGCCGCGGCGCGACGGTCTTGGGCGCGTCCTTCCGTCCGCTCCCGCGCGTCCGCCAGCGCAGGACCTGCCGCGCGGCGATCGTCCGGATCCATCCCGCGAACCGTTCCGGCTCCCGCAGATTCCGGATCCCCCGCCAGCCGTCCACGAAGGCGGCCTGCGTGATCGAGCGGGCCTCGTCCGCGTCGGAAACCTGGCTCGCGACGAACGAGAAGAGGGACCCCCAGGAAGACGCGTAAACCGAGGCGTACGCCTCCCGATCCCCCTTTATCGCAAGGCGAACGAGGGCGGTTTCCGAACTTTCCTTTTCCAAGAGCCGGGATTCTATTCTGCACCTCTTGCCTAGTGCCAACGACGGCAGGGATTACGCGGGGAGGAGCCGACGGCTTCCGGGCGGATATTCCCGAATCCGCTTCCCCATGGCGTGTTACGACGCCCCGCGACCGTGCCGGCCGGGGACGTTGCTCACGCCCCGCCCGGCGGCGCGAACGTCGCGGACGGCGATCCCCGGAGGATGGCCTTCGGGTCGGCCGAGCGGATGACGACGGTCCGGGAATCCACGCGCTCGCCGCCGCGCTTCAGGTATGTCTCGAGGCAGGCCTCTTTGCCCTCGAAGGAGCGGATCTCCAGCATGTAGGGAGGTTCGATCCGGACCGGCGGGATCTTCTTCGCGCGGACGCGCCGGACGGCCTCCGCGGCGCCTGCGCGGATGAGTTTCCGGGCCTCGCCGGGGCTCTTCGATTGGGCCGACTCGCGGCCGAAGCCCTTCTTCACGGCGACGCCGACGATCCCCGGAATGAGGGCCTTCGCCTCCGCCACGGCCGCCTCGTCGCCGGACAAAAGCGCGACGGGCACCCCGTGGACCGTCCCCGCCTGGTAGGCGTGGATGTGGAACTCGCCGATGAACGCGCCGTTCAGCCGCCAGGACTCGATCTCGTCGGGCGAGTAGGTGTGGCAGAGGTTTCCGCCCTTCGTGCCCTCCATCGAGTGCTGGCCGACGATGAACATCGCGTCGTACGAGGAATCGAAGCCGACGCCCCCCTTGCCCTTCCCGGAGATGAGGGAGGCCTTGTCGGTGAGCGTCTCGAAATCGATTCCGCCGGGCCCGTGGCCGTCGCGGACGACGATCTCCGCGGCGGGGTCCTCGTCCAGGATCCCGTCCACGCAGGCGTTCACCTCGGCCGTGAGAAACCGCATCGCGACGCGCTTCTCGGGATTCGCGTTGTCCAGGCACTGCGCGAACGAAAAGACCCGCGCGGCGCCCTCGAGGTCGGTGTGGATCATGATCTTCATGGGCTTGCTCACTCCTGAACTTTACCGTCGGGCGATAAACCTCGCCCGGGCTCGGGTCGGGGGCTCGGCCCTTCCTCCCGGTCTCCGCACGGTCCACGGCCGGTAGACGAATCCATGGCGTTGGACCGTGCTCCGACAGGTCGGCGCGGTCCGACCCCCGCCCCGCGCCCTTCGGGAAACATCGACCGTAAAAAGTTCCATCATTCCTATTCTTCCCCTTCCCCGCCCTCTTCCCCTCCCGGCTTCTCGCCGCCGTCCGGGGGCGCGATCGCGGCCGGGTCGGGAACGTGGGGCACGGTCTTCGGATCGGCGATTTGCGCGAACTTCCCCCGCTGCCCCGCCACCAGGTTCGGGGGCGGCACCTTGGGGCCGGGCTTGAAGGTCGCCATGTCGGGCATCGAGATGGGGCCTTCGACGGTCTTGCCGCCCTCGCGGATCATGGGGCGGAAGGGCTTCAGATCGCCGATGGCCCACTTGTCGATCGCGATGATCTTCAAGTCGACCGCATCCAGCGGCCGGCAGCCGGCCTTCTCCTTCACGATCTTCAAGGCCTCCTCGCCCGTGTGCGTAGTCGTCTTCGGCGTCGGCAGCGGCGT
>CAYHQZ010000055.1:0-17927 GCA_964358555.1 uncultured Planctomycetia bacterium
TCACCTGCGTCTGAGGGTACGCCATATTCGCACGTACCCCCTTCTAACGGTGTAAAAGAGGTTTACGACCCGAAGGCCTTCAATCCCTCACGCGGCGTCGCTTCGTCACCCTTGCGGGCATTGCGAAAAATTCTCGACTGCAGCCTCCCGTAGGAGTCTGGCCAGTGTCTCAGTGCCAGTGTCGCCGATCGCCCTCTCAGGCCGGCTACCCGTAAGCCTTGGTGGGCCGTTACCCCGCCAACAAGCTGATAGGACATGGGCCCCTCCAGCGCCGGAAGGCCTCGAAAGGTCCCCTCCTCTCATCTCCGGACCATGCGTCCCAGAGATCGTACCCGGTATTAGCCCCCCGTTAGGAGGGTTATCCCAGTGCGCAGGGCAGGTTGCCCATGCATTACTGACCCGTTCGCCACTTTACTTTCGGAGTTGCCCCCGATTTCACGTTCGACTTGCATGCCTAATCCACGCCGCCAGCGTTCGTTCTGAGCCAGGATCAAACTCTCCGTTGCGTTCTACTCAAAAGGTTTCAGTGGTCCTGAGCAGGGAAACCCCGCTCGGACCTCGCACGTTCGTGCGTTCGGGCCGCCAATCTTTCAAAGAGCCATTTCCTGGCCAATCGGCCAGAAAATCGGTGACACACGAGGAATGATAGTCCGCGAGGAGGGCCTTGTCAACCCCCCCCCCCTCTTCGCCCGTCACGAACGGGTTCAGTCCTTGAGGATGATCACGTCGCAGACGAGACGGAACCCAAGATCAAGCGCGATTGTTTCCTTGCGCTCCTTTTTGCGACGGGCGCAGAGGGCTCGGTCCTTCGTATAGAGCCAGGAGCCGCCGCGGACGACGCGAAAGTTCTTGCCAAAGTCCTTGTCGATCGCGGTCGAGTCCGGGTACTTGTCGTACCAGGACTGGGTCCATTCCCAAACGCTGCCAGCCATATCGAGGACGCCGAAGGCGCTGCGGCCCGCGGGGAACGATCCGACGGGCATCGTCCGGATCTCGCCGGGCTTGGCGATGCCCTTCGCCTTCCAGAATTCCTCCGTATTGCACTTCAAGGGATCGAAGATGTTGCCCCAGGGCCAGAGCCTGCCGTCGGTCCCGCGGGCGGCCTTCTCCCACTCGTCCTCGAAGGGAAGCCGGTACTCGATGCCGTCGCGCTTCGACTTCCACGCCGCGTAGGCCTTCGCGTCCTCGAAGGAGACGTTGACGACCGGGTGGAGGCTCTTGCCCGTCGGGTAGCGGCCCTGCTCCCAGTGGTTCGGCTCGGTGTAGCGCGTCTCGTCGATGAACTGCTTGTAGTCCTCGTTGGTGGTCTCGGTGATGTCGATGCAGAAGATCTTCTTGGGAAGCCAGCGGACGGGCCGCTCGGACGGGGTGAAGAGGACGTCGCGCGTCTCCTTGTCCCCCGATTGATCCGTCGCGCCCATCTGGAAGGAGCCCTCCGGGACGGCCACCATCTTCGGAGGAACCTTCACCTTCCCGCCCCGCATCGTGGCCCATCCCGAAACCTTTCCGGGTTCCCGGCCGCCGGGCTCATCGATGCCCGGCTCGACCAGGGGCTCCGGGGGCTTGAGCGGACCCTTGCCCGGCTCGAGCGGCGGCTCCTTCGGTCCCTCCAGCGGTGGTTCCTTGGAACCCTCCAACGGAGGCTCTTTCGTTCCCTCGAGGGGAGGCTCCGGAGGGGCCACCGGCGGCTCGGGCTTGTCCGGCGCTTTCGCATCCGGGGCCTTGGCGTCTGGCGCCGTCGGCGGTTCTCCGGGCGCGAGCAGGACGAACGCGCAAAGAGTGGCAAAGAGCACTCGGTGAAACATGGATTCCGCTCGAACCCACTCTAGCGAGGGCCGGTGCCGGGTGTCAATCCGAGGACGCAGGCGCATCCTTCGGGGAGGATTCCGCCGGAGCTTCCCAAGGCGGCGGCGTCCAGTCGGGGCGGCCGCGGAGGACGAGCAGGCCGATGACGCCGACGGCGAAGATCGGCACTCCGATCGCCTGGGAGATCGTCATGCCGAAAAGGACCGGCGCGTTGTCCGCTCGAAGGGCCTCCTCGAGGAAACGTTGGACGGAATAAACCGCCATCCAGAGGAAGAAAAGCTCGCCGGCCGGCCGGGGGCGCCGCGAGAGCCAGAGCAGGAGCCCGAAGAGGAGGAACGCGTCGAGGCTCGCGAGGATCTGGGTGGGATAGACCGGATAGGTCAGCGCCGCGTCGCGGGCGAGACCCGCGTGGGCCACCTGGTCGTCGAAGACAGGCGTGTGGCGCAAGACGTCGGTCCCCATCTCCTTCGGAAACTGGATCCCGTAGAAGGCGTTCGGCGGGCAGGTCGCCCCGAAGCAGCAGCCGTTCAGGAGGCACCCGATCCGCCCGAAGGCAAGGCCGACCGCGAGGGCGGGGGCCACCGCGTCCATGAGGGGCAGCAGGGCGAGGCGGTGGCGCCAGGCGTAGAGCAGGCCGAAGACGATGCCGGTCAGGAGCCCTCCGTAATAGACGATCCCGCCTTCCCAGATCGCGAAGAAGCGCCACAGCGACTTCCCCGCGAACTGGTCGTGGAACTGGATGAAGTAGAAGAGGCGGGCCCCGAGAAGGCCCGCGACGACGGTGACAAACCCGAGGCCCGAGATCCGGTCGGGATGGATCCCGCGCTTGCGCCCCAGCCACGTTGCGATGGAGATCGCCGCGAAGACCCCGATCACGACGCTGACGCCGAAGCCGTAGAGCTTGACCTTTCCGAAGTCGATCAGGACGGGATGCATGTCGTCTATCTCCTCTTCCGGGGGCCTCGGGAAAGGCGGTTGCCCGGCTCGAGCCGGACAATCCGCGGATGGTGGCCGGCCATCTCGGCTTCTTCGAACTGACCGTAGACGAGGACGACGATCCGGTCGCCCGCCAGGCCCGCGCGGGCGGCCGGCCCGTTGAGACAGACCTCGCGCGAGCCGCGCCGGCCCGGAATCGCGTAGGTCTCGAGCCGGCTGCCGTTCTCGCGGTTCAGGACGTGGACCTGCTCGAAGGGGACGATCCCGGCGGCCTCGAGGAAGCGCGGATCCAGGGTGAGGCTGCCTTCGTAGTCGGGCTCGAGCCGGGTGACGCGGGCCCCGTCGAGCTTCGCGCGCAGAAGGATTCGCCGCATGGGGCGCCTAGGATAGCGGCTTTCGACGGCCCCGCGAGGCCGGGGCCTTCCGGGCGGCGGGCTTGCGCGCAGGGGCCTCCCAGAGGAGGTTGTCGATGAGGCGCGCCTTCTCGACGCGCACGGCCAGGGCGAGGATCGCGCGGTCCCCGATCTCCCGCAGGTCCTCCAGGGTGTCCGCGTCGACGACGGCGATGTAGTCGGGCTCGGCAAGGGGTTCGCCCTTGAAGATGTTTGCCATCGCGGAGCGGATCTTCGCGGGGTCCTTCACGCCGCGATCAAGGAGCCGCCGGCCCGCCAGGAGGGCCTTGCAGAGCCGCGGGGCCGCGCGGCGGCCGGCCTTCGAGAGGTAGGCGTTGCGCGACGAGCGGGCGAGCCCCGAAGGCTCCCGGACGGTCGGATGCGAACGGATCTCGACCCCGAGATCGAGGTCCTCGACCATCCGCCGGATCACGAGCAACTGCTGGCGGTCCTTCTCGCCGAAGATCGCGACGTCGGGCGCGACGATGTGGAAGAGCTTGAGGACGACGGTAAGGACGCCTCGGAAGTGGCCGGGGCGAGAGAGGCCGCAGAGGTGGTTCGGCAGGCGCTTCTGGTCCACGAACGTCTCTGCCGTCGGCCGGAACATCTCCTCGGGTGGAGGAACGAAGACGATGTCGACGCCCTCCTCCTCGGCCATCCGGAGGTCGCGCTCGAGCGGGCGGGGATAGCCGGCGAGGTCCTCGGCGGGCCCGAACTGCATGGGATTCACGAAGAGCGAGAGGACCAGGACGTCGCCGGCGTTGCGGCCCGCGCGCAACAGCGAGCGGTGCCCCTCATGCAGAGCCCCCATCGTCGGGACGAACGCGATGGTTTTGTCCTGGGCGCGCTCGGCACGGACCGCGGCCCGGGCTTCGGAAATGGTGCGCAGGACCTTCATGACCGGAGGGCGCAGTGTAGCGGCTCGCGGCCGGCTTGGGCCGTCCATTG
The DNA here is from genome assembly GCA_964358555.1 of uncultured Planctomycetia bacterium. Lineage (GTDB taxonomy): Bacteria > Planctomycetota > CAYHQZ01 > CAYHQZ01 > CAYHQZ01 > CAYHQZ01. Next base: position 4,083 of record CAYHQZ010000055.1, read on the forward strand.
CGCGCCGCACCGGCTTCGGCGATCCTAAAGAGACCATGAGGGCGCAGGGGCTCCGGCTTCCCGTAGCGGCGCTGGCCGCTCTGTTCCTCGCGACCGCTCTCGCACGGGCGCCCGCCTCCGACACGGCCGCGCCGGGGGCGGCGGGGCTGCGCGCCGGTGCCGCGAAGGCGAAGATCACCCCGCCGCCGGGCCGCGATCTGTGGGGCTGGGTCTCGGGCCGGCAGGGCCAGGTCGCACTCGACGAACTTTACGCCCGGGCCCTCGCCCTCGACTGCGGCAACGGCGAAGGTCCGATCCTCGTCGTCGCCTGCGACCTCGTCCGGATCCCGGACAACCTCGCCGCCCTGGCGAAGGCGAAGATCAAGGAAAAGACCGGCGTCCCGCCGGAGCGGGTCCTGCTCTGCTCGACGCATTGCCACTCGGGGCCGAACATCAAGAACGAGCCCGGCCTCGTCGCGCCGGGGATCGTGGAGGCCGCGGCGGCGGCCGTCGCGGCGCTGGCCCCCGCGGAGTTCGCGGCGGGATCCTTCGAGGAGTCGGGCATCCAGAAGAACCGCAGGATCCTGCTCTCCGACGGCACCGTCATGACGTCCTGGAGCACAAATCCGCCACGCGGCACGACCATCGTCGGGCGCGGCCCCCTGGACCCGGCGTTCAGCGTGCTTTCGTTCCGGGCGAAGGAAGGCGGGAAGAGCATCGCGGTCCTGCTCAACTTCACGACACACATCCACATCGCGAAGGCCAGCGCCTACACCGCGGAGCTGCCGGCGGGGCTGACGGCGCGACTGGAAAAGAACCTGGGCGGCGTCGCGGTCTACACCCAGGGCGCAAGCGCCGACGTCACGAACTGGAACGCCGACGCCCTCGACGGCGAGCGGACGGAGATCCCGCGCAAGGAGGACGGGATGCGCCAGGCGATTCGCGATGCCCAGGCGAAGGTGGCCGAACTCCTCGGGCCGAAGGTGGAGAAGATCGCGGCCGAGTCGGCCTATTCGGCGCAAGTTCCCGTCGCGATGGTCCAGGCCGATTTCTTTTTCGAGAGCCGCGCCAAGGGCGGCGGCCGGCGCGGGCGGCCGTCTCGCAAGGCCCCGCCCCCGCCCGGCGCGGGCCCGACCGAGAAGACGATCCTCCAGGCCCTGCGGATCGGAGACGTGGGACTCGCGACGGCGCCGGGGGAGCTGTTCTGTTCGCTCGGCCTGGATTTGAAGAAGCGCAGCCCGTTTTCCCGCACCCTCCTCGTCGGCTACGCGAACGACGCCATCGACTACATCCCCGACCGGAAGGCCTACGACGAGGGCGGCTACGAGACCGAGCAGAAGCACTGCCCCGGCGCGCCCGGCACCGGCGAAAAGCTGGTGGACGCCGATCTTGATCTCCTGGCGAAACTCGCCGGCAAGCCCGCGAAGCCCAGGGAGCCCCCGTCCGCAAAGCCGCCCGAGAAGCCCGCAACGGAACCCGCAAAACCGCCGGCGCCGCCGGCCGGAAGCCCCGCGCCGGCCCCCAATCCCGTCGCGCCGCCTGCGCCGGTTCCCGGCAAGAACTAGCCGCTCACAGCGCCGCGAGGAGCTCGGCGGCGGTGCGCTTCAGGACGGGGTGGCGGATGGTCGGGGCGATGGCAGCGAGGGGCGCGAGGACGAATCGGCGCTCGTGCATCCGCGGGTGCGGCACCGTGAGCGTCGGCGTCGAGACCACGGCGTCGCCAAAGAGGAGGAGGTCGAGATCGAGCGTCCGAGGGGCGCCCGGCGTGGAGCGGACGCGGCCGAAGGAGGCCTCGATGGCTTGGAGGTCGCGGTGGAGATCCGAAACGGAGAGTTCTGTTTCGATAAGCGCAACCCCATTCAGATAAGCAGGATCGGATCGATTGGCGGGTGGCGCCGGGGGTGTCGCGATGAAGCCGGAAACGCTTCCAATCCGGCTCTTCGGAATCCGCCCGATGGCCTCGATGGCGCCCCGGAGATTCTTCTCCCGATCGCCCTCGTTCGAACCGAGCGCGACGGCGGCGAGGGTCATGGAGGGCATTCTCACCGCTCCCGGACAGGGGCGCTTCCTGCCTCCGTCCTCGGGCCGTAGCGAGGGGTAGGGTCGCCCTGCTCGAGGGCGCCGAGGTCGGGGGCTTTCCCGCGGAAGCCGTCGTTTAGGCCGGGGAGCGGAAGTCCACGATCCAGCGCGGGGCTGCCGGGGGCCAGCGAGAAATCGCCCGTCTCGGGGCGGACGAAGCCGGGCTTCGGGGCGCGGACGGCGTGCGGCTCGGGCTTGCCGGGGGCGACAAGGCCGGGCTCGGGGGGGAAGAAGTCGTGGTCGTAATCGCTGGCGACCTCTTTCGCGCGGTCGTAGATGGGCCGGCCGCCCACGGCGAGGATGTTGTTGCGCGTGACGATCCGGCGGTACGGGCCGCCGGCGTCCTCGAGGCCGGCCGCGCCGCGGGAGGGCTCCACGGCCGTGTTGTGGAAGATGAAGAGCGGGCCGACGCTGTGGTTCTCGGGCCAGCCGAGTTTGAAGGCGCACTCGTCGAAGTCGGTGATGACGTTGCGCAAGACATAGGCGGGGCCGCGGCGCACCGGGGCGAGCGCGACCCCCGTGTAGGTGTTCGCGAGGCGGTTGCCCCAGATGCGCACGTTGACGTTGCCGCCCTCGGACTCGACGGCGTCGTCGCGGCAGTAGCGGATCTCGTTGCCGTGGATGTCCGAATCGCGATGCGGCGAGCCGCGATCCGTGTCGTTCCAGCCCCCGCCGATCCCGTCGTTGAACCAGTGCTTCGCGTCGCCCTCGATCCGGTTGTAGCGAAGGATGTGGCGGCCATCGGTCTCCACCAGCGTGATCCCCTGCGGACCCGCGGGGTGGCGCTTCGATTCCTGCCAGGAGTTCGTGTCGCCGCGCGGGGCGTGGATGTGGTTGTCCTGGATGACGAGGTCCGAGACGGGCGCGTCGCGGCCCCGCTGGCGGGCGTAGACGCCGGCGTCCATGTCGCCCTCCTTCTCGTTTCCGCCCGGCCGTCCCCAGCCGGCGATCTCGCAGCGCTCGATGACGAGATGGTGCGCGCCGCTCGCGTCCACGCCGTGATGGGCGGCGTTCAACAAGCGCAGGCCCCGCACGATGACGTAGGAAGTCCCCGGACGGATGACCACGCACGCAGGATGCTTGCCGGCGACGTCGATGGTCGCCTTGCCGCCCTCCGCCGGGGCGTAGAGAACGTAGCCCCTCGCGGTGCCCGACAGGTCGATGACCAGCGGCTCGGCCCGGGTTCCCGCGGCAATCCGGATCGTCCGGACCACCGGGAACTTTTCGTCGAGCGTCCGGGCACTGAAAGCCGCCTTCGCCTCCCCCGCCACGCCGTCGGGATCGCGGGCCTCCAGTTCGATCTCGTAGGTCGCCCCGGAAACGAGGCCGAACAGGCTTCCCCTGAACTCCCGGGGGGTCTCGCAAGAAACGAGCGGCGGGCCCTCCCGCCAGGCCGCCTCGCCGGCCCGGCGATAGCGGACGAGGACGGAGGCGTTTTCATTGGCGTCGCCGGCGCACGGGAGATAGAGGCCGAGGCATTGGAACGTGGGAACGGCGGAGGGCGGGCCCTTGACCGTCAGCCGGTTGTCCGACGCGGCGGGCGCGCCCGCGGCCGGAAGGAGGAAGGCCGCGGAAAGGGCGGCGAGCAGGACGGCGAAGCGGGCGGCGGCGGAAGATTGGAGCATGGCGTTCAACGGCATCGCCCGGCACTGTTGCAGGCCGACACAAGCAGTGCCATGGCCCGCACGGGAAGGCGAACCGACAGTTTACGGCATCGGGACGGCCGGGGAGTCGAAGGCCGGATCGGGACATTCGGCGGGCGATTCGACGGGCGGGGCCGCCTCGACGAGGACCGCGTGAGCGCACGATGCCGGAACGCATTGCGGCGATCCCACCTCCAGTTCCCGGTAGAGCCGCTCCACGATCGCGTCGTAATGCCCCCGATCCTCGCTGTCAGAGCGGATCCGGAAGCCGTGCGCGCCGCCCCCGATGGAGAGTTCCCGCCAGATCCCCTTGCCCACGTCCGAGGGAGGCGCCGTCGGATCCGCGACCGCGCCCATCCCGAAGACGCCCTCCTGCTCCAGGATCGAGAGAAGAAACCGCATCTTTTCCGGGGACACGGCGACGAGGATTTGTTCCGAGTCGTCGTCGGCCGTCGGCGAAGCCCTGCCCAGAAGCGGGCTGTCCCAGTCCGGCGACATCCCCTCCATCACGATCGAGAGGCTCCGGAGCGGCAGGCGTTTCGAGGTCGGTTCGCCGGACCCTCGGTACCATTCGCAATAGTCGATCCGCATGGGCGCGTCGACCCGCGCGAAGCGCCACGAGCGGATCTTCCCCTTGACGGAGGGATAGGCGGCAACGACCAGGAACAGGGCGCCGAAGGAGACGAACAGCGAGAGCGGGATTCCGACGGCGGGACGGATGCGCGGAAGAAACGCCATCCGGAGCCGGGTCAGGATCCGGTGGGCGGAGCCGAGCATGAGGGCGGCCAGGACGATGCAGACGGCCTGGGGCTGGAGCCAGCGCTCCTCGATGCCGGACGGAACGGAACGCGCCAGATGGGCGACGAGCACGCCGGCCACGGGCAGCGCGCCAAGATGGAAGAGAAATGGATGCGCCCGGAACCAGGCCATCGACGCGAGCCACCGGATGACGACGGAAGTCGCGATCACCGCGCCCGCGAAGACGAGCCCCTGGGAGGCCGGAACCTGCAGCGCCCCCGGAATCTGCGCCATCCAGCCCCGGAAATCGACAAAGAAGCCCTGGAGGGGCCAGGAGAACGAAGCCCGCGAGGCGAGGTCGAGGAGGAGCGCCAGCGCGATCGGGGCGAGGATGACGGCGTTGCAGAACACGATGAACCGGAAGGCCCGGAACAAAAACGTCTTCGTCACTTCCGGACCGGACTTCGAGATCTTGGCGTACAGGATGAAGAGCGAAATCGGCGCGAGCATCACGGCCAGCGCCGCGAAGGAAATCTTGAGGCAGGCCGCCGGCCAGCCCTCGCCTGCGTCCTCCTGCCGCCTGGGGGACATCCGCCGCGGGAGCCGCCGCCTGCGCTGCACCGCAGGCGCGGCCGGCTTCTCGTTCGGCGTGGTTCGAGGCATATAAAGCCGCTCCCGATAGGGTCTACCGCCTCCCGTCGATACAAAACGTCCGCCGGTTCTCCCGTTCTCCCTATCCGCTTGCCGGAAAAGGAGTTGCGGGAATTCGTCAAAAAACGTCGCCTAGGGCATCCGGCGGATGGAATCGTTCCGCACGATGACGTTCCAGAGCCGCTCCGGGGCCGTCCGGGGCTCGGCCCCCGGCGCCCGGACCGTCGCCACGGCGGGCGCGGCCTACGTCCCGAACACGCCCGCCTTCTTCAGCCGCTCGATGGCCTCGCGGATCCGCGGCTCATCGACGGTGAGGGCGGCGCGGAAGTAGCCTTCGCCGCCTTCGCCGAAGCCGAGGCCCGGCGTGAGGACGACGTTCGCCTTCTCGAGGGCGCGCGCGCAGAAGTCGATGGAGGAGCCGCCGCCCGGGACAGGGGTCCAGACGTAGAAGGTGGCCTTGGGCGAATCGACCTTGAGCCCGAGGGAGCGAAGCCCCCCCACCCAGGCGTCGCGCCTCGTGCGGTAGAGATCGCGGATGGCGCGGATCTCGGGGCGGTCGTAGCCGTCGAGGGCGACGGCGCCCGTCTCCTGGATCGCGGAGAAGATCCCGGAGTCGAGATAGGTTTTCAGGACGCCGAGGGCCTTGACCGCCTTCTCGCAGCCGGCCGCGAATCCGAGACGCCAGCCGGTCATGTTGAAGGTCTTCGAGAGCGAGTGGAACTCGATCGTCCGCTCGCGCGCGCCGGGAATCTGCAGCATGCTCGGGGGCTTTTCCTCGAAGTAGACCTCCGAGTAGGCGGCGTCGGCGGCGATGAGGAGGTCGTGCTTCGCGGCGAAGGCGACCGCCTCCTCGAGGAAGGCGCGCGGCGCGAGGGCGGAGGTCGGATTGTTGGGGTAGTTCAGGTAGAGGATTTTCGCCCGCGCGACGACGAGCGCCGGAATCGCCTTCAGATCGGGAAGGAACCCGAGATCGGCGCGCAGCCGCATCCGGTGCGGCTCGCCCCCCGCGAACGACGTCCCACCGGCATACGGCGGATAGCCGGGGTCGGGGACCAGCGAGACATCGCCCGGGTTGAGGATGGCGAGCGGCAGGTGGGCGATCCCCTCCTTCGAGCCGATGAGCGGCAGGATCTCGCGATCGGGATCGAGCCGGACGCCGTAGCGCTTCTCGAACCAGCGCGCGGCGGCCGCTCGGAACGCGGGCAGCCCCTCGTCGAAGGCGTAGCGGTGATGCGCGGGCTTCGCGCAGGCCTCCTGCAGCGCCCGGATGACGAACTCCGGCGTCGGCTTGTCCGGATCGCCCACGCCCATGTTGATGACGTCCCGGCCCTCCGCGACGGCGGCCTTCTTCTTCTTGTCGATTTCGGCGAAGAGATACGGCGGAAGGCGTTTTAGGCGGTCGGATCGGTCGAAGGGCATGGATGGATTCCTTTCGCGGAATCGGTTAAGGATGTGTGGGCCCTAGAAAGGAAATCGCAAATAGACATCAGCCGGATTTTCGCAGTAAACAAGCAGATTTCTAGTTATCTATTCCTACGCTATGTATGTATCGATATGCGTTACTACTTATATATATTGTTGTTATGTGCCATTGTAATATTTTTTCAGGTAATAACACGGGCACTGCAAATACTATACTCTTGAATAGCTTTTCCATCTTTTCTTGCTCGAGAAAACTAATGTCCAATACCGAATCTAGTGCGTCCGGCTACAACCCATGATCGGAATCGGTCGAGAAGCAGGAAAGGGAAGATTATTTGACTATTTGACAACGTCCCCTACGGCCTACGGCCTACAAAAGCGAAGAGGCTCAGGATCACGGCGGATGCAGGCGGAAGCAATGGATCTCGATTGCGCTTGTGGAAATGGGAACTCCAGCGATTGGCCGATGAAATTCATCTCCCTATTTCTGTTTGCCATTTCCCTCCGGGCACCAGCAAGTGGAACAAGGTGGAACATCGGCTGTTTGCATTCATCAGCTCGAATTGGCGAGGCGAACCCTTGGCCGATTATGCGACCGTAGTGAACCTCATCTCCAAGACGACCACGACAACAGGTCTGAAAGTTTCCTGCCGATTGGATCGCCGTCGGTATCCGGTCGGTCGCAAGGTTTCCGATAAAGAGTGGGCGAAGATCAACCTGCTACGCGATATTTTCCACGGCGATTGGAACTACACCATCCGGCCACGGCAGAACGGCTAACTTGCTACAGTTATTTTGTCGCAGGCCCTAAAGGGCGCTGACGCGGCGCGACTCCTCGGCGTCACGGAAGCGGCCGTTTGCGTGGCTCGGCGGAAAGGCTCCGAGGCGGAAGCGAAACTCGGCATCCGACTCGAGGGGTGACAGTTTTGGAGGGTTGGTTCCGCGGAAACTATTTAAGTATTTAAGAACGTCCCCCATTTCTTCTGCACCCGATTAGCCCCTCGTCCAGGCATTTGCTCATTTCTCCCGTGGGGCGGCAAACGCCTGGCCGATGGTCCAAACGGGTGAGCTCAATCGTTATGTTGGGCATCAATTGCTCAATGATCCACAGAAACTCAAGTTGAGCCGCTAACACATGAAGTCCTATGCGCATTCATTCTTCAGATTAGTAATATTTCTATTAGGATGTCAATCGCCTGGCAATATCGGCAAGGGGCATCCCGGCGCCGTCCTGGTCCTCGACTTCTACCACCTCATGAAGAACTTTGCTTGAGAAATTAAGCGCGTGAGTTGTCCAGCTTTCGGGGGGACACTGCAGAATACGGTTCTCGATATCGAAAAGGAGGCTGCTCAAGTTGACATGCACGCAGCCTATCTCTTGCTTCCCATCGTCCTCTTTCTCCAAATTAATACAACACATGTCACAATAACTAAAGTTGCAATGGCGAGCGCGAAATATCTTTCCGATCCTATTGGCTGCGGATGAGTTGTAACGGAGCCCTTATCGTCCACCTTGCTTGTTTTAAATTTTGTTTCAATCTCTTTTATTAATTGTTCAGTGATCGTCTCAATTTCATCATTGTTTATCTCCTTGCAACTTTTTCGAAGATATTCAATTGTGTTTATATCCGCGCATTTAGGTATTTGCCTTATCGCTACGTCTGCTGCAATTTTGTAGTCTTTTACTGTTTCGTTCTTATTTCTTATGATCATCGAATACAATGCGGGTACACTCTCCGGGGAACCTATTTTACCTAGAGCGCTTGCGGCAGCGGCTCTCACCTCGAAGTACTCATGCTTTAGATTCGCTTCGAGAATTTGCCTTGCGGCTATTACTTTTAACAAGCCGAGGGCGGAGCATAAATACGCATCGTCATCGACGGGACGAAATTTTTTACGTACCGCATTTCCCTTCCAGAGCGCCTCAATTAATAGCGCTGGAACCTCTCGGCATCTAGCTGCCAAAATATTTCCCTGGGCTAGTCTCCTAGTAGCTCCTTCGCGATCAAGCGCAATAGGCATCTCGCTCGTCTCGATATCCTCAACTAACTTCTTCCGCTCTATTCTCATAATAATGATTTCGGATAGCAATTTCGCTTCCCATTCCTCTTTCGGAAAAGACAGGCCCGATAAAATACTTTTCGCTTGGCCGTGTTTCTCGACAAGGCGATTCCTCTCGTTTTCATATTCTGCGCCTGTCAATTTCGCAGCATTAACAATCTCCCGCTTTGTTTCTGTGAAACCCAATTCATATCCATATAATGACGAGCCATTCGACAAGGCTACGAATATCGTAATACCTGCTACCAGTTGAGAATGGAAAGACATGACACCTTCGATTAGCCTCATTCTGTATATTCCTCCCAAGATTGCCACCAAATTGTCTTTTCGATGGGCTTCCGCCGGGCATTGCTTCCACAATGCACTTCACCCTGTTGCGAATGTAACGACCATGCATCAATAAACTCAGGCTCTACCGTTCCTGTCATTTGCTGTCTTACGACATCTTCAAATTTATCATGCTTGAGAGATGTAGTCAATCCGTGCGATTTCGGCATAACCGCCTTATTGCCGGCAACAAGGCAATTTACGAAATTCGACGTATATTCTCTCCACACTTTTTGACCGTCTATTATTCCAGAAGTGAATATGACTGGCAACTCTCGAACGTCTGTTGGTTTTTCGGATAGTTCCTTGCACAGTACGCTTGTTTCCACGTCAATAATGTCTTGTGGGCCACCTTTCTGAAGGTTGGCTTTTACCAGATCGGAAATTCGGAATATTAGTTTACCGGGGTCCCATGTTTTAGGCGTAGAATTAAATATCTTTCTTTCAACGGTGATCGTTTTTGTGCCTCCGCCTGTCTTTACTTGTACATATTCACTACCTATGCACAATATATCATCGTTCGCAAACATTGCATCTCGCAGACTAATCTGCAATACATTATCTTCGAACTTTTCAGCGAGAACGGTGCTCTTATAATCATCTCCTCCGAGAAGCTTCTGCACCGAAAAATTGTTAGCTTCTCCCAAACAACCGACACGTAATTGAAGGTCATTTTTTCCATCCGATAGAAGCGATTCCAGCGAACTAAAAGCCAATCGTGGACTGGCGACCAAAACAGCGTAATTTTCTTTTCCCTTCGGAACAAAGGAGAAAATCTGATCTACGTGACCGATTCCGAGCCAACCCGTATAAATATTTATGTGCTTTTTTTGTTTGTGTATCTGTACGCCTTGATGCAAGAAGAAATCTCTAAGACCAGGACGAAACCGACCCGAGCCAATAATAATTCGGCCGGATAGATATCCTGTGTGGGGTGGTGATAATTCGACGTTTCCCCCGGAGCCTTCGTTATATATCTGCCAGTACGCATAACCTTTTTCTTCGTTAGCCAAGTCCATAGGCCAACTAGGTGAAAACAGGTGCATAAGATCGCCTACGACCGGTATCCTAACATCCTTATTTTTGTTGGAGTTGGCGATTTCGGCGAAGTCCTGAAGCCACAGCCTCCGTGGACCATCTGGCCCCGGCCTAACCGTTATACTCTTTTGAGCCTTAAGGGCTTCCTTTACCTCATTAAAAATCGTGGGATTAGCATAAACCGTTTCTGCCTCCTGGCCGTTCCACGCCAGAAGGAGAGGTGCAACAAATAATTGCACGCTATCAGAATAAACATCCTTGTTCTCGCCATTTCGACACACAAGTGAAACGTTAATCTTTCCGTTAAATGGAAAGATGCCCCCATTAGCATACATCGTGGCTTCAGCATAAAGCGTTATCCCTTTGTAAAGTTGCTCCCGGCTGAATGGGGAAATTTCCTCTCCGACAAGGACAATTTCGCGAGTATCTGCTATTTCGGGTGGCGCTAGAGAGCCCTTTCCGAGAAATTTCAAGACTCCAGCAGTTGCTGAAGGAAATATTCGCACGAAGCCCGTTTGTTCAGTTGGGATATTGAGAGCAATTTTCCAGCCTACTGGCAAGGTGGAATTGCAACGAACAATCAACCTGGACAGTTGTGGCTCGTCGCCCAACTGCAGTTTTGCATCAGCGCTATCCGGTTTGTCATCATCATTATTATCATCATTATTTACAAGGACAACTGCGCCTCGCATGCTTGTAAATCTTTCTTCGCCATCTTCGTCATCAGTGTCATCAATCACCCCGTTGCGATCTGTATCCACATCCAAATCGATTATAGAGCGGGGCTCAGATTTTGTAATTACGGATTGAGCGTTCGGTTTTTCCGTCCAACCCGCAACACCAGAGATATCTAATAGCAATCCAACCGGCCTTGGCCCGCAAGGCGAAGACTTTGATATGGTAACGTTCACAGGTTGAGGGCCACCTGTATCAGTTTCTATCGGCTTTGTTCCAAAATCTAACTCGGGAGGTGGCCCATTCGGACCGTCAACCCGTGGCTTTGGATTGGCTTCCTTGTTTTTAACGAAAGTAAAGCCAGGCGGCACATCAAACGACATGGATGTCGAAATGCCAGGAACCAATGAAACTGGCGAGATGGCATTGACAACCTTATCGTCGGGTAATGTCCAGAATTTGTCCGTATCTTTTTTGTCCTTCCATTGATTTAGGAGTTCCTTTTTTGGAACATCAGAACCAGGCGTGAACTGCTTTTCAATAAGCCAGGCGCTCACTGCGATAGGAGTACCGTCTTTTTTTGCATAGGCAAAGAATGGCGCGGTCCAACCAACATCATCATTTTTCTCTTTATAATAAATCGGCACATCGACGAAGTCGAGAAAATGCCCTTCAGGAACCCCTCTGGTTGTATTGACAATTCGGAAACGCACATTTCCTTTTACCCCAGGAGGCGTTATTTGTTGCACTCGCACTGCCATCCAATGATTGGCCTTTCTCGCACCCGCCTTCGCTGCTTTTTTAACCCTCTCAACTGGATGTACTCGAACCGAGCAAAGATCTCGCGTCCATATTTCAGCGTCAACTCCCGGCTTAATCGGCTGTCCATTCTCATCCCTTTTCTCCGCTGATGAAAGAATATGGCCCAGCACTTTAGGCCAATTATCGGGTGATTCGCTTGCCACCTGTGTTTTTGGCGCATCTCGCCTATTCCATCTTTCCGTATCTTTCCCCGGATTGACTATCGGATTATCTGTATCCTCAGATTCATACCCAAGGTTCGTATGATCCGTAGGAACGAGAGGCTCCCATTTTTCGTCGGTAGACGCCTGAAGTCCGTGAACTTCTCGAATATCAAGAATGGCTTGCCCTATAATAACTTTAAAAATACCACTCCGCCAAGGGCAATCAGAGAATCTGACTTCATCAACTCCACTAACATCTAGGTAATAATATATGGCATTCTGTTCTTTTCTTAAAACTGGCGTAACTAATCGGCATTCATTATCAAAATAAACAGCTATTGTTCCGAGATTTCCGGTTGTATCCAAGGCGCCCGCATAGAAGGTGATATAATCATAATGCCTTCCAAGGCGATAAATGAACCAGTTGTGATCTACGGGCTCCCCTTCAAATTTGAAGCCCTTGACGTTTTGTCCATCAATCGGCATCGTCCCAGAAGAGCCGCCCCGATCTCCATATCGCGTAACATCCCCGAATTTGGAATTCCAGTTGTAATCCCAGAGCCCAGCGTGAACAGGGCCCTCTTGGATGTCCAACTTGATTGCGAAACTTCCTGTCGAGCCATCCGAGTCGATTGCAACAAGGTTAATCGTTTGCAGCCCAGTCGGAAGTTCCAACAGCGCGATTTCCGGGCCCCAACCAAGGACCGTTTCGCCTAACTTCCACTGGAGAGCTGGACCAGAAATATCGCCATCCGTCACATCCGTTGCTGTGCCCTTGAGGAAGACAAGCCGGTTGCGATTTACGGGCATCTCATCGAAAGGAGAGACAACTGTCGCTGTGGGTGCGGCATTCGCTGGGGGAGCGCTGGAAACGACGGTGATCGTCAATTGCGCCGTCTCATCCCCCGCCGACTTCTTGGCCGTAAGCTTGATCGTATAGACGCCAGCCTCGGCAAGAGTCGCCGAGAACTTCATCCCATGTCCCAGTGCCTGGTCTGCACCGCCGTCCCTGGAATAAGTCCAGACCATGTCTGCGCCATCGAGCCAGCTGCCATCTTCTGGCGACTCGCCCGGATCGAAAGCCATCCCGACGAAGGTAATGGCGCGAGTTGTGTAGTGGGTACTGCCGTTCTTCGGCAGGACGATCATCGCCGGCTGCTCGGAGCGGGTGGGATCGTAGGGATAGGCGTCCTTCGCATCGTCCACCTGGTCCCGATCCGAATCCTTCTTGATCTGGTCATCCTCCGGCGCGGCATCCTCGGAGTTCTTGGCCCCATCGCCATCAAGGTCATCGTCGGTGTCCACCCAGACGACGATGGAAACGGTCGCGGCGCCAGGCGCCGAGGCCTCCACGGTGTACTTGCCGTCCGGCACCGGGGCGACGAGCTCGTTCGTTCCATCCCAGGTGATGTCAATCGTGGTCTGCGGCGGTTCAGCGGGGGCGGTGAAGGTCTTCACCGTCGCACCTGACTCGTCCTTGATGGCAACGGTCCAAACGGCATCGCGGGTTAGGCGGCCGGTGATGTGGGTGGAGTTCTGGATTTCGGCGCCGGGGTTGATGGCGGTCGGATCTGCCACGAGGTCCAGGATGGCCGGCGAGGTCGTGCTCGCGGAGGTAGCCGTGCTCTTCGCGGATTCATTGCCGGCCAGGTCCACGGATGTGACCGTGTAGGTGAAAACAGTCCCGGGCGTGACGGTCTCATCGGTGTTGGTGGGGTCCGCGATGGGGGTGGCCGTCAGCTTCGCATACTCGCCCGCACCTTCCTTACGGTAGATATTGAAGCCCGAAACGTCCTCCGCGCTCGGCTGGGTCGCAAGGAGGACGCCATACATCCGCTGACTGGAGGAGGAAGCACCTGCGGCCATGTTTCCGCCAAGAACGACCTCCTGACCTGCGGGGAACGACTTTGCGTAGAGGTTGAACCACCTAATCGCATCGTCCACAACCAGAACCTTGAGGCCGGTGGCCTGGAAGGTGGATGAGAGCCAAGTCGGGACGGAGGTCGCGCGGCGGTCGTACGCCACGAAGACCGTCACGGGCTTGCTGGGGGTGAACCGGAGGTAGTTCTCCGTGGTGTTCGTCCGGTCCGCGTCCTTCGTGCGAAGGATGGTGAGGCCCTCGAGCGGCGGTGTTACGGCCATCGCTTTAGCCGTGGCGAAGTCCACATGCAGCTCCATCCCGTCGTAGAGGGTGTCGAGAAGGAGGCCAGGGACGCTCTGGTTGTCGAGGCGAACGGGCAGGCCATCCTCCTCGGGCGGGTTCCAGG
>CAYHQZ010000056.1:0-17733 GCA_964358555.1 uncultured Planctomycetia bacterium
GACGGCCCGCGAGAAGACGGCGCGGGACAAGTCGAAAGGCACGGACCGGGACCGCGCCAAGACGCCGCGCGACGGGAAGGCGCGCGCCGCGAAGAAGGACGACCGGGACAAGGGGAACCGGGCGAAGGAGCCGCGCGCAAGAGCGCCGAAGGCGAAGAAGGAGAACGGCCCGAAGGTGCCCGTGAATCCGGGGCCTCCCCCGCCGCCGGGCGACTACGAGGCCGCCCACAAGATCGCGATCGACGCGGACACGGTCCGCCACGCGGGCAACCGCGACCTCGCCGAGGCGAAATACCTCCAGGCCATCGAGGCGGGAAAGAAGCTGCTCGGCACCTCGCGCGCGAAGGACGCCTGCCTCATGCTCGCCCGCTGCGAGCACGGTCTCGGCGCCATCTGGCTGGTCCGGAAGGACTGGGAGACTGCGCTCGCGCACTACAAGAACTCCTGCCACTACTACCGGACCGGCGGCTTCATCCAGCGGATCGATCTGTCCGGCAGCGGGGCGCGCGTGCGGCAGATGGAGGAAAAAATCCGGGCCGAAGGCCGCCCGATCCCGGACTGGAAGCCGCCCGCGTAGAGGCGCGACAGCGGCGTGGCGAACGCCTATTTCGGCTGGACGGTGAATCCCGATCCGAGGCCAACGCCTCGCAGCCGGAGATCGGGCCGGACGTGGGGGCCGGCGGGCAGCGGGGCGTCCCAGGTCAGCCGGCCGCGGACGGGGGTATGGACCTTCAGGCCCGACTTCGCGGATTCCACCTTGACCCCGGCCGCCGGGATCGGCTGGTAGCCGCCGGGCCGAATCGGGTCCCACAGGGCGTGGGGGTGCCGGCCGAGGCGGTGGACCGCCCCGCCGGCCACGATCAGGATGACCGCGAGAATCCATCGCGAGGCCCAGGCCGCCCCGTCGCGCCGGAGGCCCAGGATCAAGGGCAGTGCCACAGACATGGAGAGCGTCCAGAAGAGGGCGTTGGCGAACCGGCCCGCGGGCGCGGTCGCGAACCAGAAGAGGGCCCCCGCCGCGATCGGGATCGCGAGCGGCAGCGCCATCCCGGGGGCAAGCCCCGTGCCCCCCGCCCGGCGCCGCCGCCACTGCCAGGCGGCGAGGAACGCCGCGGCCGCGACGGGCCAGACGACCTCCACCGTCTCGCGCCGGATCCGATTGAGCCACGGCAGAAGCCAGCCGGAAATGCCTTCGCCCGGCTCCCACTCGTCCCCCCCGTGGGCGCGCGTGTCCCGGCGCGCCCAGCCGGAGATCCAGCGCGAGGCCTCTCCTGCGTCCCGCGCCGAAATCGCCCAGTCCGCGTTCACGCGGGCAACGATCGAGGGATACGCGGGGTATCCGCTGGTGGCGACGTTGCGGGCGATCCAGAGGCAGGCGATCGCGGCCGGAAGCAGGGCGAGGCGCGAGAGCCCCGGGGCGGCGCCGCCGGGCTCGGCCCGCCCCAGCCGGACGATCCGGACGAGGACGACGAGGGAGGCCGCGAACGCATAGACGAGATTGCTGCCCTTGATGGCGCCGGCCGTCGCGGCGAGGACGAAGAGCAGGCCCGCTTTCGAACGGGCGCGCGGAAGGGGTCCGGGCTCCTCGAGGAACCGCGCGAACCGGAGGAAGAAGGCGAGTTGGACGGCGAGCGTCGCGAGATCCGAATTCGGCGAGGCGAGGTCGTGGCGGAGGGGAAGACAGAGCACAAGCGGCAGGGCCAGCGCCGGGACGGCGTCCGAGGCCGCGATGCCGGCGCCGCGGCGCAACGCGCCGAAGAACCGGATGGCCCCCCGGAGGCACTCGACCGACAGGAGCAGCAGCACGAAACTCAACGCCACGTTGCGCCCATGCCCCCAGAAGGGATGGACGTCCCAGGCGGCCGCCGCCCCGTGGAAGGAGAGGTTCAGCGCAAGGCGGTCATGGAGATTCGCGAGGCCGGGCACGATCGGAAATTCCCGCATCCAGCGAATCGCCTGGAAGTGGTAGAGCCCGCTGTCATAGTTCGCCGGAACCGCCATCGCGCGCAGAGCAAGCCAAGAGGCGATCAGGACCGTCCCGACCGCGAACCACCCCTGCCCGCGCAGACCCCCTTCCGCCCCGTCCGCGCCCTCCGCGCGCCGCAGGAGCAAAACGGCCGCGAGGATGCCGATCCCGAGCCAGGAGAGGGAGACGGGGGCGGCGAGAGGAAGAAGGAAGTGGACGCCCTGGAAGAGCGCAAGCGTCGTCGAGAAGCCGAGCCAGGCGAGGTGGAAGAGCCGCGCTGTCCCCTCGAATCTCATCCCCAGCGCGAGCGCCGCCAGCCGGCCCCAGCCGATGCAGGCCGTCGCGAGAAGCGCGTAGGCGGCGAACGACGCGCACAGGTCCGCGAGGGCGTCGATCATGGAACGCTACCCGCCCGCGGGATGGCGCCGGCCCCGCCGGACCAGGCCGCGCTCGATGAGCCGCTCGTGCAGGGCGAGGACGTTCGCCTCGGGATATCCCCGATCGAGGTGGTGGACAATCCCCAGCGCCCCCTCCGGCCCGTTTTCTTCGACCGATTGGTCCACGAACTTTCGCGCGTCGTCCGGCGTCCCGGAGGCGAGCAGCTTCGCCAACGGCGCCGTTTCGACCCGAATCCCCGGGCCGCACGCCTCGCGGATCTTCCGCACGCTCGTCAGCGATCCCGTGTTGATGCAGCGGACGTTCTTCAGCTTTGCGAAGCACGGGATCAGGTGGTTCGAAAGGCCGCAGGTGTGGATCCGACCGGGCCCGAGGGCGTCCACCATCCGCTGGATGTAGGGCGCGGAGAACTCGTCGAACTGGGAAGGCGAGAGCATGCAGCCGGAGCACTCGCCTACGTGCATCCCCGTGATCGCGAGGCCCGCGCGCGACGCGAAGAGGCGCGCAAGCGTTACGTAGGCGTCCGCGATCCAGCCGAGCAGGCCCTTCAAGAAGTCCGGGTCGTCGAACATGAGCATGAACGCCCGCTCGCCCAAAAGCTTCTGGGCGGTGGTGACGGGGCCGTGGAACGAGGCCCGGCCGCTTACGTCCCAGAAATACGTCGGGATGACGGGGCGCCCGGGGTGCTTCGCACGCATCGCGTCGATTTGCCCGAGGAAGCGCGGAATCGGCCCGGCCTTCTCCCACTCAATCCCCCGCAGCCTCTCGAGACCGGCGGCGTCGAGATCGGCGAGCGGGGCCGGCGCGATGTCGGGGTCCTTGTCGCCCGGGCATAGGAAGGCCGCCCCCACCGCCATCCCGAGAATCATGTTCGGCTGGATCGCGCCCACCAGGATCTGATCGCGCCGCCAGAACGCGCTCTGGATCATGTTCGCCTCGAAGAAATTGATCTCGAAATCCGGGTAGCGACGCGCGAGGAAATCCTCCATCTCGACGGCGCGGGCGTTGCGGACCTCCGGATCGAAGTAAAAGCGCTCGTCGGCGACGAAGCCGCAAGCCTCGTGGAGCCAGCCGATGGAGGCGCTGCCTTCGATCGAAATCGCGGGGGCGCCCACGGCGGCTAGTCCTCTTCGGTCAGCTGGTCGTAGAACGTCACGCAGTCGTCGGGCGTCTTGCCCGAGCGCCACGCGATCGCGGCGCGGGGATGGACGTTGCGCTGGCCGGTCAGCATGTAGGGAATGCTGTAGCCCCAGTCCATTTTCTCGCGCATCGGCAGGAAGACGTCCCGGATGCACTCGAGCACCGGCCGCAGGTTGAACTTCGGGTTGTGCAGGAAGCCCACCAAAAGTTCCAGCGGGCAGTTGCCGGCGCCGCGCCCCATCCCGTTGATCGTGGCGTCCAGGCGGCTGGCGCCCAGGATGAGGGCCTCGAGGGTGTTCGCGTAGGCGAGCTGCTGGTTGTTGTGGGCGTGCATCCCGACCTCCTTGCCGGTGCCCTCGAGCGCCTTCAGCATCGTGAGGGTGAGGTCGCGGACCTGCTCGGAATAGAGCGAGCCGAACGAATCCACTAGGTAGACCGCGCTGACGGGCGAGCCCGCGAGGGTCGCGAGGGCCTCCTCGAGGGCAGCCTCCTGGACGGTCGAGATGGCCATCAGCTGCATGACCGTCTCGTAGCCCTTCTCGTGGGCGTCGTGGATCATCTCCATCGCCATCGGGATCTGGTCGATGTAGGCGGCCACCCGGATGCAGTCCAGCACGCTGTCCTTCTTCGGCAGGATGTCGGTCTTGTAGTCGGTCCGGCCCGCGTCCGCCATCGCGCAGAGCTTCACCGCCGTCTTGTTGTCCCCCACGATCCGCCGCAGCACGTCTTCGTCGCAGTGCTTCCAGCAGCCGTATTTCGAGGGGGGATAGGCCTTCTTCGAGCCCTTGTAGCCCATCTCCAGATAGTCGACGCCCGCCGCGACCGCCGTCCGGTAGACGGCCTTCGCGAAGTCCTCGCCGAACTGGTGGTCGTTGATGAGCCCCCCGTCCCGGATCGTGCAGTCCAGGACCTTCACGTCCGGCCGGTATCCGACCCAGGTCCCCTTCGCCATAGCGTCCTTCGCGTGGATCATGGTCGGGAGACGGTAGCGAACGGGGGCGAGGAAGGCAAGCAAGGCCCCCGAAACGCCGCCGGCCGCCCGCGGGGGTGCCGCGAACGGCCGGGGCGAAGGGGCGCTGCCCTACTTTTTTTCCATCGTCGGCGCCGGCAGGGCATCCTCGACTTCGTAGACCTTCCCGTTGAAGGCAACGATCACGCGGCCGAGGCTGAAGAACTTCGCGAGGTCTGGGTTCTCGCGGACGAGCTTCATGTGCTCCTCCGAGAACATCTTGACCTTCACGATCTTGTCCTTCTCCGAGGCTCGGTCCTTGATGTCGGCGTCGATCCAGACGCCGCCCTGGTTCCAGAAGGTCTTGCCGCCGACGTTCCGGACGCGGGAGGCGGAGATGCCCTGCGTCTCGCCCTTTCCTTCGGCGGAGTTGGCGGAATAGGCCTCGTCCGCGAGCTTGTCCATCGCGGCGAGCGGCGCGGCCGGGGCCGAGGTGGCGGGGGGCGTCTTCGCGCCCGGTTCGGCCGGCTTCGGCGCCTCGCTCACCCCGCCGCCGCCGAGGGCCTCGCGCAGCCTCGCCTCGCCCTTCGCCTTCTTGAAGGCGCGGGCGCCGGAATGCCCGGATTCCCGATCGAGAGCCAGATCCCTGCCGGCCTTGTCCTCGAGAGCACGCGCGGCGAACTCGGGCGCCCCCGTCGGCATCGGCATCCCGGGAGCGAAGCCGCCGCCCGGCCGCCGCATCGGCATGTCCTCGACGACGAGGAAGGAGGTGTACGGGGTGACGATCCCGTTGGCCTTGGCGAGCTCGACCACCTCGGAGACGATCTCCTTGGACTCGCCCTTCGACTTGATTTCGTCCAGGAGGAATCCGATCTTCTGCGCCGCCCACAGGCGCGGCAAATAGTCGTTGCGGGATTCCTTCGAAGGGAAGTCGACCTTGTATTCGAACGTCCGGCGCTTGCCGCCGAGCGAGCCTTCCAGCGTGATCGTCGCCGAGCCCTCGCCCTCGTACTGGCCGTAGAGGAAGATCTGGTTGCCGCGGAAGAGATCCGGAATCGGGCGCGGATACATCTGCTCGATCCGGACGCCCGACGAGGCGGCGATCTTCAGGTCGGATAGGACCGGCGTGGAAATCCGGTCGTAGAGCGTCGCGGTCTTTCCCTCGAGGCTCTCGCCCTCGCCCACGTAGTCCCGGGTCCCGCCGTTTCGCTCGGCGAGCAGGTCCAGAAGCCTCGTCTGGACGTCGGAGCCCACGCCGAGGACGTAGAGCCGGGCCTTCGAGACGTTCTTCACGCCGGCGCTCGCGAGGAGCTTGTCCGGATCCTGCTCGCCGATCGTCGGCGCGCCGTCCGTCATGAAGAGGACGATGGCCACGCGGGAATCATCGCGCTTCGGCAAATATTCGAACGCCCGCACCAGCGCGTCCTCGATCGCGGTGCCGCCCTTGGCCTTGAGTTTGCGCACGTAGTCGAGGCCTTCCTTAACGTTCGCAGGAGAGGCGTCCGTCAGCGAATTCCGGAACGTCTGGACGTCGGTGGCAAAATCCACCACCGCGAACCGGTCCTGGGGATTCAAGTGGTTGAGGCAGTATTCCAGCGCCAATCGGGCCTGGTCCATCTTCTCGCCGGCCATGCTCATCGACGTGTCGAAGACGAAGACGACGTCCTTCGGCATCACCTCGGAAGCCGCCAATTCCACCTTCGGGGCGATCGTCGCCAAAAACGTCCCGGGCGATTTCGCGTCCTGGCGGTGCGCAAGGACGGAGAGCCCCACGTCCTTGCCTTCCAGGCCAAAGTAGAGCTTCAGGCGGTTCCGGGGCAGGTAGCTCGTCTCGCGGAAGGAAACCTTCGCCTTCTTCTCGCCGTCCCGCACGATGTCCAGCCGGTGCGTGGGAGAGAACACCGAGCGCAGCGCCTGGCTGCCCTCGATCGTCGCCTCGAAGGACGCCTCCTGCAGCGCGATGCTCGCCTCGCGGGGATTCGCCGTGATCCCCTGGAACTGGATCATCGTCCCGTTCTTCGCAAGGGTCTGGGTGAGCTTCACCTCGACGTCGAATTTCCCGTTCGGCGGAATCGGGAAAATCCGGCACTTGAGCAGGCCCTTGCCGACGGACTCGAGAAGCCCGGGGTCGCGCATCTGGGAGACGATGCCTTCGTAAATCCCGCGCGCCTTCGTCGCGTCCAGAAGCTCCGCCTCCTGGCGCACGCCGTTGATCGTCAGCGCGAAATTCTCGACCACGTCGCCGGGGTCGAGCTCCATCATGAACTCGCCCTCGAGAACGCGGCCGTTCGGATTGAAGAAGACAGGCTTGAGCGTGACACGCGCGATCTGGTCCTTGATGTCGGCGGTCACGTGCTCCTCGACGAGCCGGATCGGCTCGGAGGGATTCTTGTCCACGATCCGCACCCACGCGGCCTCCGCGCGGGACGCGAAGAAGACGATGGCGAACGCCGCGCAAACGGCAAACGGGCGAATCACTTTCAGCATGGTCGGCTGTCCTTTCTCTGGAGAGTCCATGAGCATCCCTTTGGACGCCCCGGGGCCGTTAAAAGTTCCGGCATCCTAGGGGGCAAGGTTTTTGAGGAAGGCCTCGAATTCCGGCTGGAGGTCGCCTGGAACCGAACCGAACGCCTTTTGCAAGGCGCGGTTGGGATGACAGCCCTTCCGGATCCAGTCGAGCATCTTGCCGAAGCGTTCGGGGCTGCGGGCGGAGAGGAACCGGACGAACCCGTAGGAAATGTGGTAGGAGCGGAAGTCGTTGGTGTTGAAGGATCGCTCCAGGAACATGGGGTCCAGCCGGCCGAGCCCTTCCTTGCGGTTCGCCGTGTTCCGGAGCCATTCCAGGGCCTGCCTCCGCGGAACCAGGACTGCCCCCGGCGGCGGCGGGGTTGCATATTCCAGGGTCTGGGCAAGGCCCTCGTGGAGCCAGGCGGGGACCGTGTCCGGGGGCGCGACCCGGTCGAGCAGGGCGTGGCCCAGTTCGTGGCGGAGCGGCGCCTTGAGGGAACTCATCCTCTTGATGTCCTTCTTCGGCATGTAGACGAGAATCCGCGAGAAGGACTCCTTGCGGTCCTGGTTGTAATGGAACTCCTGCTCGTAGGAGGAGCGGGCGCAGAGGGCCTCCATCCGGGAGCCCTCGAAGGCGCTCAAGCGCCCGACGGCTCCCCGGGACGCGAGGAACACCGCCACGCAGGGGCCGTCGGCCAGGAAGGTCGCCTCCGAGAGGCCAAGCTCGCGGGCGACGGGCGCGAAATCCTCCTCCAGAAGCCCCCGGAGGTTCGGCCCCCAGGCCGCGCCGAGGTCGGTGAGGATCAGGAAGTGCGGCCCCTCGTGGACCGTCGCGTCCTTGCCGATGGCCGCCCGGGCCTTCTCCGCCCAGGCCTTCTTGCGCGCCAGCCCTTCCTTCGCGAAATTCGCAGCGCGTTCGGCCTCGGCGCGCTCGATCGCCGCCTTCGCCTGCTCGAGTTCCTCGCGGTTCGCCGGGCGGGCGAGGCGGTCCCCGGCGGGGAAGCAGAGGCCCTTCGCCCCCTCCGGCGGCTGGAAGCCTTTGGGCGCGATCGAGCGGCCGCGGCCGTCCGGCGAGGACTTCCAGGCCGCCGCGACGGGCCGGTCGTCGGGACCGAGCGGGTCTAAGTATTCCGCGGGACCTTCGATCGGCGCGAAGGCGGCCTGGGCGGGCAGGATCCAGGAGACGACGAGCCCCTTCGCGCTGTCGGCTTCCGGGATGAAGCGGAATTGCTCCCCATCGCGAAGCGCCTCGAGAAAGAAGGGCCGCGGCCCGGCCGCCCAGCACTCCATCTCCTCGATCCGGCCGCCGGAACCCAGGCGCGCATTCGTCTGGACGCGGGCGCACCCGCCGGCGTCCAGAGGCACGAGCGCGGAGGCCGAGGCTTCCGTCCGGCCGTCCTTGCGGACGAGGCGAACCTCCAGCGTGCCTGCCGGCGCGCCCTCCCGCAAGAGCAGCCAGCCCGCCTCGAACGGAGCCGGATCGGGCGGCACGGCCGGGGATGGACCGGGCGCGTCGGAACCGGCGGCCGCGAGAACGGCGGCGAAGGCCAGGAAAATCATTGCGTCTCTCCGCCCTCCATCATTGTAGCGCGTCGGACTCTGGACGTAGGACTTCGGGCTGCTATAGCATGTCCGCTCGCTTCGAGACCCTTCATGAAGAAATGCCCCGCCTGCGGAGTCCTGAACGAGGACGCCGCCTTGGCCTGCGCGAAGTGCAACGGCCCCCTCGCGGCCGTCAAGCCCGTGCTGGCGGGCCCGCCGAAGCCGACGCTCTGGCAGAAAATCGCCTTCTGGCAGAAGCGCCCCGGCGCCGGCCCCGTCACCCGCCCGGACGTCGAGAAGATGTTCGCGGACCAGGAGGCGCAGTTCCCCAAGGCCCCCCCGCCCCCCTACGCGCAGCTCGGCTACTGCATGCTGGGGCTCGGCGCCTTCTTCACGCTGATGTGGGGACTCTCGTCTCTCTTGAAGATCCCCTTCGAGGCCAACTACCTGATGCCCGTCGCCGGCGTGCTGGCGGCCATCGGGGGCCTGCTCGCCTACCTGAAGCCCGAACTCGGCAGGACCAATTACTTCGTGCTGATCGGAAAGATTCTCGTCATCCTCTATGTCTTCGGCGCCGTGGTCCTGGCCTCGGTTTCCTTCGCCTCGCGCGCCCTGCCGCCGGGCCAGGCCATCAAGATCCTCGCCCTCGCGTTCCCGATCCTCCCCATCGGCGCCTGGGCCGTCGTCGCCGGGCCGGACCCGCGCGACGTCCATCCGGAGGCCTTCTTCGGACGGGGGTTCGTGGCCGCCTACGGCCTGATCTCGGCCATCGCGTTCGCCCTCTACGCGACGGACAAGAACCTCCTGCCCTGGAACGACTTCTTCCAGGTGCTTCAGATCGGGGGATTCGTCTTCCTGGCGGGCGTCCTCGGCCTCATCGTGGACATCGTCCGAAGCCCCCATCCGACGCGCGGCTGATCCGGGGCGCCCCCGGCGTCGCCTTGCCCCCTGAAATCCAGGCGGGTATAGTTCTGCGTCTCAAGGGAGGGGGATTTTCCCCCGCCAAAGACAGGGGAGGCATTGTCATGAGCGGAGGCCGCCGTTTCCTCTTCGCCGGGGTGCTGTTCACCGGATTCGCCCTGACCCTCGGACCGGCCGAAGGGGCCGACAAGAAGGCCGCCCCCGCAAAGGGAGAGGCCAAGACCCCGGTCCCGGTCCCGGTCCAGGATGCCGCGGTGTTCCCTTATTCCTCGCTCATGCCCCCAAGCCCGTTCCTCGTGGCGCACTCCCCCGACCTGAAAGAGCTCAGCGTCCAGTTCGATCGCTGGACCTGGGGCCAGAACCTCTGGCGCAACCAGCAGCAGACGCTCGAATCCATCGAGGGCCTGCGCTCCTACCTCGAGAATTTCGACCGCGAGACTTCGATGTCCCTGACCCAGTTCGCAACACCCTTCACCCGCCAGGGCTTCGTGGCGCTCGGCCGGGGCAACGCGTTCTCGCCGAGCATCCTCGCCGCCTTCGAGATCGGGGTCGGCAAGGACCCCAAGCCGGACGTGGATTCCCTCCACCAGAACTTCCTTCGCCTGCTCACGCTGATCCAGAACTCCGGCGCCCCCGGCTCCGCCGCGACGATGGACCACCGGCCCCTGGCCGTGTATCGCGAAGGCCGCGCGAGCCGCCTTTCCGACGGCCGCCTGGAGATCGGGTTCGGATTCGCGGGCTCGAGCTTCCTGCTCGGCATCGGAAACCGGAACATCGAGCAGGCCATTGATCGCTTCTCCGACAAGCGGACCGCCGCCAAGCCTCCGGCCGAGAACGTCGGGAAGGCGGACCAGCCGAACGCGCTCCTGTCGGCCTGGATCCAGCCCTCGGCGCTTCCGCCCCAGGGCTCCGAAGAGGCGGCGTGGCTCCCCGTCGAGGCCGCCGACACGTTCCGGAAGTTCAACTCGCTCGCCGCCACCGTCGCCTTCTCGGCGGAAGGCCAGGCCCGCATCCGGGCGTTCTTCAGCGCCGGCGCCCCGAAGGATCTCTTCGCGGCCTTCGGGCCGGCCGTCGTCAGCAAGGAAAGCTTCCGGATGGTCCCCCGGGACGCCGACTTCGCGCTCGCGGCGAGCCTCAACCCCGCGAAGATCCTCGAGGAGATTACGCAGAATTCGCCCGCCTCAAAATATCTCCTCGCCCACGGCGCCCAGATCTCGCGGGAGCACGCGACCCAGCCCGACGCCGTCGCCATGCACTTCCTGCAGATGATGGGATTCCCCGAAGGGGCGAATCCCGAGGACGCCCAGAAGGAGGTCCTCGACGCCCTCAAGGGCACATTGCTCGTCTACCACCTCCAGGCCCGCGAGACGAGCCCCGGCGGCTGGGTCGCGGTGGCCGACCACCTAAACCAGGCCGCCTTCGAGCGGCTCATGGAAAGGGTCAAGGCCCTGGGCGCCTCCGGCTCGCTCCGCGTGAGCCAGAAGCCCTACCAGGGCGGCGCGATCTCCCAGTGGACCCCCCCGGGGTCCAGCGAGATCTGCAGCCTCGTGATCACCCCGGAACGGTTCCTGATAACCCTGGGGGCGCTGAACCTTCCGGAGATCGCGATCGATCATCTCGCCCAGAAGAGCGAGGGCGAGGCCCGCTCCTTCGGAAGCATGCTCGACGTGCCCGCCTTCGAGAAGGCCCTGGAGGGAACGCCGGAGAAGTCGGTCCTGCTGCTGCTCAAGGCCCACGGCGCGCAGGAAGGGGAACCGGCGCCTGCCGCCGGGACGGCAAGGGCCCCGGCGGCTTCCGGAACGACGAGGACCCCGCCCGACCAGAAGGTCCCGCCCCGGAGGGCCGCGGCCCCCCGAACGGTCACCCCGGGCGAGGGCGCTTCGCTCCCCTGGGTGCTCTGGATCGAGCCGCAGGGCAGCGACTTCCTCCTCCAGACGGATCTGTAGGCGATTCCGTCAGGTCCGACGGCCGGCCCGGGCGCCGCACCGGGAGCAGCCGGGCACGCGCAAAAACCCGAGAACCGAGTAGACGGCGGCGAGGAGGGCGAGAAAGCCGGCCGCGCCATAGCCCAGGGGCCGCAGCTGGACGGCGAGCCCTCCCTGGAGGACCGGCGCCTGGGAGATGACGAACGCCCCGAGGCCGCAAAGGATCGCGGAAAACCAGCTCATCCAGAGGGCGCGGCGGGGCACGCGCGGAACGGAAACCGGCGGGCCGCGATGGCCGCATTCGGGGCAGGCGGGAGCGGCGTCCGGGACGGAAGGCGCCAAAGCGGGCTCGCGGGGGGCCGCGGAGGGCGGCCGGGACGGCAACGCGCCCTCAAACTCGTAGCCGCACCACCGGCAGACGGGAACGGAAGTCTTCGCAAGCGCCCCGCAGCCGGGGCACTCCCGCATCCGTCCCAGCCGGTCCGGAATCTCGGGCATCGGTCGCTCCCCCTGCGCCGGTATACTACGCGCACCATGCGCATCTGCGACCCCCACATCCACATGATTTCGCGGACAACGGATGACTATGAAAAGATGCGGGACGCGGGAATCGAGTTGATCGTGGAGCCCGCCTTCTGGCTGGGCGAGCCGAGGCGTCACCCGGAGACCTTCTTCGACTATTTCCGTCATATCTGCAACTTCGAGCACGACCGCGCGGCCGGCTACGGGATCAAGCACTTCGTGACCCTCTCCGTGAACCCCCGCGAGGCGAACCACCGCGAGATGGCCGACGCGGTGTTGAAGGAGCTGCCCCGCTTTTTGGACCATCCGAACGTCCTCGGAATCGGCGAGATCGGGCTCGATCAGATCACGCCCGTCGAGGAAGACATCCTCCGCCGCCAGCTTCTGCTCGCGAAGGAGCGCAAGATGGTCGTCCTCATCCATACCCCGCATCGCAACAAGCTCGCCGGGACGCGCCGGATCATCGAGATCCTCAAGGAGACGGATTTCCCGATGACGCACGCCGAGATCGACCACAACACCGAGGAGACGACGCCCGACGCGCACGCCTGCGGGGCCTGGTGCGGCCACACCGTCTACTACGTGACGAAGCTCACCCCCGAACGGGCAGCCGCCATCGTGAAGGAGAACGGCCCCGAGCGGATGATCGTAAACTCGTCCGCCGACTGGGGCGTGTCGAACCCCCTCGCCGTCCCCAAGACCATCGAGGCGATGCGCGGGATCGGGATTTCCGAACGCGACATCGAGACGGTCGTGTGGGACAACCCCATCGCCTTCTTCCGCCAGACGGGGCGGTTGAAGATCTGACCCCATGGCGGACGCCATCGAACGCCTGGTCATCGTCGGCTCCGGGCCCGCCGGCTGGACCGCCGCCATCTACGCCTCCCGCGCGGGGCTAAAGCCGCTCGTCATCGAGGGCGACGCGGACCCCGATCATCCGAGCATGGTCCCCGGGGGACAGCTCATGATCACGACGGAGGTCGAGAACTACCCCGGGTTCCCGGACGGCGTCTCCGGGCCCGACCTGATGGACCGGATGAAGGCGCAGGGCGAGCGTTTCGGGACGCGCATCCTCGCGTCGAACGTCGTCTCCGCCGATTTTTCCGTCCGCCCCTTCCTCCTGCGAACGCCGAAGCGCGAGATCCGGGCGCAATGCGTCATCGTCGCGACGGGCGCCTGCGCGAAGACCCTGGGGATCGCCTCGGAGCGCCGCCTCCGGAACCGCGGGGTTTCCGCCTGCGCCGTCTGCGACGGGGCGCTGCCGATCTTCAGAAACCGCGAGCTCGTCGTCGTCGGCGGGGGCGACACCGCGATGGAGGAATCGCTGCACCTCGCGAAATTCGCCTCCCGCGTCCTCGTCGTGCACCGACGCGACCGCCTGCGGGCGTCGAAGGCGATGGAAGCCCGCGCCCGGGCGAACCCGAAGATCGAATTCGCCTGGAACGCCGTCGTGGACGAGGTCCTGGGGACCGAGCGCGTGGACGGGGTGCGCCTGAAGGACATCCGGACCGGGGCGCTCTCCGTCCTTCCCTGCGCGGGGCTCTTCGTCGCGATCGGCCACGAGCCGAACACCGCTCCCTTCCGGGGGCAGCTCGAGCTGAACGAGGTGGGCTACATCCGCACGATCGGGCCCTCCACGGCGGCCTCGGTCCCCGGCGTCTTCGCCGCGGGCGACGTCGCCGACGCCCGCTACCGGCAGGCCATCACCGCGGCCGGGAGCGGCTGCCGCGCGGCCCTCGACGCGGAGGCCTGGCTCGAAACCCAGGCCCCGTAGCGTTTAGAATCCCCACGTCATGCCCATGTTCCGGCGGCGCGGCACCTATCTCGAGCGCGACCTCGATCCCGTCGCCCTCATGGAGGAAATCGCGGCCTGGATGGAATCGGAAGGCTACGACGGGGAGCTCGAGGAATCCGAATCCGGCGCCGCCGTCGTGGGCGAGAAGGCGGCCCTCTGGCGGATCCTCACGGGCGGGGCCCGCGGCATCGAGATCCAGGCCTGGGGCGACGCCGACCGGCTCGACGTCGAATCGAGGCTCCGGCGCCTGCCCGCGAACCTCGCCGCCGCGGCGTCGGGTGCTGTCGCTCTGACCCTGCTCGGCCTCATCGTCCGGTTCCCCTGGGCCGGCCTCATCGCGCTGCCCTTCCAGATCGGCTGGGCGCTGGCAGGCCTCCCGGCGCACCGCAGGCTCTGGGCGTTCCTGCGGGACAACTACCTGGGCGAGCCCGACGGGGATGCCGCCACGGAGGAGCCGCCGGCCAACGAAGGCGAGGAAGGCTTCGAGGAGGAGGCCGGCCCCGGATTCGACGGCACCGAGCCCGAGCCCGCGCCGCCGCCCGCGCCGCCGCCTCGCCGCGCGACCGCCCGCCGCGTCGATCGTCCCGACCCCACCGAGTACACGGCGAAGTCCCCCTACGCCTCCGCCGGGCCGAGCGCGAAGGACGAGATCTCGGCCCTCGACATGCAGAAGTCGGTCCTGAACGCCCGCGTCCGGGCGGGCTCGCTCAACCAGGCCGAGTTCGAGCGCCAGGCCAAGGAACTCGGCCGCAAGCGCCTGGCCCTGCAGGGCATCGCGCGCCTGGAGGCCATGCGCGACTTAGGCCAGCTGGACCAGGCCGAATTCGAGAGCCGCAAGGCGGAGCTTTTGCGCCGCGTCGAGAACCTCGACGTGCCGGACGGATAGGGGCGGGAATCGGATGCGGTCGAACCAGAAGAAAGGAATCCGACGATGAGCGCATTCGTTCGCGCGGCGGCGTCCTGTGTCCTCCTCGGAATCGCGGGCTGCGCCACGACGCCCCCGCCGGCCGCGGCCGTCACGCTATCGGGCGTGCCGGACTCCATCCTCCTGCCGACGCCTCCAGGCCGGAACGCCGTCGTCACCGCGATCGTCTCCGGGGGCGTTCCGAAAGCCGTGTGGATCGCGAAGGATCGCGGCTCGCCGATGCGCTACGAACTTGCGGCGGCCGGCGACCGCAGTTATCCGTTCAACCTCGCCGACGCCGAATTGGCGGTCTTCCTCGGGGCTTCCGGCGGCACGTTCCGGGTTTTCGCGGAGACGGCCGACGGGCGTCGCGCCGAAAGCCCGCCCATCGCCTTCGGATCGGCCGCGCCCCCGAAACCTATCGAGGTGGAGCTGTTCGCGGACACGGCCGACGGGTCGATCGAGATCGAGCGAACGTCCCCGGACTGGGGGACGAGATGGCTCGACCCTTCGGCGGTCCGCGAACTCCGCGTCCGCCCGAAGAGTCCCGCCGTCCCCTGCGCCGCCGTCGCCCGCGCCGGCCGCGAGGACATCCCGTTCGAGCCCTCCCGGGAGAAGGCCTCGATCGATCTTACGCTCCCGATGACCGACGGGCTGCGCGACCGCTGGGTGAAGTCGGGCGAGATATCCATCCTTCACGGGCCGGCCGGGCAGAGGCCCGAGGAGCGCGCCCGGCTTCGGGCGATCCCGGCCGCGCTCGAATTCCCCGCGGCGGGCGAGCCATTCACGGTCACGCAGCGGGGCGCCGGGGCCGTCCCCGGCTCGCGCGGCTTCCTCGAAATCGCCCTCGACGACATCACCGCGGGCCAGGTCCTCCTCACTCTCCGGGACGGCAACGGAACGCCCCGCGTGGCAAAAAGGGTCCGCGGCGGCGAATCGGTCGAGTTCGCGCTCGGCAAGGAGACCTACAGCCTCCAGGTCGTGCGCCTGGTGAACATCCTCATCGGCGACGACTGGGGCGAATTCCAGGTGCTGCGCGCCCGCTCGCCCGACGCCGACGAGATCGGCCGCCTCCTGCGCGCCGTCGAGGTCTCCGGCGTCACGTTCATCCGGGAGGAGCGGGAATACGGCCCTGCGGAGGCCGCCAAGCACATGCGCGCGAAAATCACCGCGTCGGCCGAGCCCGTCCGCACCGCGGAGGAATTTATCGAGAGGATCGCGACCCGATCGTCGCTCACGAAGCGCGACTACCAGGTCCGCCTCGCCGACGGCAAGACCGTGCCGTCGGCCGAGTGGCTCCGCGCCCGCCTGGCGGACATCCGCAAGGGCAAGGACCCCGCCCCCCCGAAAGCCCCGGAGCCGACAAAAGCAAGCGAGCCTCCGAAGGCGCCGGAGGAAAAGGCGAAGGCCCCCTGACGGAATGACGCCGCGGCCCCGCCCCTACGGCCGGACGCGCGGGGGGTGGCGGGCCTTCTCGACGGACGGGTCCTCGGGGTCGTCGAAGTACTGCTCGGGCTTCTCGACGCCGTGGAGGCGGCGCTTCATCTCCTGCTCGTGGAGACGCGCGCGGTCGATCTCGGCGGGAGTCGCGTGGAGATGCGGGAAAAAATGGAAGACGTCCGCCTGCGGAAGGCCCGCGTCGTCGGAGGCCTGCTTGGCGTCCTGCCACCAGGCCTCCCAGGCGCGGACGTCCATCCGGAAGTTCTGCGCGGTGATGGCCTGGAGGGCGTCCTGGGCGCAGACGCGCGTCTCGGGATTCGGATCCGTCAGCAGCGCGATGAGCCTGGGGATCGCCGGCTCGTAGTGGGCCTGGCGGATCCCCTCGGCCGCGACCATCCGCTCGTCGTAGGTCGCCCCGCGGAGGCATTTGTAGATCGACTCGCCGGCCCAGCCGTGCGCGGGCTCGCCGGCCTCGGGGCCGCCGAGTTCGCCGAGCGCCCTGCAGGCCCCCATCCGGACACGGAAGTGCGGATCGTCCACGAGCGGCAGGATCGCCGGGATGCCCGCCGGGTCCCCGATCCCGCCGAGGGCCATCGCGGAATGGGCGCGGACGCCCGGGTCCTCGTTCTTGCAAGCGGACATCAGGTAGGGAATCGCAGGCTTTCCGACGAGGACGAGCGACTCCCGGATCCGGTCCTGCTCGATGTCGTAGCGGCCCCGAAGTTGCGAGATGAGGGAGTGGATCTCCTTCTCGAGGTTCGGATCCACCGCCGTCGGCCCCTCCTGCTCCGGCGGCGCGCTCGAACGGCAGGCCGAAAGCAGGACGGCCGCGGCCAGGGCGAGAAGGCGGGGCGAAAAGCGCATGGTCGAGGCCCGGGATTTTACCCTCCGGCGGGGCAATCGGGGAAGACTACTTCCCTCCGCCCGCGGCGGCGACGGCCTTCATCATCTCGGGCGAGAGGACCAGGAATCGGTTCAGCTCGCGGATCCCGTTCGAGCCGGCCAGGTCGATCGAGATCGCCTTGAGGAGGCTTTCCTGGGTGTAGTTCGATCGCGGGATCTTCCCGCCCGACTTAAACTGCTTCGCGAAGGAGGCCTTCCCCGAATCCGTATATTTCGTGTTCTTCGTCTGCTCGTAGGCGAACGCCCAGGTCTGGAGGGCGAGATGCAGGTGGTCCTGGCGCTTGAACAGGAAGTCGGCGTTCCGCACGAGCCCCTTCGCGACGGCCGGGTCGCCCGTCAGCTCGTGGTAGAGGATCATCGCGGGATTCGCGTAGTAGACGGACCAGCCCCCCGGACTCGACGCGAACGAGGACTTGGAGGTCTCGCCCACCTTGCGCTCGCCCCACGTGAACCGCGAGATCCAGGCGCCGTCGGGGTGCTGGTACTTCAGGTAGACGTTTTTGACGACGTCGTCGGCGCGCTGCTTGTAGACCGCCTCGCCGGTCGTCTCCCAGAGGCAGACCTGGCTCAAGAAGGGAAGGCAGAACTCGCGGTCCTTCAGCTCCTCCGTGCGCCCGCCGCCCGGCCACTCCTTCTTTCCCTTCATCACGACGTGCCAGCCGAACTCGGCGCCCGCCCGCGCGACGTCGAGGCCGCGGCGCAAGCCGGCGATCTTGTAGGCGTCGAGAAAGCCGCGGACCCAGGTATGCGAGCAGCCGTAGTAGCCGGCGTCCTCGCCCCAGTGGCTGACGCAGTGGCGCCGGCCGGCCCCCCAGTAGTCGG
>CAYHQZ010000057.1:0-17732 GCA_964358555.1 uncultured Planctomycetia bacterium
CCCGCGCCGGGCGAAGGACGGGCCGCCGGCCGCGCACTTGCAGCGGCGGCGGCGGCGGCGGCGGCCCCGGCCGGGCCCCGGATCCGTTTCGTGCGCTTCCCCGCCTCCGACCTCCCGCCATACCCCGAGGGGATGGAAGCGTTCGACGCGGCGATTCTCGAGGAGCCGGGAAGCGCTGCGCAGGCCGGGGCGGCCTGGCGGTCGCTCGGGCGATGGATTTCGGCCGGGGGGCGGGTCGCCCTCGATTCCCGGACGGCGGCGGCGCCGGGGCTGCTGGAGGCTCTCGCGGGGGCTTCTCCGGTGCCCCACGATTTCTTGCTGCCGCCGGATCGCGGCTGGGACGAGGGGACGGGGCCGCTCGCGGAGGCCTGGCGAACGCTCCGGATCCGCCACGGCGTGACCGGCCGCTGGACGGGCGCAGGCAGGATGGTCGCCCGGATCCAGACGGGCCTGGGGCGCATCCTGATCCGGTCGCCGCGGAACCGGGGGGAGGCCGGATCGCGGGCGCTTTTGTCCGCGCTGTTCGATGGCATGCCCGAGCGCAGAATCGGCGATCTCGCGAGCGATCCTCCGGCCTACGACCGGCGGGACGGGATCCCGATCGAGATTTCGTGGCCGGTTCCCGAGCGGCGGCGGATCGTGCTGGCCGTCGCGGCCGCCCTCCTCGTGCTCGTCTTCCTCGGCTGGGCCCTCGGATCCATTGTTCGTCGCGGCGTCACCCGCATCGCGATCCTGCTCTTTGCCTCCGCCGCCGCGGGGCTGTTCCTCGCCCGCTCCGTCGTGCCCGCCCGCGCCCAGTCCGTCGACGAGTTCGAATCTCGCGTCTCCTTGGGCGACGGCGCCCGGGGCAAGATCGTGCGTCTCGCGGCCGTCCACGGACAAAGCCTTGGCCGCTGCCGGGTCGCGTTCCGGGCGGGCTGCCTGCCGAAACCCCTGCATTTCGGGCCCGCCGATCGCGCGGAGCCGGCCTGGCGGCTGTGCATTTCCGCCGTCATGGGCGGATCCGGCGGAGCCATGCCGTCCGCCCCCATGGGCCGTTCCGACCCGGCGCTGTCCGCCGCTGCGATCCTTTTCCCCCGCGGCCCGGACTGGCGCTTCCTCTTCGAGGGCCGCGAGGCCGCCGCCGGCCCGCCGCCCCTCTCCGCCGTCCGGACGCCAAAAGGCCTTCGCGTCGTCAACGCCTCCGCCGAGCCCGCCTTCTTCGTTTTCGCGACCGACGGCGGGCGGGCGAAGCAAATCGGCAACCTCGTCGCCGGCCAGGCCGCCGAGGGCGCCTTCCACCCGAATCCCGGCGACCCCGCCCTCGCGAAAATCCTCGAATCCGCCGCCGCCGCCGGCCGCGCGCGCGAGGCCAAGTTCCTTGCGTGGATGCTGCGCCGCGAAACCCCGCCGCCCGGCGGCCTGCTCGTCGCGGCCATCCTGCCCGCGGGCGCCCCCTCGGACGCCTGGGCGACCGTCGAAGGCGGCCTCGCCCCGGCGGGTGCGGCGCGCGTGCTCGTGTTGCGGGTCGGGGAGTAGACTGCGGCGGTGAACTTGTGTCTTGGATCGGGTGATCCATACTTGTCCCGTCGGTGACGGGGCGCGGGGGGAGGACATGAAGAAAAGGGCTTCGGGCAGCGGTGCGAAGGCGCGGGCGACGACGGTGCGGGTGGCGGTGGTGCAGGCGTCGCCGATTCTCTTTGATCGGGCGGCGACGGTGCGGAAGGCGGTGAGGCTGATCCGCGAGGCGGCGGGCAACGGGGCGCGGATCATCCTGCTGCCGGAGGCGTTTGTGTCGGGGTATCCGCGGGGGCTTGGGTTCGGGACGGTGATGGGCAGCCGAAGCCCGGCGGGGCGCGAGGCCTTCCGGGCCTACTGGGAGAGCGCGGTGGAGGTTCCCGGGCCGGATACGTTAGCCCTCGGGGCGGCCGCGAAGGCCGCGCGGGCCTACGTCGCGATCGGGGTCATCGAGCGGGACGGAAAGCCGGGCGGCGGGACGCTCTATTGCACCCTGCTCTACTTCGATCCGGAAGGCCGGCTCGTCGCCAAGCACCGCAAACTCAAGCCCACCGGCTCGGAGCGGCTGGTCTGGGGCGAGGGGGACGGCAGCACCCTTTCGGTCGTCGACACCCCGTTCGGCCGGATGGGGGGGCTCATCTGCTGGGAGAACTACATGCCGCTGGCGCGGATGGCGATGTACGGCAAGGGGGTCGAGATCTACCTGGCGCCGACCGCGGACCCGCGCGACGCCTGGCACGCCACGATGCGGCACATCGGCTGCGAGGGGCGCTGCTTCGTCCTGGGCTGCAACCAGTTCATGACGAAGTCCATGGTGCCCGAGGGGATGCCTGCCCCGGGCGAGCTGTCCGCCCAGCCCGAAGTCATGTGCCGCGGCGGCAGCGTGATCGTCTCCCCGCTGGGCGAGGTCCTCGCAGGTCCCCTCTACGGCCGCGAGGGGATCCTGTGCGCCGATCTCGACATGGCCGAGATCGCGCGCAGCCGCTTCGATTTCGATCCCGCCGGCCACTACGCCCGGCCCGACGTGTTCCAACTGATCGTCAACGAGGATCCCGCGCCGGCGGTTTCCTACTTGCGCCGGTTGCCGGGAGCGAAGTAAGCCTCCCCCCGAAATCCCTCGTTGTCCCCTCCACGGGAGGGGCGTAGAATCCGGGGCCGCGCCGCCTGGCCGGCCTGAAATGCTGCCCTATATCCTTCTTGGCGTCTTCGTGGTCGCCGCCATCGTGGCGCTGATCCTGCTGCAGACGCCGATGAAGATCGCCTGGCGGTTCTACGTGCTGCACCGGGACCAGGACGACCGGGCGCTGGCGCGGGTGAAGGCGCTCGGGCCGCTGGCGGTCCAGCCGGCGCTGCACAACTTGAAGGACCCGCGGACGCACGTGCGGGAGAGCGCCCGGAAGGTCCTCGTCATCCTCGCGAATCTCGCGATCCCCGACCTCATCCGCGCCCTCGAGGACGCCTACGTCCGCGAGACCGCGATCCGGATATTCGTCCTCATCGGGGACAAGTCCGTCGTGCCCCTAATCGCCGCCATGGCCGACGGGCGCGTCTGTCTCTACGCGATCGACACCCTCGGCAGGCTCGCGAAGCCCCAGGGGATCGAGGCGCTCATGGAGGGCTGCCGCGATCGCGAGATCCGCGTCCCCTGCGTCAAAGCGCTGGGGACCGCGGGGGAGGCCTCGATCGCCCCGTTGATCCGGCGGCTCGTCGAGGCCGATCCCGACCTGCGCGACACCTACGTCGACGCCCTCAAGGGGATCGGCCCGGCCGCGGGGCCGGCCCTTCTCGAGGCCCTCCGGAACCCCGATCCGAACGTGCGATCGGCCGTCGCGTCCGCGCTCGGGGGCCTGCGCTGGACGGAGGCCATCGCGCGGATCCTGCCGCTCTTGTCCGATCCCGACCGCTACGTCCGGATGGCCGCCGCGGAGGCCATCGGGAACATCGGCGAGATGGCGTCCGCGCCGCCGCTGGCGAAGGCCCTGGGCGATCCGGACCGCGACGTGCGCAAGATGGCCGGGCGGGCGCTGCTCCGGATGCGCGAAAAGGCGTTCGCCGCGCTCCTGGACGCCCTCGCCGATCCGGTCGCCGCGGAGCCGGCCCAGGAGATTTTCCTGGAGATCGGCGAGAAGGCGATCCCGGTCCTCATCGAGGGGATCTCGCGCCCCGAGATCCGGCCCCGGGCCGCCGAGACGCTAGGCAAGATGCCCGAGCGCAAGGGGCTGCTGCCACTGCTCGACGTCGCGGAGTCGGCCGAGAAGCCCGTCCGGATCGCGGCGATTCACATCCTGGGCAAGGCGAAGGAGCGTCGCGCCTGCGAGCGCCTGGTGAAGATCCTCCACGACGCCGATTCCGAGATCCGGGAGGCGTCCGAGGCGTCCCTCGTCGAGATTGGCGAAGGCTCGATCTACCCGCTGGTGCTGGCCCTCGAGGACGTCTCGATCCGGAAGATCGCCTGCCGGACGCTTGTGTCCATCGGGGACAAGGCGACGCCGGCCCTCGTGGACGCCCTCCAGGAACGATCCGTCCGGGCGATGGCGGCCGTGGCGCTCGGCCGGATCGGGGAGAAGAAGTGCATCCCGAACCTCGTCGAGAATTTCCGGTCCTCGGACGTCGAGGTCCGGGTGCTCACGGCCGACGCCCTGGGCCGGCTCGAGGACGAGCGCGGGATCGATCCCCTCGCGAAGATTCTTTCGACGGACCCCGATCTGGAGGTCCGGCGGCAGGCGGCATTGGGGCTGGGGCGGATCGGCGGCGAGTCGGCCGCGAAACATCTCGTGAAGATCCTGCCCGATCCCGACCTCGTGGCATCCGCCATCCGGGCGCTGACGCCGATCGGCGAGATCGCCGTGCCCATCCTCCTCGAGACCCTGCGGGATTCCGCCTCGATGCCGGGCGCGGTCCGGGCGCTCATCGAGATCGGGGATCCGTCCGTGGAGCCGCTGTTGGGGAAACTGAAGGACCCCGAGATCGAGCTGCCCGTCGTGCGGGCCCTCATCGGCCTTCGGGACAAGTCCGTGCCGGGGCTCGTCGAGGCGCTGAAGGACAAATCCACCGTCCAGGCGGCGATCATCGCGCTCGAGGGCATCGGCGAGGTCGCGACGCCCGAGGTCGCGGAGGCCCTCCAGGACCCGTTTGCGGGCCCCGGCGCCGCGGAGGCCCTCGGGCGGATCCGAGACCCGCGCGCATCCGAGCCCCTCGTGGAAGCGCTGCGCCTGCGGCTCGTCCGGCCGGCGGCGGAGGACGCCCTCGTGTCCATCGGGGAGCCGGCGATCCCGGTCCTCTTGGAGTCGCTGCGGTATCCCGACCTGCGATTGCTCGTCATTGCGCCGCTCGCACGGATCGGCGGGACCGCCGTGCCGGCGCTCATCGACTTTCTCAAGGCCGAGGAGCGCGAGGCGGCCTGCGCGGCGGCCTCGGTCCTCGGGCGGATCGGGGATTTGCGCGGGATCCCGTATCTCATCGAGGGGCTGTCCGACGAGGCGCTGCGGCCCTGGTCGGTGAAGGCCCTCATCGAGGTCGGCGCGAACGCCGTCCCCGCCCTCGAGGAGGCCCTGAAGGACAAGGACGTCCGCGTCTACGCGGCCGAGGCCCTCGGCGGGATCGGCTCGCCCGCCCTCTTCGTGCTCACCGACGCCCTCGGGATCCCGGAGATTCGATCCGAGGTCCTCAATGCCCTGTCCCGAATCGGCGCGCCCGCCTGCGGGGTGCTCATTGGCGCGCTGGGGAACGACGAGACGGCCGACGGGGCGCACGACGCGCTCACGCGGATCGGGGCGGACGCCGTTTTGCCGCTCCTCGAGGCGCTTTCCATGGACCCGCCGGTCTGCGCGCGCGCGGCCCGCCTCCTGGGCGACCTCGGCGACGATCGCGCGGTAGCGCCCCTCGTCGAAAGGCTCGCGGACGACATCCTGCGCGAGGCGGCGTCCGCCGCTCTCGTGACGATGGGGCAGAAGACCGTGCCCGAGCTGCTCGACGCGCTGCGCAATCCCGACACCCGCGACGGGGCCGCCGACACCCTCGTCGGGATCGGGGACCGGGCCGTTCCGGGCCTGATCGAGATGCTGCTGGACGAGGACGCGCGGGAGAGCGCGTCGGGCGCGCTCGTGCGGCTGCGCGAGATCGCGCTGCCGGACCTGCTGGAGGGGCTGAAGCGCACGGAGCTTCGCAGCGAGGTCATGGAGATCCTCGTCCAGAACCCCGACATCGCGGCCCCCGCCCTCTCCGACCGCCTAGGCGACGACCGCCTGCACGAGGTCGTGCAGGCCGCGCTCGTCGAGATGGGCAGCCAGTCGGTCCCGTCGCTCATCGCGTGGCTCCAGGACACGGACCGCGTGGAGCTCGCCAAGCAGTCCCTCTTCCGGATCGGCAAGCGCGCGGTGCGGCCGCTTTCCGAGGCGCTCCCGGACGCGGTCATCGGGGACGAGGCGGCCGAGCTGCTCGTGCGCTTCGCAAAGGACGAGAAGCGCGACGAGGTGCGCCGCCTCGCGTTCGACTTGCTGGCGGACGCCCTGCTCGACGCGAACCTCGAGTCCATCGGGCGCGCGCGCGCGGCCGCCGCGCTCGGGGCGATCGGCGGGATCGAGGTCCTAGGCCCGCTGATCCGGGTCCTGCCCGAGGAGGCGCTGCGGCCGGCGGCGGAGGAGTCGATCCTGCGGCAGGGCCCGATCGCCGTGGAGCCGCTCATCCATGCCCTCGGGCGCGAATCGCTCCGCGGGCACGCCGCGCGGCTGCTGGTCCATTACGGGGAGGAAACGATCCGGGCGGCGATCCAGGCCCTGCCCATCGATGACATCCGGCCGGGCCTGCAGGTGCTGCTGCGGGAGTTCGGCGCGCGCGCGGCGCGGCCGCTCGTAGGCGCGCTCGCGGATCCGACGCTCTCGCTCTACGCGGAGGAGATCCTCTACGGGATGGGGACGGAGGCCATCCAGTCCCTCGTCGAGGGGCTCTCCCGCCCGGCCGTCGCGGAGCCTTGCGTCCGGATGCTCGCGCAGTTGGGCGACCGGCGCGTCGTGCCGCACCTCGTGAAGTTCCTCTCCTCGTCGGACCTCGCGGCCCCGGCCGCCGAGGCGCTGCTCGGGATGCCCGACAAGGGAATCCCCGCCCTCGAGGAGGCGCTGCGGGAGGCCGCGACTTGCGGGGTGGCGGCCGAGGCGCTCTTCAGTCTCGGGGAGGAGTCGCTGGAGCGCTTCATCCAGGCGCTCGCCTCGCCCCCGGCGAGACCCATCCTCGTCGAATATGTCCTGCGCTACGGCGCCATCGCGATCGATGCGCTGATTCAGGCCCTCAAGGATCACACGCTCCGCCCGGGGGCGCTCACGACGCTCCTGCGCTACGGCCTCGAGGCCGTTCCGAACCTCATCCAGGCGCTCAAGGACAAGAACGCGGTCCTGCGGACGCAGGCCTTCCAGGCCCTGCGCGCGCTGACGGGGGAGACGTTCGACTACGACCCGCAGGGCTCGAAGGAGGACCGCGACGAAGGCGTTGCGCGGTGGGAGGCCTGGTGGTCGGAAAACCGCCTCCCGTTCGAGCGCGCCAAGGCCGCCGCCCCCGGCCTCGGGGGGCCCGCGTCCGCGCCCCGAATCGGCCCGGCCGGGCGCCTGGGGCTGCCGGCGCCGAAGGATCCGGACGCGACGTAGCAGGGCGTGGCCGGTAGAGTGATGGAACGTCCCGCGGGGATTCCCCCCGCCGGAAAGGAGAAGAGATGCCCGACCCGGTTTTGACCCTCCAGAGCGTGCCGCCCGCCATCGTCATCCAGGCCCCCGAACAGAAAGGGGGCGTCAAGCGAACCATCGTCCGCTCGCTCATCACGGGCAGCGTCCTTCTGAATTTCTGGCTTTTCATGGTCCTGGCGGCCGCGCTCGGCGGCGGGGAACGGATGATCGAGCGGACGGTGGCGGGCGAGGGGGACGCGAAGATCGCGCTCATCCCGTTGTCGGGGACGATCCAGTCCGGCGGGGGCGGGATGGGGCCGTTCAAGGGGCCGGACA
The DNA here is from genome assembly GCA_964358555.1 of uncultured Planctomycetia bacterium. Taxonomy (GTDB): domain Bacteria; phylum Planctomycetota; class CAYHQZ01; order CAYHQZ01; family CAYHQZ01; genus CAYHQZ01. Next base: position 7,485 of record CAYHQZ010000057.1, read on the forward strand.
TGATCGAGGCCTTCCGCCGCCAGCTGGACCGGGCGGCGAAGGATCCGGCGGTGAAGGGCGTGCTGCTCGAGATCAACAGCCCCGGCGGCGGGCTGACGGCGAGCGACATCCTGGCTAGGCGCGTGGAGGCGTTCCGGAAGGAGACGAAGAAGCCGGTCCTCGCGCTCATCTCGGACCTCGGGGCCTCCGGCGGCTACATGGTCGCGCTCTCCGCCGACAAGGTCTGGGCGCATCCGACCTCCATCGTCGGCAGCATCGGGGTCATCATGATGGGCTTCGATCTCCAGGGCCTCTCGGAGAAGATCGGCGTGAAGGACCGGACGTGGAAGTCGTCCAAGTCGGGGCTGAAAGACATGCTCTCGCCCTTCCGCGATCCCACGCCCGAGGAGAAGGCGCTCGTTCAGGGCCTGCTCGACGAGTACCACGACCGGTTTATCGAGGAGTTCCGCGCGTCGCGCAAGATGACGAAGGAGGAGGCCCTCAAGCTCGCCGACGGCCGGATCTATACAGCCGCCGACGCCCTGAAGCTGAAAATGCTGGACGCCCTCGGCTATCGGGAGGACGCGTTCGCGGACCTCAAAAAGACCGCGGGCGTTCCGACCGCCAAGCTCGTCCGCTACGAGCGGCCCGCGGGGCTGGCGGGGATGCTCTCAGGCTGGGCCCCGGCGGCCGCGCCCCAGGCGGCGATCCCCGGCCCCTCCGAGATCCTCGACGCGGCGCTGCCGCGGCTGTGGGCCATCTGGCCGGGGCCGTGACGGGTAGAATCTGAACCTTTTCGCCCGACTTTCCGGTGGCGGCCTAGCGGCGCCGACCCCTGTATTCCTGGAATCGAAGAACAAGAAGGGCGAGGGGTGGGGGCTCGGACCGCGCCGACCTGTCGGAGTGCGGTTCCAACGCCATGAATTCGTATACCGGCCGTGGACCGCGCGGAGACCGGGAGGGAGGGCCGAGTTCCCGCCCCGAGCCCGTGCCCGGTTGATATCCCCGATGAATAAGTTCAGTAGAATGTTCCTTCCCCCGCGCCCCTTGGGAGGCTTTCAATGAATTCCCGCTTCGCCCTTCTGGCCGTCCTGTGTCTCGCCCTGGCTCCGTCGTCCTTTCCGGCCGGGGATGAGGGGAAAGGCAAGACGGACGAGGCGAAAAAGCCCGAGGCCCCGGAAGGCGTGACCCAGGAAGCGGCCGACGCCGCCCGCGCCGCCATCCGCAAGGCCGGCCTGGATCCGAAGGCCGAGATTGTCGCCAAGAACGGCGGCAAGCCGAAGATGTCCTCCAAGGCGCAGAAGGCCGTGCGCGAGGCGGGGTTTAGGGACATGAGCGACGTCGTCTCGGCTCTGGAGAAGTTTCCCGAGGACAAATCATCGCCGCCGCCCGCCCGGATCGAGCCCGATCCTGCCCTGCCCAAGCCCGACGGCGGCGAGCCGGCGCCCGCGCCCCCGGACGTTCCGGCGCCCCCGATCGCTCCGACGCCTCCGCCCTCCGGGAAGCGGATCGCCGTCCCCGGCGATCACCCCACCGTCCAGGCCGCGGTCGACGCCGCGGGCCCCGGCGACGTGATCTCGCTGAAGACGGGGAAGTACCAGGAGCGCGTCTACGTGACCGGCAAGAAGGCCGGCCTCGTCATCGAGTCGGCGGATCCGGCGGCCCCGGCCGAAATCCTCGGCACCCCGAACGCGAGCCGCGACGGCATCCGCGTGGACAAGGTGGATGGGGTCGTCATCCGGAACCTCCGGATCCTTGGCGCCTACGACGGCGTCCGGCTCAACAACGTGAACGGCGCGCGGCTGCTGGATCTCTACATCGAGAACAGCGCGCTGGGGATCCGGGTGAACGGAGGCGAGGGCAACCGGATCGAGCGCTGCAAGGTCGTCAAGTCCCGCGTCGAGCAGGCCGTCACGATCGACGGCGCCCCGAAGACCGTCGTCATCGACACGGCCATCTCCGACGGCGAGCGCGAGAACCTCCGGGCCGTGAAGTCCCCCGGCCTCGTCCTGGAGCGCGTCACGGCGACGGCCAGCCGCGCCGCGGGCGGCATCAAGGTCGACAACTGCGGCGGCGCGCGGATCGAGGGATGCACGGCGACCGACAACTACAGCGACGGGATCTATGTCGCAGGCTCGCCCGATCTCAAGTTCACGGGCAACAAGGCGTCGAAGAACCATGCCTACGGCCTGCGCCTCGAGAAGTCCCCCCCGCTGACCGACCCCGCCGCCGTCACCGCCGCCGGCAACGAAGGCGTTGGCAATTCCAAGGGCGACGTCGTCGCGAAGCCGTAGGGGGCGAACGGCCCCGCAGGCGGGCCTTGCGTCCGGCTTGCTCCTGCAAAATTACGATTGGATCGTAGCTTTCATACGATCGGATCGCCGATTTTCATGCCGCGTCGACGGTGCGGCAATCCTCCCGCCCCGCCCGGCGGGGTCAGCCCGCGCCCGCGGACTTGAGGGCGGTGCGGCGGCGGACGTACCAGGCGGCGAGCGTCGCGTGGTAGGTTTTCCAGGCTTCGGGCTCCCAGCCGGCGGCGATGTCCTTGAGGGAGCGCTGGACTTTTTGCTGGCTCTGCTGGGATTCGGCGGAGCGGCCGAGGACCTCGAAGAGGACCGTCCGGAGGAGATCGGATCGGAGCTGGAGGCCGAAGAACTTTCCGGCGGCGGCAAAGGAGGAGATTTCCTCGAGCGCCTTCGCGGCTTCCTCGAGCCGGCCGCCCGCGGCGTCGCGGTCGGCTTCCAGGGCCTGGTGCTCCAATCGCAGTTCCTTGGAGCCGAGGGATCGCACGGCGCGCTCAAGCGGTTCGCGCAGGGGATCGGCCTCGGGGACGCGGCCGGATTCGATGAGGGCGCGGGCCTGCAGCAGGCGCGATTCGCAGGCGTCCCGCCGGGCGCCGAGGCGCTCGAAGGCCTCCGCGGCCTGCGCGAGGGAAGCGATCCCGGCGCCCGGGTCCTCCCCCGAAAGCCGCGCGAGGCCCTCGACGGCCAGCGCCCGGGCCGCGAGCGGCTCGAGGCCGCCTTCGGCCGCTTCCTTCCGCACGGCCCCGGCGTCCTCGAGGGCCTCCGAGCGCTGCCCGAGGAGCGCCCGGACGCGCCCGAGGTCGCAGCGGGCCGCAAGCTCGCCGAGCCGATCGCCCGTCGAGCGGGCCTGCTCGATGGAGCGCTCCAGGCAGCCGGCGGCGCGGGCGAACCGGCCGATCCGCGCGTAGATGAGCCCCAGCCCCCGGAGGGCCTTCATCAGGGAGACCGCGTCGCCCGTCTCGCGCGCGAGATCGAGCGAGCGCCTCGACACCCCGAGGGCGGACGAAAGTTCCCCCATGCCCACGAACACCTCCGCGAGGTTCGAGAGCGTCCGCGAGAGCGACGTGCGGTCGCCGATCCGCTCGAGGATCGAGATGGCGGACGTGAGCTTCTCGATTCCGAGCCCGTAGTCCCCGCGCTCGGCGTGAAGCGATCCGAGGTTCGAGAGCGCGACGGCCTCGCCCTGGGCGAACGAGAGCGACCGGGCGGCGTCCCGGGCCTTCCGGAAATGGACTTCCGCGTCGGCGTAGCGGCCGAGGAAGAGGCAGGCGGAGCCGAGCGTGCTCCACAGCAGCGCCGAACCCTTCTCCTTGTCCAATCGCGCCTCGCCAGTCTCGAAGGCGAGCGCTCGTGCCTTCTCGGCGCTCTCGAACGCCTCCCTTGGCCGGCCGGCCTTCAAGGCGGCCTGGCCGAGCGAGGCCCACAAAAACGCGCGCTCGAGCGAGGAGGCGCTTCCGCCCACGAGGGAGAGCCCCGATTGGTAGAAGGCCCTCGCCTCGTCGAGCCGGCCCTGCTGGAGCCGGAGGTTGCCCATCTTGCGCAAGAGCGGCGCCTTCTTTTCGGGGGCGAGGAACGCCTCCCCGCGGCGCAACAGGGACTCGACCTTGTCCGCGGCCTTCTCGGGGTCGCCCTGGATCTCGTAGAGCGCGGCGATCTGGCTTTCGATCCGCATCCGCTGGGGGACCTCGCGGGCCGGCAGGCATTCGAGGACCCCCTCGAAGGCTTTCGCGGCCTTCGCGTTCTGGAAGGTCTGGCGGAGGCGATCGCCTGCGATGAGGCCGTAGCGCACGGCCCGGTCGGGGACGCCGGCCCTTGCGAAGTGCAGCGCCAGTTCGTCTGCGCGCGCCGCCCGCGCGGCGTCGTCGGGGGCCTTCTCCTCGATCAATGCGGCGAGGCGCCCGTGCCAGGCCTTCCGGGCGTCCTCCGGGATGTCCCCGTAGAGGTCCTCGCCGATTTTCGCCTGGAAGAAGGCGAGCCGCTCGGGGGCGCCGGGGGCGTCGGATTCCCGGACCGTCCGCAGGATCTGGCGCGTGACGAGCTTGCGGACCTTCACGTCGAGGGTGTCGCGGGGCAGGCCCGTGAGCGACAGCAATGCGGCGTCGTCGAGCGGGAGATTGGCCACCGCGAGGACGTCGAGGATCCGGCGGCCCTCGGGCTCGATATTCCGGATCCGGGACAGCAGGATATCGGAAACGCTCTCGGGCATTTCCGCGCGCTCGATGTCCTTCTGGAAGAACCAGTGGGGGCCCCGCTTCGTGATGAACTCGCGGTCCGCCAGGCCCTTGAGGATTTCCTCGATGAAGAGGGGGTTGCCCCGGGAAAGCGCGGAGACCCGCTGGACGAACGCCTCGGGCAGGATCGCCCGGCCGAACATCGAGGCGATGAGATCCCGGACGTCGCGCTCCTTCAGGGGCGCAAGCGCCATCACGGAGATGAGGTCCTGGATCTCGTTGCGGGCGAGCCGCGCGCCCAGGGGCTTTGCGCCGGGCTCCTCGCGCCAGGCCCCGAGGACCATGATGGCGGGGGGTGGGGCCGTCTTCGCGTCCGTCGATTCCGCGAGCGTCCGCTCGTCCTCCGCCGGCGCCCGGGCCGCCTGCGAAAGCCCCCGGAAGAAGGCCCAGGCCCACTCGTCGGCGGCCTGGAGCCCCTCGAAGGCGATCGCGAATCCCTTGCGCCGGCCCGTCCGGACGAGGAAGCCCAAAAGGTCGGCCTGCCAGCGGGCGATCCGCGCGGCGGGATCCTCGCCGGCGTCGGTCGCCTCCTTCACGCTTTTGCGGACGGCCTCCGCGAGCCCCCCCCCGAGGACGCCGGGCGGAAGGCTGCCGAGGTCGGAGGCGTCCGCGATGGCGGCGGCCTCCTCGATGAGGTCCGACAGCGGCTTCAGCGGCGCACCCTCGGCCAGGGCGGGGCCGAGGGTGAAGAAGGGGACGTCGTTCAACTGGGCGTGCTGCTTGAATTCCTGCAGCAGGCGCGTCTTGCCGAGTCCGGCCTCGGCGGACAGCACCCAGGCGCGGGGCAACTCGGGCAGCGCACCGCCGCCCTCCGGCTTCTTGAACAGGTACGGCCGGAACACCCGGTCGAAGGACTTCCGGAGGGCGTCCATCTCGGCGTCGCGCCCCGTGAGGCGGCCCGTCGTGATGTAGCCGAGCTTCGAGAACTCGGTCTCGATGACGTAGCTGCGCCGAAGGCCCTCGTTCAAGGCCTGGATGACATGCGCGGCGCTGGCGAAGCGCTTTGACGGCTCCTTCTCGAGCAGTCGCAGGATCACGGCTTCGAGGGGCTTCGGGATGTCGGGGTTCGTCTCCCGCGGGGGGGCGGGCTTCTCCTGGAGGTGCTTCTCCATCAATTCCATGATGTCATCCGCGACGAAGGGAAGCCTTCCCGTGAACAGCCGGTAGAAGACGACCCCGAGCGAGTAGAGATCGGACCGCCGGTCCGTCTCGTCGCCTTGGATCTTCTCGGGCGGGATATAGGAGGGGGAGCCGACGATCTTCTCGAAGGCCTTCTTCTCGCGGTCGATGAGCCCGAAGTCGATGATCTTCACGACGCGGTCGAACTTGTCCCCGCCGAGCGCCTCCTCCAGCTCGTCGAGCGCTTCCTCGGGCCGGTCCTCCCCGGCCTGCCCCGGTGGCGGCTCCGGGGCCTTCGTGATGAGGATGTTTTCGACCTTGATGTCGTGGTGGACAAGGCCGCGCGAGTGGACGTATTCGAGGCCGCGGCAGGCCTGGACGCAGACGTTGAGGAGGCCGTCGAAATTGAGGTCGGCGCAGCCCTCGTGGAGGGCCTGGCCGCGGACGAACTCGGTGGTGAAGTAGTTCTCGGATAGGTCCTCGAGGAAGCCGAAATCGAACGCGGAGGCGATGTTCGGGTGGCGCAGCTTCGAGAGGACCCGGAATTCCGCGCGCAAAAACTCGAGGTGGCGGTCGTCCATGGAACCGCGCCGCACGGTTTTGAGCGCGAGCGGAGAGCCGTCGCGCAGGAGGTCCTCGACGAGGTAGACCGACCCCATCCCGCCCTCGCCGAGCTTCTTCTTCACGCGGTAGCGTCGGCCGAGAATGGTTTCCTGCATCGGCGGGGCTCGGGGGCGGCGTCGCCCGGGCCGGTAGTATAGGACCTCCCAGGCGTCAGCGAGCGCGCTAGACTGTCCGCAAAGCACCCGTGAAACGGATCATCTGCGTTTTGAAGCCCTTCCGGCTGGAGGCGGTCCTCTCGGCCCTCGACGGATTGGAGCTCGAGCACCTGGAGTTCGGGGAATGCCGCGGCTACGGCCGGCAGAAGGGGCAGTCCGAGACCCACGCCGGGCGCGAATACGCGATTTCGTTTTTGCCGAAGGTCCGCGTGGAGATCCTCGCCGAGGACGAGGTCGTCGAGCCGATCGTCGCGCGGATTTCCGAGGCCGCCTCCACGGGCCGGATCGGGGACGGCAAGATATTCATCGCCCCCGTGGACGGGGTCGTGGACTGACGTTCAAAGGGGTCGCGCTCGCCGGCCGGATCAGCGAAGGTCGTGGCGCCGCTCGACTTCGTCCCGCAACTCCGCGGTGAGCTCGGGGTCGAGCACGGCCTCCGGGGCGTCGCTCGAGTCCGCCTGGAAGACGAACACGCGGCACTCGTAGCGGAACTCGGAGACCCGGAGCACCTTTGCGACGGCGAACCGCCAGACCCCGCCGGTGCCGCCGATCCACATGATGTCGCTCTTCAGGATTCCCTTGTCGAACTCCGAATAGCGGATCGGGTAGCGCGTCTCCATCGCCCCGCGGACGTCCTCCCAGATTTCGTTGTAGAGATCGAGGATCCGGGGGCGGTTGCGGATGTCGTGCGCGAGATCGGGGTTCTTCTTCATGAAGGCCTTCACGTCCTCGTGGTCGGGCGTGAGGACGGCGAGGTCGTGCGGGAGATGCTGGCGCGGAACGACCGGCAGGGGGGATTCCACGTCGGCCCAGAGGCGCTCCCGGTAGTCCACCATGGAGGGGCCCGAGCAGCCGGCGGCGAGGAGCAAGCCTGCGAGGGGGATGATCGGCCAGGGCCTCATGGCGTTCGGCGGCATCCTAGCGCCCGCGGGGGCTTCTCTCTAGACTCGATCCGTGCCTGCCATCCGGAACGCCCGCCTGGTCCTGAAGGATCGGATCGAGCCGGGGGCCGTCGAGTTCGAGGGCTCCCGCATCACGGCCGTCCGGCCGGGCGCCCGCGGCGGCGCCGGCTTCGACGCGAACGGCGCCTTTCTCGTTCCCGGCTTCGTCGATCTCCACGTCCACGGGGGCGGGGGGGCGGATTTCCTGGACGCCCAGCCGGAGGCCTTCGAGACGGCACTCAAGTTCTTCGCCTCGCGCGGCACGACGTCGCTCTTGGCGACGGCGCTGACGGCGTCGCCGGCGGAGATGTGCGCCTTCCTCTCGGAAACCGCGCGCGCGATGGCGCGCAGCGACCTGCCCTCGGAGGTTCTCGGGGCCCACCTCGAGGGGCCGTTTTTAAACCCCCAGCAGAAGGGCTGCCACCTCGTCCAGTACATCCGCAACCCGACGGAATCCGAGGTGGACGGCTATCTTCGCTTCGTGCCGACGCTGCGGCACGTGACGATCGCCCCCGAGATCGACGGCGCCCCGGAGGCCATCCGGCGCTTCCGCGCGGCCGGCGTGACGGTCTCGGCCGGGCACACGATGGCCGACGAGCGCCACCTTCGCAAAGCCCTCGAGGCGGGACTCTCCCACGGGACGCATCTGTGGTCGTCCATGTCCTCGTTCCACCGGGAGGGCCCGTTTAGGATCCTGGGGGCCGTGGAGTGGCTGCTGGGCGAGGACGCCGTCACGACGGAGGTCATCGCCGATTTGAAGCACCTCTCGCCTTCGTTCCTGCGGATCGCCTACCGGACGAAGGGCCCCGACCGGCTCTGCCTCGTCTCCGACGCGATGCGGGGGGCCGGGATGCCGCCGGGTAGCCGCTGGCGGATCGGGCCGGAGGAGACGGGCGTGGAGGCCATCGTCGAGGACGGTGTCGGGATGCTGCCGGATCGGTCGTCGCTCGCCTCCTCCGTGACGCCCATCGATCGGATGGTGAAGAACGTCGTCGAGGCCGTGGGCGTCCCCTTGCACGAGGCGATCCGGATGGCCAGCCTCACGCCCGCCCGCGTCGCCGGCGTCGCGGATCGGAAGGGCAGCCTGGAGGCCGGCAAGGACGCGGATTTCGTCCTACTCGGCGAGGGGCTGGGGGTCCTCGGCGTCTGGGGCCGCGGGAGGGCGGTTTCGGGCGTCGCCTTGACGTTGTCCGGCGGCCGGGCATAGCATCCGCGGGCGCGTCCGGTTCCGGACGCCCAACGCCACCAGGAGACTACGGATGAAACGAATCGCCGCTCTTTGCGCCCTCGCAGGCTGCCTCGCCTTCGCCGGTTGCCACGGCATCTATTACAACGCCCCGGTCGTGCCGCCCCAGGGGCTCATCTTCTCGAATACCGCTGCCCCGGTGGACACGAACGCCCAGGGGATGCCGGTGGCCAAGAAGACGGGCTACGCCTCGACGCACTGCGTCCTCGGGCTGTTCGCCTTCGGGGACGCCAGCATCCAGCGGGCCGCCGAGGACGGGGGGCTCTCGAAGGTCTATTCGGTGGACCACGAGTTCTTCAACCTTCTTTTCATCTACCAGTCCTTCACGATCCGGGCCCACGGGGAATAGGGGGACGCGGTGGCGCTTTTCCGGACGGCCCGCGGGCTTCTCGCTGCGGCGGCGATCGCCGCGGGGGTCGCGACGTCGGGCTGCACCCTCATGTATACGGCGCCCGTGAAGCCGCCCCTCGGCCTGATTGCCACCTCTATCAAGGCGCCCCTCACCCCGGATTTTCGCGGCAATCCCGTCGGGGTGGGCATGAAGAAGTTCTCCCAGCGGCATACCGGCTACTTCCACGAGTTTCTCCTCACCCAGATCGACCTGGCTTGGGGCGAGGCGGACCTGCGGAAGATCGCGCGCGCCGGTGGGATCGAGAAGGTTTCCTACGCCGACTACGAGTTTTTCCACCTGTTCGGGATTTACAGTTCGTTCACCATCAACGTCTATGGGGAATAGCCGAGCCATGCGACGATGGGGGCCGGCCGCCGCGGCAGGCGCGTTGCTTGTCCTCGCCGGCTGCGACAGTTATCTGTTCAAGGCCCCCGTCGTTCCGCCCGCGGGCTTCACCTACACGAACGTGAGCGCCCCCGCGGGCCTCTCCGCCGGCGACATCCGGATGGGCGATCGCGTCGGCCGCGCGAAGACCGTCTCGATCCTCGGTCTCTTCGCGTTCGGGGATTCGAGCGTCCAGGTCGCGGCGCGCAAGGCCGGTATCGGGACGATCGAGCATGTGGATGCATCCTTCTTCAACATCCTCGGGGTCTACATGTCCTACGAGACGATCGTGAGCGGCACCGCGGCCGCCCCGGCGCCTCCGACGGTCGCTCCCACGACTCCTCCGCTGCCTTCCGCGCCGGCCCCGACGGTCCCTCCGCCCCCGACCGAGCCTTCGCCCCCGCCGCCGACCCCGTGGGTTCCGCCGCCGCCATCGGCGCCCTGAGCGCTTCCGCGGCTACTTCTTCCCGCTCTTGGCCGGCGGCACGCCCATGGCCTTGCGGAGTTCCGATTCGGCGTCGGACGGCAGGAAGCGCTTCACGAGCCGGGAGACGTCGGGCTTCAGGAGGTCCTCGGGGGAGAGCTCGCGGATCCGGTTGAAGTCGCGCTCGAGATCCTTCTTCTGCCGGTGCGCCGCGGCCCGGCGAACGTCGTCGGCCGAGACGAGCCCCTCCTTGATCTCTCGCAGGGTCTTCTGGATTTCCGGCCTCCACTCGAACCAGCGGTCGAGGACCTTCTTGTAGGCGGTGCCGAACCGGCGCATGACCACGACATTGCCCTTGCCGTCGAAGCCCCATTCCTTCTCCAGCTCCTCCGGCTTCACGATCGGGTTGTCGGGGGAGGGCGTCGGGATGGACGGGGGGTTCTCGGGCGCG
>CAYHQZ010000058.1:0-17718 GCA_964358555.1 uncultured Planctomycetia bacterium
GGGATGAACCAGTTCAAGGATGTCTTTTTGGGCACGGGCGCGCGACCCTACAAGCGCGCCGCCGACACGCAAAAGTGCATCCGGGTCTCGGGCAAGCACAACGACCTCGACGCCGTCGGCCACGACACCTACCACCATACGTTCTTCGAGATGCTCGGGAACTGGTCGTTCGGGGACTACTTCAAGGAAGATGCGATCGCGTGGGCCCACGAACTGCTCGTGAAGGTCTACGGCCTGCCTTCGGAACGCCTCTGGTACACCGTCTACAAGAACGACGACGAGGCGGCGGCCATCTGGCGCAAGGTCGCGGGCGTCCCCGAATCGCGCGTCCAGAGGTTCGGCGAAAAGGACAACTTCTGGGAGATGGGCGAGACGGGGCCGTGCGGGCCATGCACGGAAATCCACTTCGACAAGGGCTCGGGCGGCTGCGGGAAGCCCGACTGCGGCCCCAACTGCTGCTCGCGGTTCATGGAAATCTGGAACCTCGTCTTCATCCAGTTCGATCGATCGAAGGACGGGACGCTTTCGCCTCTGCCCGCGAAGCACGTGGACACGGGGATGGGCCTGGAGCGCCTCGTCGCGGTCCTGCAGGGGAAGAACTCGAACTATGACACGGACCTTTTCACGCCGATCCTGCGCGCCTGCGAACAGGCGACGGGCAAGCGCTACGAGGGCGCGAACGAAATCCCGATGCGGGTCGTGGCGGATCATTTGCGGGCGCTCTCGAGCGCCATCGCGGACGGAATCGTGCCCTCGAACGAGGGGCGCGGCTACGTGCTGCGCCGCCTCGCGAGGCGGGCCGCGGTCTACGGGCGGCGCCTGAAGAACGACGAGCCGTTCCTCCACCGCCTCGTCCCTTCCGTCGTGGAGATCCTGGGCGGGCCCTTCCCCGAAATCGCGAAGATGCAGGGCGCACTCACGCAGACGATCCGGCGCGAGGAGGAGCAGTTCGACCGGACCGTGGATAGGGGGCTCGAAATCTTCGAGGAGATGTTTTGCTCCTCCGGCGCGGGCGCGGAGAAAGCCTTCGCGGGCGATCTCGCCTTCAAGCTCTACGACACGTTCGGCTTCCCGGTGGATCTCACGGCGGCGCTGTGCCGGGAGCGCGGCGCGCAGCTCGATGAGCCGGGATTCGAGCGCGCGATGGAGCGCCAAAAGGAGCAGTCGCGCCGGGCCGCGGGCGGCACCGAGGCAGGCGTTGGCGCGGCCGCCGTCGTCGCGGATCTCCCCCCCACCCGCTTCACGGGCTACACGAAAATCGAGCAGACTTGCCGGGTCGCCGGAATCGCCGGACCCAAGGGATTCGGCAAGCCCCCCAAAGGATCCCAGGCGGTCGTGTTCCTGGAGGAATCCCCCTTCTACGCGGAGGGCGGCGGCCAGGCCGGCGACGGGGGCGTTCTCGAGATCGCGGGGCCAACGCCTGCGCGCTTCGAGGTCCTGGACGTCCGAAAGATGGACCATCGGTTCGCCCATTTCGTCCGCGCCGCAGGCGAAGATCCGAAGGCCATCGCTGCGCTTTCCAAGGGCCAGGACGTCCGCGCCCGCGTGGACGCCCCCCGGCGCGCCGCCTCGGCGAAGAACCACACGGCGACGCATCTGTTGCACCACGCACTGCGGACGCGCCTAGGCGCGCACGTCCAGCAGGCCGGCTCCTTCGTCGGCCCCGAGCGCCTGCGATTCGACTTCAACCACTTCGAGCAGGTCCCGCGGGACGCCCTCGAAAAGATCGAAGACATCGTCAACGAGATGGTCCTCGCCGACATCCCCGTCGAGACGCGCGAGACGACGCTGAAGGACGCCCTCGACTCCGGCGCGCTCGCGTTCTTCGGGGAGAAATACGGCGAGCAGGTCCGCGTCGTGAGCATCGGCGGGTTCTCCGTGGAACTCTGCGGCGGGACGCACGTCGCCCGCACCGGCGAAATCGGATTGTTCAAGGTCGTCAGCGAATCGGCGGTCTCGGCGGGCGTCCGACGGATCGAGGCGGTCTCGGGCGTCGTGTCGCTCCAAACGATCCGCGCCTGGGAGCGGGCGCTTTCCGACATCGCCCAGCGGGTTTCCACGCCGAAGGAGCAGGTAGCCGAGCGCGTCGCACAGATCCTCGAGGAGATGCGCGATCTCAAGAAGGCGATGGAAAAGGCGCGCTCGCAGGAGATGGCGGCCTCGGCCGGCGATCTCGCCGCCTCCGCCGAGCCGCTCGGCACAGGAGCCAAATTCCTCGGCGCGATCCTGCCCTCCGCCTCGGCGGACGATTTGCGCACCGCCGCGGACGCGCTCACGAAGTCACTGGGCTCTTCGGTCGTCTTCCTGGGATCCGAAAAGGACGGGAAGGTCTCCCTCGTTTGCATCGCGACAAGCGATCTCGTGAAGACCGGCTTCGATGCCGTCGCCCTCATCCGGGTCGCAGCGAAGGAGGTCCAGGGCGGCGGCGGCGGAAGGCCCGAGATGGCCCAGGCCGGCGGCAAGAACCCCGCGGGCCTGGCACAGGCCGTCGAGGCCGCGCGCGCATTCGCGAAGACAAAAATCGGCGGCTGATTCCGCGGCGGGCGGAGCCGTATACTTCCCCGTCATGCAGAAGATCCCCGTCGTCGTCGCGGGACCTAGCGGCTACACCGCGCTGGAGCTCTTCCGGCTGGCGCTGCGGCATCCCGGCATCGAGGTCGTCGCGCTGTTCTCGCGCAAGGAGGACGCCCCCATCGGCGACATCCATCCCGCCCTGCGGGGGCGCGTGGATCTGCGCACGACGATCCTCCGGCCGGAGGCCATTCCGAAGGGCGCGAAGGCGGCGTTCTTGTGCCTGCCCCACGGCACCGCGATGGAGGCGGCGCCGATGTTCTTGAACGCAGGATTGCGGGTCATCGACCTCTCGAGCGACTACCGCCTGAAGGACGCCGCCGTCTACGAGAAGGCCTATAAGCGGCCCCACACGGACAAGGGCAATCTCCCGCGGGCCGTCTACGGCCTGCCGGAGCTCGACGCGGCCGGGGCGATCCGGAAGGCGGACCTTCTGGCAAATCCGGGCTGCTACCCGACAGCCTCGGTCCTGGCGCTGGCGCCTCTGTTCGCGCACGACCTGGCCGATCCCTCGGACGTCGTCATCGACGCAAAGTCCGGCGTCTCGGGCGCCGGCCGCGAGCCGACGGCCCCCACCCACTTCCCGGAGTGCAACGAGAGCCTCGCCCCCTACAAGGTGGCAGGCGCCCATCAGCACCTCCCGGAAATCGAGCAGATCCTCTCCCTCCAGGCGAAGCGGCCGGCGAGCGTTATTTTCACGCCGCACCTCGTCCCCATGGACCGGGGAATCCTGGCAAGCTGCTACGCGCGCCTGACGAAGAGCGCGACCCGGGAGTCGCTCGAGGCCCTCTACCGCGATTTCTACAAGGGCGCGAAGTTCGTCCGGATCCTGGCGGGCGACGCCCTGCCCTCCACGAAGGCCGTCGCGCACACGAACTTCTGCGACATTGCCGTGCGCGTCCAACACGGGCGGGCCCTCGTGTTCTCGGCCATCGACAACCTCGCAAAGGGCGCCTCGGGCCAGGCCGTCCAGAACTTCAACCTCATGTTCGGCCTCGACGAGGGCGCGGGGCTCGAATAGCCCCAGCCTGGAAACGCCGCGAGGCCGCGACCTTGCGGGCCGCGGCCCCGGGCTTGCTGCGTCGGAAAGGCTTGCGTTATCGGCGCATTCCCCACTGTCCGGACACGAGGACCTGGACCTGCTCGCACACCATCCGCGACGGAACCCAGGTCTGGACCCATCGGCCTTCCTGGAGGACGACCGCGTAGGGCCGGCCGAACGGATCGTAGGACGTGCCGTAGACCGGCGGAACCCAGGCAGTATTCCAGTAGCCCGGCACCTCGCGGGTGATGGTGCGCGTCTCATAGTGCGCGGGGGTCCAGAACCGAGGGCGGGGCGCCGGATACGGCCTCACCATGTCGGGCGCCGGAGAGGGGGCACAGACCGGGCCGCCCTTCTGGTATCCGATCCGCACGTACCCGTCCTCGGTTCCAAACCCCACGTTGATGCTGAACCTCGAATCCTTGTGATCGGCCCGCGCGACGCTCGGGACCGCCGCGGCCGCCACCGTCATCACCGCAACCATCGCCAGGATTTTGCGCGTCATGTTGTCCCCTCCTTTGGGTTCGACAGATAGAGGGCATCCAGCGTGCCAATCCTGGAGCCCGGCCGGACCGTTAAGCACAACTCATTCCCACGCAATGGATTGCGAAAACGGCTGGATGCGAACAATCCACGGAATGCCGTCGGGATCGAGTCCTATTTCGAAAAACCGGCGTCTCCCGGAAGGGACATCAGCGGGGGAACGTCGCCCCCTTCTTCTTGCTGCGCCAGTCCTCACCGTCCTTCTTTTTTTCCTTCTCCCCCTCCCACTCGCCCGGTTTCCCGGGCTTCACGGGCGGCGGCGGCTCGACCTGGCAAAGGATCCGTTGATCGCGCCGCCGGCCGGCGGAGCCGTCGAGATCGAGCGTCGAGAATCCGAGGAGAAAATCGATCGTTTCGCCCGGGCTGAACCCGATCCGGAACGCCGGGACGATCAACTGGGCGTTGACGCTCACGTCGAGGGCGTGGAGCCAGGGCGTGCCGGGGTCGGCCCCGATGAACTCGCGGGTGACGATCGGCAGGATCAGGAAGCAGCGCTCCGCGAACGGAATCGCCTCCGGGGCGCCCTCCGCGGCGTCCTCGCGGATCTCGACGAGGTGGGCCGCCGGGCCCGGGGGCTCGCCCGCCAGCGACGCGATGGAAAGGGGGATGTGCGCCTCGCTTTCCTGCCAGGAGGACGGCGTGCCCTTCTCCCCCCGCCAGCCGTGGCGGCGGGAAAACCCGAGCCCGATGCCGGCATGCGCGAGGTCGCCCGCCTGGGCGGAGGCAAGGATGCCGAAGCCGACGCCCGCGTCGCCGCGCCAGATCTCGCAGAAATCGTCCCGGCGGTCCTTCAAATAGCCGCAGCCCGAGGCGGAAAGCCCCGCCGCGAGAACCGCCGCGCCGAGCAGGACCCGGAATCGGGAATCAGATCTCACGGAATGCCTCCCCGACGGCCTTCGCCGTCCGTTCGAGCACTACCTCGCCGTGCGCCGTCGAAATGAACGCCGCCTCGAACGCCGACGGCGCGAAGTAAACGCCACGATCGAGGCAGGCATGGAAGAACTTCGAGTATCGGGCGGCGTCGGACGCCAACACCTCGGTGAAATTCCGCGGGGGCTTTGCGGAAAAGAAAAAGCCGAGCAGCGATCCCGACCGCGCGATCGCGAGGGGGACACCCGCCGCGCGCGCGCCGTCCGCGAGCGCCGCCTCCAGCCGCGCCCCCTTGCGCTCGAGATCGTCCCAGGGCTTGGTCGCCTCCAGAATCTCGAGCGTCGCGAGCCCCGCCGCGACCGAAAGCGGATTGCCCGAGAGCGTCCCCGCCTGGTAGACCGGCCCCTCGGGGGAGACGAGGGCCATGAGATCCGCGCGGCCGCCGTAGGCGCCGATGGGCATCCCGCCGCCAACGATTTTCCCGAGAATCGAGAGATCGGGCCGGACGCCGAGGAGCCCCTGTGCGCCGCCCGGGCCTGCGCGGAATCCCGTGATGACCTCGTCGAAGACGAGGAGCGCGCCCGCGGCGTTGCACAGGCGCCGAAGCCCCTGGAGGAACCCCTCCGCGGGCAGGACCACCCCCATGTTCGCGGCGACGGGTTCGAGGATGACGCAAGCGATCTCGCGTCCCCGCCCCGCGAAGAGCGCCTCGCAGGCGGCAAGATCGTTGTAGGGAAGAACGGCGGTCCAGCGCGCGAAGTCGGCGGGGACGCCGGCGCTCGAGGGCGCGCCGAACGTGGCGAGGCCCGAGCCCGCCTTGACGAGGAGAGCGTCGGAGTGGCCGTGGTAGCAGCCCTCGAACTTGAGGACGAGGTCGCGCTTCGTGGCCCCCCGGGCGAGGCGGATCGCGGCCATCGCGGCCTCGGTCCCGCTGGAGACGAACCGCATCCGCTCCATCGACGGCATCACCCGCCGGATCGCCTCGCCGAGCGCCGTCTCGGCCTCCGTCGGCGCCCCGAACGTCAGCCCCTTGCGCGCCGCGGCCTCGACGGCCCGGACCACGCGCCCGTCGGCATGCCCCAGGAGCAGCGGCCCCCAGGAGCCGACGTAGTCGATGAAGGCGTTGCCGTCCACGTCGAAGACCCGGCATCCCTCGCCCCGCGCGACGAAGAACGGCTCCCCCCCCACTCCCTTGAACGCCCGCACCGGGCTGTTCACCCCGCCGGGAAAGAGGGCGAGGGCCTTCCGGTAGGCCTCCTTCGAGCGCGGGCCGGGGAGGGAAAGGGGCATCGAAAGCACATTGTAGCCCGCGAAAGACGACTCACTTCTCCTCCGGCAGATCCTCCCGTTTCAAATCCCGCCGGCCGTGCCAGACGCGAACGATGCTGACGGAAAGGCTCCGGACCACGTAGACGATTCGGTACGGATAGACGATGACCTCCCGGTATCCTCGGGAAGGGAACTCCAGCACGATTCTTCCGGCCAGCGGATGGAGCATCAGGCTCTCCACCCTCCGCTGAATCCGTTCCGCCAGGTCGGCGGCGGCGGCGGGATTGTCGCGGGAGACGTACTCGCGGATCTCGCCGAGGTCCCGGAGGGCCGTCCGGACCCACTGGAGCGAATGGACCCTACGCATCTCGACGGCCGAACGATTTCAGGATCTTCACGGCCTCACGGTGGGGATGGACTTCGCCCCGATCCAAGGACCTGGCGCCCTCCTCGATCGCCTCCATGAAGGCGAGTCGATCGACGAGGATCTCGTACTCCTCCACGCCCAGGAGCACGGCCACCCCGCGGCCTCGCCTCGTAAGGAGGACCGGACGACGGGCATGCCGGGCATGCTCGAGGACGTCGGAAGTGTGAATCTTGAGGTCCGTCACGGGACGGACGTCCTCGCTAAACCGAGGGCGAGAAGCCGTGCTTTCAATCGCATCTCTCATAGCACTTTCAATCGTACCTTCAAAGATACTTTTCGTCAATCTCCCTCGACTCTCATCCCGAACCGCTGCCGCGATCATTCGGACGACAAAGATGGCAAGCGCATGGTCCTCCGGAGCTCGCGCATCGCCGCGCGCGCGCGGGCGCGGAGCTTTTTTGGGATGCGTTTCGCGATGCGATCGTAGCGCTCGGCCCGGAGAACCGCCACGCGGCAGAGCGTGACCATGCCCTCGAGATCGCCGAGGTCCACGATCTCGGGCGAAATCCGGCCGTTCGGGCCCTGGTTGTGGTAGTTGCCCAACGGGATGGAGAGGGCGCCTGTGCGCAGGCCGAGGGCCTGGAAGGCCGTGCCCTCGCAGGCCCCGGTGTCGATGAGGCGGCGCTGGAACCGGGGAACGCCGCCCTTCTTCGCGGGACCGAGCGCCTTGGACCCGACGGAGACGAGATAGCGCGTGACCTCGGGATCGAAGACGGACGCGCGGTCCCCCACCCGAACGACCGGACCCGCCCCCATCCGGGCGCCGGACTTTTCGCTGGAGGTTTCGAGGGAAATCGCGATGGCGCTCTTCGGAATCCCGCCGGACGCCGCGGCCGCAAGCGCGCCAAGGAATCCCACCTCCTCCGCGCGGGTGAACAGGGCCGTGACGTCGATCGCTCGGCGCTCCGCCGCGAGGGAAGGCAGGAGCGCAAGCAGGCAGGCGACGCCGCCGAGATCGTCGCAGGCGCGGGCGAACACGCGCGAGCCCCGGATCGAGACGGCGGAAAAGGCCCACGTCCCGATGTCGCCGGGACGGACGGCGCCGCGCCCGGAAAGGCGGCAGACGAACCGGCTCGGCCTTCCCTTCCCCATCCGTCGCCCGGACAGGACCCGGATCGGAACGGGACCCTTCGAACCGTGGAAGACCGCGCGGGCGCCGACGAGCGACTTCGCGGGCCATCCCCCGCGGAACTCGGCGAGCGCGCGGCCCGCGCGCGAGGCCGAAACGGCCACGAACCCCGGATGGTCCATGTGCGCCGAGAAGACGAAGCGCCGGGCCGGCCTCCCGCGATGCAGCCGCGCGCGCACGTTCCCGAACTCGTCCATCGACAGCCGCAGCCCCGGAACGGCCGAAAGGCGGGAGATGACGAACGACCGGACGCCGTGCTCCCGAAACGGCGCCGTGGGAACCGACATGAGATCGCGGCAGAGGCCGGCCAAACTCGAAGCTCGCATGGAAGGAGTCTATCGGCTCATGGGGCAGCGCCGGCCGGCTTTCCCTCGCGGATCCAGCCCTTCACGCGGGGGATGAGCAGGAAGGCCGGAAGGGCGATGACGAACGTAGCATAGAAGAAGGCCTCGAACGAGAGCCGCTCCGCCACGTAGCCGGACAGGCCGCCCGCGATGACGCCGCCCTGCGCCATGACGGCGGTGAGCAGGGCGTACTGGGTGACGGCATGCTCCTTGTCGCAGAGGTTCATGAGGAACGAAAGGAACGCCGCTACGCCGAGGCCGGCGCTCGCGCTCTCCAAAAAGCCCGCGCCATAGATCCAGGCGCCGCCGCTGGCGTGCCAGCCCAGGTCGAGCCGCGCCACGACGAAATACCCCAGGTTCGAGAACGCCTGGAACAACCCCAGGACCCACAGGCCCCAGTGAATCCCCTTCCGGGCGATGAGCCATCCCCCGGCGACGGCTCCCAGGACCGTCGCCACCATCCCGAGCGTCGTCTTGAAAAGGCCGATCTGGGCATCCGACATCCCGGATTGCACCCAGAACGGCGTCACCATCGGCGCCATCGCATAGTCGCCGATCTTGTAGAGGAAGACGAAGGCAAGGAGGACGAGGCCCTTCGGCGTCTTCACCCAGGGCAGGAGGGATTTCATCCATTGCCCGGGCGGGGAAGGCGCCCGATCCGGGCGCGGCAGGAACGGCACGACGATCGCGCACGCGGCGAGGAGGCCGGCGCCGGCGAAAAAGGCGCCGGACCAGCCGACGGCGGGGACGCGGAATCCGAGCAGGAGGCCGCCGCCCGCGAGGGTCACGAGGGCCCCGCCCGCAACGATGAGGGCGACGCGATACGCCGCGACCCGGATGGAGTTCGCGGGCCCTTCCTCGCCTTTATCGAGGAGTCCGATGGTATAGCCGTCAATCGCGACGTCCTGCGTCGCGGACAGGAACGCCACGAACGCGATGAGGAACAGCAGGCCCATGGGCAGCCCCACGGCGAGTTCCTTGCCTGGAAACAACGGGATCGCCGCCACCGAAACGGCGAGCAGGAGGAGGCAGGCCGCAAGCCATCCCTTGATCGTCCCCACCCGATCCACGACGGGCGCCCAGAACACCTTGTAGGACCAGGCCGCCCCGAGGATGGAAATGAGGCCAATCTCGGGCAGGGAAACCTGCATCCGGGAGAAATAGTTGTTGATGGTCTGGTTCACCAGGCCATTGGGAAGGCCGGACGCGAACGAAAGAATCGCAATCCAGGCGAGCTTCCGGCGCAACGGCATCGCGGGATTCTATTTGATCTCGGCCCGCTCCGTTTGCCGCGCCTTCTCGTATTCCTCGGCAGTGATCTCGACGATCCGGACGTTGTCGAAGCCATACTCCCCGGCGGGCCAGTAGGCGTAGAGCATCACGCGCATCCGCTGGACCTTGGGGGTGTTTTTCGTGGGATGGAAGGCCCCGGAGAACGTCCGCCAGCCCTCGCCTCCGATCCGGCAGGTGAGCGGGAAGTCGTAGAGGCGGCGCTCGCGGCCGCCGAGGTCGGAGAGCCCCCGAACCCAGACCTTCGGGGCGAAGTCCTTGCCGCTCTTTCCCTTCACGTCCACGGTCAGGCGGTACGCCTTCCCCGGCTTCACCGGGATCGCCTCTCCGTAGAGCGAAACGCCGTAGGAGGCACCGATCACGCCGTATTTGTCCCTAGGCCCCGGCTCCGTCTTCGGCCGCGCGGGCGCGGGCTTGCGCTTTTCCGACGCTGCCGCGTCCATCTCCTTCTCGCGCGCCTTCGCCTCCGATTCGAGGACGCCGGTGTCCACCCGGATGACGAATCCGTGCGCGGGGTCGTCGTCCTTCTCCCAGAACGTCGTCAGATCGTTCGGCGGGTCCCAGCCGGCGGGCCCCGGCGCGAGATCGTTGCCGGACTTCTCCTCGAACGAGCCGTTCTTCAGGAGGTTCTCGCCGGGCTTCGGAGGCTCGACGGGTTTCGGCGGCTCGGCGGGCTTTTTGGCATCCGGATTCGCTGCCTTGTCCGGGGCGGCGGGGGTCTTGGCGCCGTCCTGCGCAGCGGGATTGGCGGGCTCCTTTGCCAGCGATTTCGCAGGCTCGGGCGCCGCCGCCTTCGCGGGTTCATTCCCCGCCTCGGCTTTTTTTCCCTCGGCCGGGGCGGCCGCGCAGGAAGCGAGAAGCAGAAGGGAGAGGAATGTCGGATTCACTTCCCGTCCCCCTTCTCCGCCAGCGCCCGGAAGTAGGCAGACACGAGGTCCTTGTAGGCGGCCGGGGGCTCGTCGCGCAGGCCCGTGAGGATTTCGCGGCGGACTTCGGGCGAAAGGACCGCGCCCTTCTCCTTCGCCCAGTCGGCGGACGCCGAGAGCGACGCCTTGGAGGCGCGGAGGCTCTCGACCGCGTCGTGAACGGACTGACGGACCGACCCCACGCGGCCCGACTTCAGCGCCTGCTCGGTCTCCGCCATTCGGCGCGCCGCGACGTCCATGTCGCCCGACGGCAGGCGGTAGGCGTTGAGCGTCCGGCTCATCCGCTCGGCCTTCTGGCGGATCTCGGCCTGCTTCGCGGCGAGCTTGTCGAACTCGGGAGGGACCGGGGGCTTCGGCGCCCCGCGCAGGCCCTCGCCGGCCGTCCCCGCCAGCTTCCCGCCGCCGGTGGCGCCGCCGGCCGTCTCGTTCGCGCTGCTCTTCACGCTGCCCGATTCGAAGGGATCCTCCGTGAGCCGCGTCGGCGTCTCCTTCCCGCCCTTGCCCGCGGCCTCCTCCTCGACGAACTGCCCGCTGCTCTTGCCGGTCCGGCCCTCGCCGGAGCGGCCGCCCACCTCCTGATCGTTCGGGAGGCGGTTTCCGGTCACGCCCTTCGCGGACATGTTGGAAATCGGCCCGTCCATCGCGTCCCACCCGGCGCCCTTGTCGAGCGAATCCATCCACGCAGACGACGCGTCCTGGACGTCGTCCTCCATCTTGTCCTGATCGTCCAAGAGCTCCCCCACGATGTCCTCGAGCTCCTCGGGCAGATCGGCGAGCGGCACCTCGGCCTGGTTCGCCGGCTCCTCCATCGTCCACTTCTGGGTGTCCGGCGTGTCGGGAAGCCACTTCTCCAGGTTCGTCTCCAGCTTCTTCGCGAGCTCCAATCCGGCCTGCTCGCGCGGGACGGCAATCTCGGTCTTGTGGGCCGAGAGCGCGTCGGACGCCTTCTGGATTTCCATGAAGGCCTCGTTCCATTCCTTCGCGAGGCTCGAGTCCGAGAAGTCCTGCGGCGGCAGGCGCGAGAGGTCCTCCTTCGCGTCCTGAAACCACTTCGCCCACTCGGCCTCCTTCGCTGCCGCGTCCGAAAGCAGCTTCTCGTCCTTGTCGGTAAGGTCATCCGGCTTCTTCGCGTCGAGCGCCTGCGTGGTCTCGATGATCCGGCGCTGATCCTCGAGGAAGGCCTTCAGCCGGTCCGCGAGGTCGCGACCGACGGATTCGGGGGTTCGCGGGAAGTCCTCGCTCTTCCGCTTGCGCTCGGCTTCCGCGATCCGCGCGTCGGCGGCGGCGAGCGACCCCAGGAGCGCGGCCAGGCCGTCGAGGATTTCCTTCTGGACGACGCGCCCGGCCGCGAGCGACGCGCCTGCGAAGGACTTGTCCGTGGACTTGCGCGCCGCCTCCAGCGGGGATTGCACCCGGGCCATGGGGCCGGTCGCGAGGACCGACAGCCGGGCGGCGGGCTCGGCCGCCCCTTCCGTGCGGCGCATCCGGCCGGCGAGGGCGATCGAGCGCTCGCGGATCTCGCGCTGGCGCGACTCGATGTCGGAGACGCGCCGGCCGATCCGGCCCGCGGCCCAGTGCTCGTCGAGGAATTCCCGCAGGCTTCCCAAGGCGGCATGGGCCTCGCGCTGCATCTCAAGCAGGCGCTTCAATTCCTCGAGGAACGTCCCGAGCGAACTGTCCTTCGCGAGCGTGACACTCTCGGGGCTCGCGATCCGCACGACGATGGGCGAGGACGCGGTTTCGCGCCGCCCGCCGGGCAAAAAGTCGGCGGCGACGGCCGTGAGCGTGTAGGCCCGTCCGGGCGCGAACGACGCGGGGTCGAGCGCGAGGGGGAACACCTCGCGGGCGGACGCCGGCCCCGGGAGGCGGTAGTCCCAGGCCTTCACGACCCGCGGGCGGCCGGCGGACGAAAGCGAGCCGGGCTCCCCCTCCTGGGCCGTCAGCCGGATCGAGGCCAGCCCCCAGTCGTCGGACGCGGCGATCCGCACCGGAAGGACCGCGCCGGGCGGCAGAATCTGCGCGGCGGGCATCCCCTCGAAGGCGACCTCGCAGAGCCGGTCGGAGAGGATCCCGAGCTCCGCGCGCAGAGCACCCGACCGGCGCAGTGACGGATCGGCCGCCGGCGAGAGGTCGAGGCGCAGCGAGGCGGGCGCCGAGGCCTCGAACACCGCCTCGAACCGGCCGCGGGATGCCTTCATCGGGATGGCCGCCACCCCGGCGGAAAGCGTTGCCTTGGAAGCGGCCGGCTCGGATTCGAACGAGAGCGAGACGGACGAGCCCGGCAGGACGCGGAGCGCCTTCGAATCCGGCGGCGGCTTCTCCTCCCCGCCGCCCGTGTAGGCGGGCCGCCGGATCCGCCACTCCACGCGCCGAGGCTCCGGCGCTAAAACGGCCTCGACGACGGCCTCGGGCGAGCGCGACGCGCCCGCCTCGACGAACCAGCGGCCGCTCGCGGGGACGGCCGGCAGGACGCCCGCGAAAGTCTGCCGATCGGGCGCGCCCTGCACGGACGCCGCCAACAGGGGAATCCGCCGGACGCCGGAGGCCGACTCGAAGACCGCGCAGGCGCTGGCAGGCGGCTCGTTGCGGACCGATCGGACTTCGGCCCGCACGGCAAGATCGTCGCCTGCCAGAATCCGGGCATGCGCAGGTGTCAGCCGGAACCGAAGATCCGACAGCGGCGGCCGGCCGCCGAAGGGGCTCGCCAGGCGGCACAGAGAGTTCCAGGCCTCCTCCGGCAGGAGCGCCGCGAAGAGTCCCGCCAGCAGGACGCCCGCGGCGGCCGATGCGAACAGCCGCCCGGAAACGCGATCGCACGCCCGCCGATCGGATCCGATCCGGACCGCGAGGGCGTCCGCCTGTCGGGCGACCTCGGCGCGGAATGCTTCCTCCGAAGATCCGCCCGGGGCGGGCGCAAGGAGCACGGCATTCACGAGGAGGTTGTCGCGGATCCCGGCGGCGCGCTCGACATGCACCGCGACGGCCGCATCGCTCAAACGCCGCAGAAGCGTGCGAGCCGTCCGGAACGCCGCCGCCCCCAGGACGAAGGCGAGCCCCAGGGCGACGGCGAGCCGTACAACGCCCGGCAGGTGGACCGCCTGATCCAGCGCGCACGCCGCGGCGGCGACGGGAAGCGCCAGCGCGAGGCCTCCGAGGGCCTCCGACGCGGCCTCCGAACGCCGCCAACGGGCGCGGGCCGACGAAAGCAGACGAAGGAGCGCCACGGATGAATTCTACCCCGCGCTCGTCAGGGAACCGTCATGGCCCGTAGCCCGGCCGAGCCGGGCCCACGGTCCCTCCCGTCATCTCCGACTTGGGGCTCGCCGGCGGGCCGGCGCCCTCGGGACGGAACTTCGGATCCGTCGAGAGGGCGATCCGATCGACGAGGACGCGGCGGTTCTTCGGGCCAAGGCCGATCGTCACCATGGAGGGGGCGACAGGAATATTCAGCTTCATCTCGGCCGCCCATTTCCATCCCCCGCCCGTGGAACTTCGGGTCCAGATCGTATAGAGGCCCGGGCGGTCCAGCCGGCACGCGAACCGCAGGCTCTCCGGCGGGCCGGCGCCCGGCTTCGGGACGAGGCAGCCCGCCCCCTGGGAGCCGGGCCGGCTACTGTCCAGCCGCCAGGAGGCCCCAACCTTGGGCGAGCCGGCAAGGGCGTCCTCCGCCTCGATCGCGCCGGTCCCGTCCTGAATCGTAAAAATCATAGGCTTCGCGGAAGCGAGCTTCCGGGCCTCGAACTCGGCCTTGATTCCTCGATAGGCCTCGGTGTCGGCGTAGCGATCCGCGAGGATCGGGACCCAGGTGTTCCACAACGCGTCATTGGCGGAATTCTTCCGGAGGTTCTCGACGATGGCCGCAACGAGGCGGTCCCGCAGTTCCCGGAGGCGCTTGAGGCGCGGTTCGTCCGCGGCGAACTGCTTCTCCAGAAATCGGAGATTCCGGTCCGCGCTCACGAGATCCCCCTTCCCGATCGCGTCGATCAGGGGCTTGAAATCCTTCTCGAACGCCTCGTCGGCCGCTTTCTTCTTCGCGATTTCGGCCTCCTTCTTCTTGGCCTCCGCTGCTTCCGCCGCCGCCTTCTCCTTGCGCTTCTTCTCCTCTTCCGCTTCCGTCCGCGCCTTCTTCTTCCGATCCTCCTCCGCGGCCGCCAGCGCCTTCCGCTTTTCGTCCTCCGCGGCCAGGGCTTTCTTCTCGTCCTCCGCCGCTTTCGCCTTCCGCTTCGCATCCGCCTCCGCCGCCTTCTTCCTTGTCTCCTCGTCGGATTCGCCAGGATCCTTTTTCGCTACGTCCACGACCGCGGGCTCCGTCTCTTCATCCTCTTCCGTTTCCTCCCCCTTTTCCTTCGCCTTCTCTTTCTCGCCCGCCTCCTTGCGTCCCTTGTCCTTCCCGTCCGCGCCCGCGGCGGGCTGGAGCGGCTGAACGACGGGGTCGGTCGGCTTCGGCGGCGGCGTCCGCGTAGCCAGGAGAATCGCCCCGGCGGCGGCGAGGACGACGGCCGCCACCATCAGCGGGCCCCGGCGGCTCGGAGCCGGCCGGCGGACCGCCGAGTGCCCCGCGCTCGACCGGGCGCGGGGAACAAGGCGGGGCAGGGTTTGCCTGCGCGGAGGCGATTCCATGATCGCGGACAGGGGCTCGGCGTCCGGATCGTCCGCGGGGCTGGGGTCCTCCCCCCGCTGAACCCGGCGAATGTCCTCGAGAAGCGCCGCCGCGGTCGGCGGGCGGAACCGCCGGTCGGGCGCGGTCATCTTTCCGACGAGGGCCACGATGTTCGCCGGCAAGTCGTGAGCCTGCTCGGAGAATTTCGGGAATTTCCCCGCCGAGACCTGCGCGATGACGTGGAGCATGTCCGAGCCGTGGAAGAAGGATTGTCCCGTCAGGGCGTGGGCAAGGGTCGCGCCGAGGGCGTAGATGTCGCTGCGGATGTCGAGGTCGTCCTCCCCAAGCGCCTGCTCCGGCGACATGTAGTAGGGCGTCCCGACGACGGACCCCATCCGGGTCAGCGTCTCGCCGGGATCGAGGTCGAGCCTCGAAAGGCCGCGATCCCCGCCGGCCGTCTCCGGATCCCTCTCGACGGCGTGCTTCGCGAGCCCCAGGTCCGCGAGTTTCGCGTCCCCCGCGGCCGAGACGAGAATGTTCGCGGGCTTCACGTCCCGGTGCAGGATCCCGCTGCGCTCGGCGGCGTCGAGGGCTTCGGCCATCTGGGCGGCGATGGCGAGCGCCCGGGCGGGCTCGATGCGACCGTCGCGCTTGATGATCGCAGCGAGCGTCTCGCCCTCGACGAACTCCATCGCGAAGTAAAACCGCCCTCCGGCCTCGCCGACGTCGATCCCCTCGACGATCCGGGGATGCCGCAGGAGGCTGCCCGCGCGGGCCTCCCGCTGGAACCGCTCGACGAATTCCGGGTCCTTGGACAGATCCGCACGCAGCAATTTCAGCGCGATGATGCGGCCCGACTCGGCCGAGCGGGCCTTGAACACCTCCCCCATCCCGCCGCTGCCGAGGCGTTCCAGCAGGATCCAGGAGCCGAAGCGTCGGGTCATCGAGTGCGTTCCGCCTTCCCCCTGGGAAAACTTTATCGTACGCTCGCGGAGGGCACGGTGTCCACCACCGGATCCGGCGCAGGCGCATTCCAACGCGAAACGAGGGAGGGGAAAGGGGGCGCGACGCCGGCGCCCTGTCGGAGCACGGATCCAACGCCATGAATTCGTCTACCGGCCGTGGACCGCGCGGAGACCGGGCGCAAGCGGCGCGCCCCCTTTCCCCGACCGCGCACCGACCCCAGGAAGTGCCCGTCAGCCTCCCCGCAGCGCGGCGAGGAGGCGGGCAAGGTAGTCTTGCAGGCCGTCTTGGCCGCGGAACGGGACGCCCAGGGCGCGGGCGCGATCGCAGGGAGCGGGTGTGGCGGGCGAGCCCCGGCGGCTTTTCACCTGGAGGTCCGAGGCGGAGCCCGCGAGTTTCTTGAGGATTTCGGCCGCTTCCGCGACGTCCGTGTAGCGATCCGCGAGGTTCACGAAACCGCGGGCCGCCGCGGGATTCCGCAGCGCGAGGAGAATCGCCTCCGCGACCGTCTCCGCGAGGACCGTGGACGTTCCGCCCGCGGCCTCGACGGGCTCGCCGCGAAGGATGCGCCCGGCCATCTCTCCGTAGGGGGACTCCGCGGGATTCGCGTCCACCCCCAGCACGAGGCTCGGGCGCAGGAGCGACGCCCCGTCCGGATACGACGGCGCGAACGCCGTCACGAGGTCCTCGATGGCGGCCTTCAGCGCGCTGTAGGGATTGTTCGGGACGGGCGCGAGGTCCTCGACCAGCAGGGCCTCGTGCGGCTGACGGCCGTAGACGGAGAACGAAGAGACGTGGACGAACTGCCGGACCTTCGAGCGGCGCGCGGCCGCGAGCAGTTCCGCCGTCCCGAGGACGTTCTGCTCGATGAGAGCCCGCCGGACGTCCGAACCCCCCTCCCGAAATTCGCGGGAGGATTGGGGGCCGACGCTGTCGTAGGCCGCGTGGACG
Source organism: uncultured Planctomycetia bacterium (assembly GCA_964358555.1). Lineage (GTDB taxonomy): Bacteria > Planctomycetota > CAYHQZ01 > CAYHQZ01 > CAYHQZ01 > CAYHQZ01. Next base: position 16,926 of record CAYHQZ010000058.1, read on the forward strand.
ACGGCGTCCGCGCCCTCGACAAGCCGGGAGAGCGCGGCCGGATCCGCGAGCCCCCCCTCGACGATCTCCGCCGCGGGCGCCGCCGCCCGCAGGACCGCGATGCGTCCCCCCGGCCGGACGAGGGCCCGGATCCGGAGGTCCGGCTCCCGAGAAAGCCTCCGCGCGACGACGGTCCCCAGGAATCCCGACAGCCCCGTGGCGGCGACGAGCATGCGAATCCTCCTGCCCGGTTCCCGGGCCGCGCGACTCTGCGCGCGCCTCTCGCGGGCGTCAAGGCGCGGTCGTTACAGGCCGCGCGCCGTCCCCTCTCCTGCCAATTGACATATATATGCATAGTTGATATGTATATATGCATGAGAACTACGGTCCTTCTCGACGATCACCTCCTGTCCGAGGCGAAGGCGTACGCCGCCCGGACGGGACGAACCTTCACGGCTCTCGTCTCCGACACGCTCCGGGAAGTCCTCGCGCGGCGCAAGCCCGCCGGAAAGCCCGCCCGCACCCAGCTCCCCACGTTCAAGGGGAACGGCGTCCGGCCCGGCGTCGATCTCGACAACAACGCCGCCCTTTTGGACCTGATGGAACAGGACCATGCTCCTCGTTGACGTCAACGTCCTGGTCTACGCCCACCGGCGCGAGAGCCGGGGGCACCTGCGCTACCGGAACTGGCTCGAGGGGGTCGTGAATTCGGATGCCCCCTACGGAATGTCGCCCCAGGTCTTGAGCGGTTTTTTGCGCCTGGTCACGCATCCGAAGATACTCGCACCCCCAACCCCGCGCGTGGAGGCACCCC
>CAYHQZ010000059.1:0-17701 GCA_964358555.1 uncultured Planctomycetia bacterium
CTTGTGGGGCCGCCGGTCTTTTTTGCCTGCAGATCTGTTTGCAGACAGCGTGTCAGTCGTCCGCGTAGATGTCGCGATCCTTGGTCTCCGGCATCAGGAACAGGCCGACCACTAGGGTCATGCCGGCGATCACGATGGGATACCACAGGCCGGAGTAGATGTTGCCGGTCGCCGCGACCATCGCGAACGCCGCCGAAAGCCTCGGAAAAGGCACGATCCAGGCCGTCTCGTCGGTGGATGCGGCCATCCGCCGGCAAATCTCGGACGCACCGGGCGTCGCCGCCGCGGTCGCCTCCCCGCCCGCCGTCCCGGGCCGCGCGGCCCCCCCCAGCGCTGCCGCCGCCGCCCTCTCCCCGGCCGCCCTCGCGATCGCAGGCGGAAACCTCCGATCGGCCATCATCGCCCTCGAGGTCCTCGGACCCCCGCGATCCCGCCGGCCGTGGCGGCCTAGGTAGCTGTCAGCCATCAGCTGTCAGCTATCAGCAACGGACCGGAACGACGCGGACGGCGGCCATGCGCAACCCGGAGCCTTGCGTCCGCGTTCCCATCTGGTACATTCGGTCCGTTCCGTAGCTGAAAGCTGAAAGCTGAAAGCTGATAACTGATAACTGATAGCTGATGGCTTCCTATCCCCCCACAAAGGAGTCCCCATGCACCGCATCGGGCTGTTCTTCGCGACCCTCTCCGTCGTCTTCCTCCTCTCCGGCTGCGCCGGCCCGTTCTACGCCTTCCGGACCGTGGACGATTTCGCGAACGACCTCTACGTGAAGAACCCCACGCTCACCCAGGCCTTCTACGTCATCCCCGCGATCCCGTTGTGCATGGCCGTGGGATTCGTCGTCGACTTCGCCGCCCTGAATCCCTGGTCGTTTTGGACGAAGGACGTCTGGCGGGGCCGCGGCACGCCCTTCCGCCATCAGTCCGCCGGCGGATCCTCCGCGCGCGACGCGACCGGCCCCAGCATCGCGGCCGAGAACGGCCCGCCCGCCCCGGCCGCTCCCGCCGACCCTGCCACGCCGTAGGCGGCTAGGTCGTGTAGTCGGCGTTGATCCGGATGTATTCGTCGGAGAGATCGCAGGTGGTGATCGTCGCCGATCGGCCGCCGCGCTCCAGGTCGAGCGATGCCTCGACGATCTCGCGGCGCATGACCCGGGCGAGCGAACCCAGGCGATCGGAGACCGGAACGCCGCGCCGGTAGGCGGGAATCCCGCCGATCCGCAGCGTGATTCGGTCGGGCTCGATGGGCACGCCGCACATCCCGGCGGCCGACACGATGCGGCCCCAGTTCGGATCGCCCCCGTGGACCGCCGTTTTCACGAGCGGCGACTCCGCGATGGCGCGTCCGACCTTCTCGGCCTCCTCGACGGTTTTCGCCCCGTCGATCCGGATCCGGAAGATCTTCGTCGCCCCCTCTCCGTCGGCCACGATCGCGTCGGCTAGGCGCTGGCAGACGACGCGCAAGGCCTGCCGGAACGCGGCGCCCATCCCGCGCTTGAGAGGCCCCGCGACGCCGCTCGCGAGGAGGAAGAGGGAGTCGTTCGTGCTCGTGTGGCCGTCGACCGTGATGCGGTTGAAGGTCTCGTCGGCGACGTCTTTGAGCATCGGGCGCAAATCGGAGGGAGGGATCGCGGCGTCCGTCGTGAGGAAGGCGAGCATCGTCGCCATCCGCGGCGCGATCATGCCCGCGCCCTTGGTGCAGCCGCCGATCCGAAAGGCGCCGCCCGGACCCTCGACGGAGAAGGTCTTCGGCCGGATGTCGGTCGTAAGGATGGCCCGCGAGAAGGCCGAGGCCGCCGCGAGGCCCGTCTTTAAATGCCCCGCCGCGGTCCGGATGCCGGCCACGGTCTTTCCGATGGGCATCCGCCGGCCGATGACGCCGGTGCTGGCAACCAGGAACGATCCCCGGGGCGCGCCGCAGGCGACCTCCGCCTCGGCCGCCATCCGGAAGGCGTCCCGCATGCCCTGGGCGCCCGTGCAGGCGTTTGCGTTGCCGCTGTTCACGACAATGCCCCGCACGCGCTTGAGGTTTCGGAGTCTGCGCTCCGAGACTATCACCGGGGCCGCGCGGACGCGATTCGTCGTGAAGACGGCCGCCGCGGACGCCCACCGGACCGCGCACAAGAGGCCGATATCCCGGAAGCGGGGATTTCGCTTCAAGCCTGCGTGTGCTCCCGCGGCGACGAAACCCCGGGGCGCGAGAACGCCGCCGGGGATCCGTCGGTAGGAAGTCGTGACCTCTTCCATCGGAGCGAAAGGATTAACGAATCAGGCCGGCATGCAACGGGGCGCTTTGCAGCGCCCCGTCGGCAGGCCCGGTTCTGTCTCGTGGTTACCAGCGATCGCGCCGGCTGCCGCCGCTGCTGCCGCCGCCGCCGCGGCGGTCATCCCGCCCTCGGCCGCCGCCGCCGCCACGCCGGCCACCGCCACCGCCGCCACCACCCCCGCCACCATAGCCACCGCCACCGCCGCCACCACCGTAGCCGCCGCCGCCACCGCCGAATCCGCCGCCCCCGAAGGGCCGGTCGGTCTTGGGACGGGCTTCGTTGACGGTCAACGCGCGCCCCTTGAACTCCTTGGCGTTCAAGCCGGTCATCGCGGCGAGGGCTTCCTCCTTGGACTCCATCTCCACGAACCCGAATCCGCGGGACTCGCCGGTGAAGCGATCCCGAATGACGCCGACGCTCGCGACCTTGCCGAACGCCTCGAACGCAGCCTTGACTTCATCCTCGGTCGCTTCGCGCGCGAGGTTGCCGACGTAGATCTTCACGTTCTCCATCCACCTTTCAAGGAAGGAAAGCCCCAAGAAAACTTCTGACTCCGAACCGAATCACCGAGGCGACACTGTAGCGGTTTCGCAAGTCCCGACAACCCCCCCCTACGCCGTGACCTTCTCGACGAGCGCGAGTTCAGCGGGCCCGAGCCCCGCCTTGCCGGCCTCCGAAACATAGGTGGGCTTGAAGCGCCGGCGGAAGAGGCTGGGCTTTCCCTTGGCCTTGCGCGCGGCCTGGACGATGTCCAGGCCCACAAGGTCGAGGGCGACGGCGTTCCGGGACAACAAGAGCCCGTCGTGGCGGAACTGGTCGGCCGCGTTTCGCGGCGTGGGGCCGCCGTCGAGGACCGCGAAAAGGGCGTTGACGATGTGGAGGCGCGCCTTCCCGGCCAAGTGCTTGGAACGGAAGATCCCCGGAATGAAGGTCGGGTAGTCCTTCTCGGGATTCCCGTTCCGGATCTCCTTCCCGGCATCGGGGTCCTTGCAGGCCTCGCAGGGGAAGCCTTGCGGCGCGGGTTTCGACTCCGGGTGGAAGTGGTGCGGGCCCTGCATGAGGGTGAGGGCGTGGGAGAGGTTTTTCATCGCGCCCGAATATCCGAAGACGTTGTGATCCTTGAGATCGCCCACGTTGATGATGGCATCGACCTGCTTGGTGACCAGGCGCGTGAGGCGCGTCCGGCCGGTCTCCCATTCGACGGCCTCCTCGAACTTCGTGAAGCCTTCGGCGCCCGGGTAGTCGAGCGCGACGGGATTCTTCCACGTCGCCCCCTCCGCCTCGACGACAAGGATCTTCTCCTTGGGGTGGCCCGCCCCCTGGAGGAGCTTCGCGAGAGCGTCGAGGAGGACGGCGTTGCAGCGGTGGTAGTTCTTCGATATCTGGTTGAACTTGATCAGGACCGTCTCGGTGGGCGAGAGCAGTTCGCGGATCGCGTCGTCCACGCTCGACTTCCCCGTGACGCGCGCCAGGCCCTTTTCGAGGATCTTCTCCACGACCGACGGGACCGGGGCGCCGTCGGCGCCGAGCCAGGAAGCGTCCACGGCGTCCACGACGAGGGGTTTTGGAAGCGGGGCGGCGGGCGTCCCGGCGGCCTCGGCGAAAACCTGGCGCGGGGCGCACCCCGCGACGATCGGGATCGCAGCCGCCGCGGCCGTCCGCAAAAAGTCCCTCCGCGTCCAGCCGGATCCCGTCGCCGTTCGATCGCCCATTGGATGCCTCCGTTTCCTCCAGTCTACACATGCCGGGGAACTTCCGGACGCGCGCAATTCGTACAGGGAAACGGCCCGGTCCCGAAGGGCCGGGCCGTTCCGGGCTGACTACTCGGAAAGGTTCTTATTGAGGATCTTGCCGACCTCGAACATCGTGATCTTGGGCTTGCCGAAGAGCGGCTTCAGCTTGTCGTCAGCCTTGATCTCGCGACCCGAGTTCAGCTTGTTAGCCTTGAAGTAGTCCCAAATCTTCTTGGTTGCCTGGGCCCGCGAAACCGGAGCGGGGCCGATAACGGCCGCCAAGATCGCCGAAGTCTTGAACTTCTTCAGGAACGCCGGATTCACCTTCCTCTTGGCCATCGAATCCTCCTTTTGGATAAAACCGATTCCGCCCGTGAGCGCCATGCTCCGGCACGAATCGCGGTGCAAGGTATGGATTTTCCTTGGGAATGCAAGGGGGAAATGGCCCCTTTGCGAGGGGGAAGCCTCGAAGACGAGGAATTTCCCAGCGGGGCAGAAAGGCCCCGGGCACCGAGAGATGGAAAGTTCATCGTCTAAAACGTCCATTTCCGCTATAATGGTCAACGTCCCGCCGACCCTCTCCGGGTCTCCGGAGCCTGACAAGGAAAAGACGCAACCATGTTTGAAGAAAAGAGTTGTAGCGGAGGCCCTCCCCCTCTCGCTTTCCCCTCCCTCGGCTTCGCGGTCGGCGTGGCCTTCGCGCGATCCGGCGAGCCGAATCTTGCGGCCCTCACGCTCTTCGCCGCGATCGCGGCCCTCGGTTCGCTCTTTCCGGCCCGCCCCGCGCTTGCGCGGGCGGCCCTCGCGGCCGTATTCGCCGCCGCGGGCGCCGCCTGGACGCTCGCAAGCGCGCGCACCGGTCCCGCGGAATCCATCCGCCGCGCGCCGCCTTCGCCTGTCCTCGCGCGGCTCTCGGGGATCGCCCTGGAGACGCCCGCAACACTCGCCCCCTCGAGGGATGCCTGCGATCGGGCGCGGTTTCTCGCGGCCATCGATCGGCGGCGCGGAGACGACGATTGGGAGGCGGCCGATTTCCGGGCGCGCGTCACGGTGGTCTCGCCCGCGGCGCTGCCCGGCCCGGGGGGACGATTCGAGGCCGTGGGGTTTCTTTCGGCGCCGCGGAAGGCGTCCAACCCGGGGGGCTTCGACTTCCGGCAGCGCATGATCGACGAAAGAATCGCCGCCCTCTTGTCGGTCCCCGAGGGCTCCCTCGCCCGGACGCTCCCGGGCGGACGGAGCGCCCCCGTCGCGCGCCTCCGGGCGCGAATGCTCGACGGGATCCGGCGACGGATCCCGGGACGGCCCGGAGCGCTCGTCGAGAATCTCCTGCTCGGGGAGCGCGCGGCCTTCGATCCGACGCTGCGGAACGACCTCGCGCGGACGGGAACGCTCCATCTGCTCGCGATCTCGGGAACGCATCTCGCGATGCTCGCCGCCTTCCTCGCGATCGCGTTCCGGATCGCTCCCCTGAACCGGCGCGCGACGCTGGCGGGAGTCGTCGCGCTCCTGCTCCTCTACACGCTCGTTGTAGGCGATCAGCCCTCCGTCCTGCGATCATTCGCGATGGCCGCGGCGCTGGGGCTCTCGACGTTTTTAGGCCGGCGGCGCGACCCCGCGAACGCGCTCGCCCTGGCCCTCCTCACGGTCCTCGTCCTGGACCCGTCGAGCCTCTTCGAGCCCGGCATGCAACTGTCGTTCGTCGCGGTCGCGGCGCTCCTGTGGGGGGTGCCCCCGATCCAGGCCGCCCTCAACAAGCGCCTGCCGGCAGCGGATCCGTCGGACCCCATTTTCCGGCGGCTCGCCCGGGGCGGCCTGCGCGCCCTCCTGCTCTCCGCGGGGGCCTCGGCGGCCTGCTCGATCACGACGGCGCCGATCCTGCTGTGGCACTTCCACATGATCTCTCCGGCCACGATCCCGATGAACCTCCTGGCGCTGCCGATCGTGGGGGTCATGATGGGCGCGGGGTTCTGCTTTCTCGCGCTGGACCTCTGCGGGCTGCCGGGGCCGGGGCTGCTGGCGCCGCTGCTCGCGTTCCTGGCGGAGGCCTTCGAGTGGCTCGTCCGCGCCGGGGCAAAGGTGCCGTTTGCGGCCGTGTTCGTCCCGGGGCCGGGGCCCGCGGCCTGGATCCTCGGGCTCGCGGGGGCGGCGGCAATCGCGTGGCGGATCTGGCGCGGCCGAACGCTTCGGCCGGCGGTCCTCGGGACGCTGCTCGCCTGCGCCGCCCTCTGCGGGGTTTCGCCGCTCTCTGGCCCGTCGGCGGCCCGGCTCCTGGTCCTCGACGCAGGGGAAGGACACTGCGCGCTGCTCGAGACGGGGCGGGGCGCTTCGATCCTGTTCGACGCGGGGTCCGTCTCCATGGACGATGCTTCTTCCTTCGCGATCGCGCCGGCGCTCTTCGATCGCGGGGTCCGGCGCGTAGACCTCCTGGTTCTTTCCAGCGCCCCCCCCAATCGCGCGAACGCCATCGAGGGACTCGCGGGACGGATCCCCGTAAGATCCTGCCTCGTCTCGTCGCGACTCGCCCTCGAGCCCGCCGGCGCGGCGCTGCTTATCCGCCTCGACCGCCTCGGGATTCCCGTCCTGGAGGCCTCCGCGGGAGACGAGGTCGTGCGCATCCCCGGCGCGCGGCTGCGGATCCTCTCCCCCGCGCCCAGGGGCGCGCCGGGCCCGGATGCGCCGCTCGTCGTTTCCGCGACGTGCGCGGGCAAGACGATCCTTTTCGGGGGAGAGGCGCGCGACGGCCGGCTGGCGGGGATTCCGGCGCGCGACCTCGCCTGCGACGTCCTGATCCTGCCGCGCGGCGGACGGGGACTGGCCGCGCCCGATACGCTTCTCGAAGCCGCGAGACCTCGCCTGGCCGCGGCGTCGAACCCCGAGCGGCTCGTCTCGAACGCCGTCCGCACCGCCCTCGCGCGCGCCCGGGTCCCGCTCTGGACGACGGGCTTCGACGGGGCGCTCCTGCTCGAATGGCCCGCGCGGGGCGGGGCCGGGAGCATCGAGGGATACGCCAGCGGACGGACGGCGGGGTTCTAATCTCACTCGCCGAAAAATGAAAAGGTCTAAGGTCTAAGGTCTAAAGTCTAAGGTCTAAGGTCAACGGAACGTGAGAGGAAAAGAGTCGCCGCACTAGGAAGGACCTGGACTTTGGACCTTAGACCTTAGACCTTAGACGTTAGACGCTTCCCCCAAGCGGAACGCCGCCCCTTCGGCGCGCACCTGCACGGCGACTTCCTGCACGCCGGGCAGCCCTTGCCATATTTCGCCGCGGCGGCGGCTTCCAGGTCCACCCCCGTGAGGCTTGCGAGCGTCGAGAGCCACGCGAGGACGTCGGCGAATTCCTCGCGGAGGTTCTTCTTGCCGGTCTTGCGCTGGATCGCGCGGGCGAGCTCGCCCACTTCCTCCACAAACCAGACGAACGTCCCCTGGACCCCCCGCGCGACGTCGCGCTCGAGATACTGCCCCTCGATCCTCTTCTGGAATTCTCGGATGGTCATGGCGGCAACGTAGCGGTTTCCGGGGGGCATTCAACCGGTCGCGCGGTCGGGATGCCGGCGCCGGAAGTCCTCGTAGCCGAGGGCGTCGAGGTTGCAATTTCGCCGGTAGCTCAAGTTGCCCACCAGGCTGATGAGCGGCGCTCGGCGGTGCCAGACGCTGCTCGCCACCCGGCGCAGGATCCGCGGCAGGGAGTAGAAGATCCGGTTGCACTCGATCATCTCCCGAAGGATGTCGTCGAGCGACAAGTTCTTGTACCGGGCCACCGGGAAGGTCAGCGTGTAGTACTTCCAGTCATCGGGAAACGAGTGGAGCGCCAGGCGGCCGTCCGCCTTCATCTGATCCCACAGGCGCGTGCCGGGCAGGGGCGTGAGGAAGAGCAGGTTCAGGTTGTCCACGCCGTAAAGATTCGCCGCCTCGGCGATGCGCCGGCCGGTGCCCGGAACATCCACGTCCAATCCGATGATGAAGGAGCCCACCACCATGATGTTGTGCCGCTGGATGCGCTTCACCGAGGCGCGGAAATCCCGGCCCTTGAGCATGTTGAACTTTTTCCCGATCTCCTGCAGCCCTTCCGCCGTGGGCGATTCGAAGCCGATGAAGACGCCCCGGCACCCGGCCTTGGCGGCCAGCGTCAGGAGCTCCTCGTCGTCGGCGAAGTTGATGGTGGCCTGGGCCACCCACTCCTTGCGAATCCGGGCATCGGCGAGCGCGCGGAAGAGATCCTTGGCGCGCGCGACATGATCCGACCGGGTGCCGATCAGGTTGTCGTCCACCACCAGGACGTATTTCTCGCGAATGGACTTGAACTCCTCGACCACGTCGGCAACGGCCCGCTGCCGGTAGTGGGTCCCGTTGAACGCGGTCACGCTGCAGAAGCTGCAGTTGAGCGGGCAGCCGCGGGTGGTCTGGATGGCCCCGAAAGCGTAGCCCTCGGCGAGCAGGTCGTGGCGGGCGGGCGGGACGCCCTTGATTTCCGCAAGCCCTCCGTCGTAGCGGCGCTTAAGCCGCCCGGCTTTCGCGTCCTCCAACACCTGGGCCCATACCCCCTCGGCCTCGCCCGTGACCACCGCGTCGACGCGCTCGGAAACCTCGTCTAGGCACATGGTGGCGTGGATGCCGCCCATGACGACCGGCACGCCCTGGCCTCGGAAGTGCGCGGCCACTTCATAGGCCCGGTTGGCCTGCGAGGTGAAAGCGGTGATGCCCACCAGGTCCGGCCGGGGCATGGCGGAATAGTCCGGCGCGCCGCGGTTCTCGTCCACGATGACGACCTCCCACTCCGGCGGCGTCATGCCGGCAAGCACCATCAGGCCGAGCGGCTTCCACACGCGGTAGCGGTTCCAGCGGCTCTCCTTGATATGGACCATGCTGACCAGCGGATTGGACGGATTCACCAGATAGAGCCGCATCATTCGGCCTCGGGGCCATGCGGAACGAGGCACGCGGCGGAAGGTCGACGGGATCCCGGACTCATGCGCCCCTGATTTTGTCGCGGCCTCCGCGATCTGCAAGGCTTTTTAGAAGCCGGCGCGCGCGACTTCTTTCCGCCAAACCCCGTCCGGCGCCTGTCAGGGTTTGGCGGGCGGCCCGCTTCTCCGCATGCGGTTGATGATGGGATTGCGTTTTCCGGTTTTGGTCTTTTCGCATATTTCCACTTCCAGGATCTCGAACCCGACGCCTTCTTCGAGGAATTCGCGGAACCTGCCCGCGATGGCGGCGCTGATTCCGGGCGACCATCCCGGACCGGGAACGATCTGGAGGACGATTTCAGTCGCCGTCTCCTGGATCAGGCAGAAGTCCGCCACCGCCTCCCGGAAGGCCAGGAGGAATTCATAGGTGGCGTCCAGCAAGAACCCCGAGGTGAGTTCCTTTCCCGAAGGCAGAAGAAAACTGTCGTTGCGCCTCCCCTCCAATCCGGTCAACAGGCGGAAGCGTCTTCCGCAACTGCATGCGGAGGCTTCCAGCCGCCCCAGGTCGTTCTGACAGTAGCGGATCATGGGCATGGCGAAGTTGTGCAGATTGGTGCCCGCGAGAATTCCCGATTCCGACGTGGGCTTCTGTTTCTCGTCCAGGACTTCCATGTAGTTGATGTCCTCGAAAACGTGATAGGCCTGGCGCGAGCATTGGGCCGCGATGCGCGTCAGTTCCTCGGAGGAATATTCGTCCTGCACCGGACAGCGGAAACGCCCTGACAGATGATCCCGTTCGGCCTGGGTGGACATCTCGGAATTGGTGGACACGGCCCGGAGGCGAAGCCTGGGCGCATCCTCTCCCAGTCGGGCGGCCAATTGCTTGAGATGGGAGGGATAGCAGACCAGCAGGTCCGGCCGCATGGATTTGAGCGCTTTGGCCACCTCCCCGATGGGCGCGAGGGTGGAGAAAAAGCGCGATCGGTACAGGCCGAACAGGGAATTCAGGGGATAGGGAGAGGTATAGATGTAGGCCTGGGAATGCCAGGGCCTGTAGGGAAAGGCCATGCCGTACATCCGGAGGGCGGCCAGGATGTAGGTGGTCAGGGCTTCCCGGTTGTAGGCGATGTCCAGGACCTTTCCAGAGGATCCGCTGCTGCGGGAGACGACGTAGTCTTCGGGGACGGCTCCCTGTCGGAGCATGGCATGGGGATAATTCTCAATCACCATGTCCTTGGTCACCACCGGAAGCCGGCGGAATTCATCCCAGCCTCGCAGGTCGCTAGGCTTGAATCCGACGGAATCATAAAGCCGCCGGTAAAAGGGTATGTTCCCGTAGGCGTGGTCGACCAAGGCGCGCAGGCGGCGGAATTGCCAATCCCGCATTTGTTCCGGAGGAAGGTAGGGCGCGCGCGATAGCGAACGTGCGTCCAGGATCAGCCGCCCTGCCAAGGAAAACATCTCCCGCAATTTCAGGGCGCGCATGTCTAAAGCCCCGGAAAATGGAAGCGAGCGGCGGCCATCAAGACCGCAGATCCCTGGGCCATTCCCCCTCCATCATCCGACCCCCCAATAAAAAGCGTATACGACGATCCAGTAGGCGGCGTGCAGGGACAGCGCCCATCCCGGCCGGGCCAGCACCTTGGACCGAAGCGGAGCGCACAGCGCCGTGAACAGCGCCCAAACGATGAGAAACCGTTCCAACCGGGCCGGCACGCTCGAGAGCAGGAAGGCCGGCCAGGAAAAACGGGGGCCCGCCTGGACCGCGTAGGCTTTGTAAGGGATTCCGGACATAGGACCCCTGCACATGGCCCATACCCCGTATGCGTCGAAATCCTTCTCCACCTTTTCGAGCATGGCGGGAGTCACGAACGGGACTCGCCCCACGGCCCGCCTGGCGCCTTCCGGATCCTTGAACCCCCAGGCGAAGAACAAGGAGCCCGCCAGCAGGGAGCCCAGCAGCACCGCGCCGATTTGTTTGAGCGAGGCCTTGAAGGAGAACAGGGCCGCGGCCGTGATGAGAACGTCCGGCACCACGAAAAAAAAGGTCCCCTCCGCCAATCCCCAAAAAAAACCCGCGACCAGGGCGGATGTCCCCGTCAGCAGGGAAACGATCCTCGTCATTTCGACAAGCTCCTCATCTTGGCCTGCGCTTCGATCGCCCGGGAAAGGCCGGGCCAGGGAACGGCGTTCAGGCGGAGGATGCGCTTTTCCGGATCCGCGTCCCATATGCGATAGACCTTTTCCCAATCGTCCCGGAATTCGGGCTGCACCCGCCCCAAGGCCAGAATCAATCCCCGGTACACGTTTTCCAGGGTTTCGCCGGCGGGGGAAACGCCCTGCCTGAATTCCAGGTCGAATCGGAGGAATTGCCGCTCCCCTTCCAGCAGGATGCCGGCCCGATAGACACCCGTAAGGCTGGGCTCCAGCTCCGGACAGCGCACCGCCTCGTCCAGCATGGCCTCGCTCAGGTTCGTGCCGCACAGGATGAGGCAGGCGTCGGAGCGCCCGGCCACGGCCAAAAGATCGGGCTGGGCGTCGCCGGCCGCGGCGATGGCACGCAGGCAGGGATCGTCGCAGGATTCGGCCGCGGAAGAGGCCAGCACGGCCGCGCGCGTTTCTTTCCAATCCCAAAGATCCACGGCGTCATGCAGGTTGTAGCGGATCAGGGGGATGCCCTGCCACCGGGTCACGCACAATTCCCCCTGCACGGATTCCAGGTAGGCGTCCGGGGCGGCGCAATGGAAAAAATGCGGAATGGCGGCGCCCAGCCCGAAGGACGCAGCCAAACGGGGACGGCCCGCGAAGAGCCGGCGCAAGGCCACCGAGGCCGGGGATTCCAGCCCCAGGATCCCGGTGTCGGCGCTGCCATAGATCGAGAGCATGAGGCGGAGGGGGTCTTCCATTCCCGCGCGCGCCGCCAAGGCGGTGCGCAGGCTTTCGGGAAAGGGTTCCCCCAGCACCACGTAGCGAAGTTTGGCAAGCGGCAATGGGCGTCCCGCCTGTTCCGATCGCAGCAGGAGATGACCGATGGCGGATGGGCATGCGAAAAGAAGTATCTGGTCCACAAAGCGATCGGACTTGGCGATGATGTCCAGAATCTCGTCGTGATTGTTTCCCGGGGAGAACACCGTAAAGGGGTAGGGCGCCCCCACCGCCAACGTCTTGAGGCCCCAGGAGAATTGATCGCCGCCGATCCAGCTCCCCAGGGCCAGCCCCACCACGGCCAAGGTCTTCTTCTCGCGGATGGAAAAAACGCCCTCCAGAACTTCCCGCAATTGCGCCAGGGCCGCAGCCTGCCCGTCCTTGAGCTGGGGCCAGTAAAAGGCGCGCCCGGAAGAGCCCGAGGAGCGGAAAAGCGCGAAGGCCCGGTGAACATCGTCGGACAACAGGTCGGCGAAGCCGTTCCCGAGCAGATAATTCGCCTTGTCCGTCAAGGGAAGCCGGTTGAACGGAATTCCAGAGAAAGCGCGCGAGCGCAGGAATTTCCCGTAGGCCGGGACCACCCGGCCGGCGCGCGCGGCCAGCGCCTCGGCCTGCCCGCGGCTTCCCAGGGCTTCCCGTCGAACATTCATCCCTGCTTCCACTTCGGCCTCCTCGCCCAGGCGGATCGCGCGCCTCCATTCCATCGTAATTCCTCCCCGGCGAAAACATCGAAAAAAAGGCCCCGAAACGGCTCCGGCAGGAACCCCCGAATCCCTGCGCCGCCGCCTTCCCCGTTTTTTCACGAACTTTTCACGCCGGCCGCAACGAGTTTCCACACGCGCACGCCAGGATTCCGGTGTCGGAGGCGTTCCGAAAGGGCGCTTCTGGATGCCCGGCGTGCCCTGGTAACGGCGTCGTGGCCCGCCCTACCTTAAACCGGCCGCCGGGCCTCCAGCGGCGCCTGTTTCGTCCCCACTGCGATGAGCCCTGTCAGCGTCTTCCCGGAAGTATCCGTCGCACCCGCTTCCGATCGAGAAGACGCCCCCGGACCGGCCGCAGGGGATGCGCCACGTGCGCTCTCCCCCGCCGCGGAGACCGCCCGCCCCGCGCACTCGACGCCCGCAGCGGCGCGGGTCCTGTCCGGTTCGTGGGTGGAGGTGGACGTCTCGGCCATCCGCGCGAACATCCGCGCGGTGAAGGCCTTCGTCGGGCCGAAGGTCGCGATCCTCGCGGTCGTGAAGACCGACGCCTACGGGCACGGCCTGCTCGCCGCCGCCCGGACGGCCTGCGAGGAGGGCTGCATGGCCCTGGCCGTCGGACGGTTCGAGGAGGGCCTGGCCCTCCGGGAGAACGGCATCGAATGCCCGATCCTGCTCATCGGCCCGCCGCCGGTCCACGGATTCGCGCACCTGATCCGGGCGCGGATCACGCCGATCATCTCGAGTTTCGAGCACGCGGCGGAGATCGCGTGCGAGGCGGAATCGCGGGGGCGCCCCGTCGCCGTCCATGTCAAGGTCGACACGGGGATGGGCCGGCTCGGCTTCTCCTGGCGCGAGTTCCCGGACGCGGCCCTTGCCCTGGCGGCGACGCCCGGGCTCGTGGTCGAGGGGATCTGCTCCCACTTCTCCTGCGCGGAGCGGCCGGCCCTGCCGTTCACCCGCAAGCAGATCGTGCGGTTCCGCCGCGCGCTCAAAGAGGCGCGCTCGGCGGGGCTCTCCCCCTCGATCGTCCACACCACGAACTCCGGCGGCGTGCTCTTCTATCCCGAGGCCCACTTCAACGCGGTCCGGCCGGGGCTGCTGCTCTACGGCCTTAGGCCCGGGCGCACCCCGATTCCGGCGGGGCTTTCGCTGCGGCCGGCGCTCTCTCTCAAGGCCCGGCTCGCCCTCGTGAAGCGGGTCCCCAAGGGCACGCACCTCTCCTACGGCGCCACCTTCCGGACCCTGCGAAACAGCGTCGTGGGCGTCATCCCCGCGGGCTACGCGGACGGCTTCCCGCGCCGCCTCTCGAACCGCGGCTACGTCCTCGCCGGCGGGCGGCGCTGCCCGATCGCCGGGCGGATCTGCATGGACCAGTCGATCGTCGATCTCACGGACGTCCCGGGGGCGCGCGCAGGCGACGAGGTCGTGATCCTCGGCCGCCAGGGACGCGAGGAGATCACGGTCTTCGAACTCTCCCAGGATCTCTCGATGACCCCCCACGAGGTCACGACCCTGATCCCCGCCCGGGTTCCCCGGATCTACCGCTCCCCGGACGCGCTCGCGCTATGATGCGCACGTCCCGACAACCACGGAGGTGAGCATGCTCCGGCCTGCCCAGATATTGAAGGAAATCGAGGTCCAGACCTATCGCGTGTCCGGCCCCGGCGGCCAGCATCGCAACAAGGTCGAGACGGCCGTCCGGATCAAGCACCTCCCGACGGGGATCGTCGTGACGGCGAAGGAACGCCGCTCCCAGGTATCGAACCGGAAGATCGCCTTCCGGCGCCTGATCGCGAAACTCCGCGAGCGCGAGGTGGTGCCCCCAAAGCGCCGGCCGACGCGCCCGACCGCGGGATCGGTGCACGTCCGGAGCCAGTACAAGCGCATCCGGAGCGAGCGCAAGCGCCTCCGGCGAGGGCCCGCCTCGGAGGAATAGGGGCCGGATGCGCCCCTTCCCCTGGCTGTTCGCCGCGATCGCGGCCGCGATCCTGGGGATGGGCCTCGCGTTCGTCGCGTCGGCCTCGGCGACGGTGCTGCCGCCCGCGGGCGGGCCCGAGGCGGCGGCTCCCGGCCTCGGCGATCCGATCCTCTCGACCGCCGAGCGGCCCTACTTCAAGCGCCAGGCCCTCTTCGCCGCCATCGGGCTCGCCGCCTTCTTCCTGATTTCCCGGGTCCGGCCGGGGACGCTCTACGACCTGTCCTACTTCTTCTACGGCGCGAGCCTCGTCCTGCTCGTCGCGGTCTTCGCGATCGGGCACCGCACGCGCGACGTGGCGCGGTGGATCCCGCTGCCGTTCGGGTTCAACCTGCAGCCCTCGGAGCTCGCGAAGATCGCGCTGGCGCTGGCGCTGGCGCGGGTCGTCTCCGACTTAGGAAGGGTGGACCGCCTGTCGCGGTGGTGGTGGCCGGCCCTTCTCGCGGCGTTGCCCGCCGCCCTCGTCCTCGCCCAGCCCGACCTCGGGACGACACTTCTGCTGCTGCCGCTCCCCTCGGTCATCCTCTTCGTGGCGGGGGCGCGGATCCGCCACTTCATCCTTGTCGCGATTTTCGCCTGCGTCTTCGCGGTCGCGGCCTGGGAGTCCGGGGTCGTCCGCCCCTACCAGAAGGAGCGGCTGGTCTCGTTCCTCGACCCGGGGCGCGACCCGGCCGGGGCCGGCTACCAGGCCCAGATGTCGGTCCTCGCGATCGGGGCCGGGGGAACGACGGGACAGGGCTGGCGGTCGGGCACGATGAACCTCCTCCAGTATGTCCCCGAGCGGCACACCGACTTCATCTTCTCCGTCGTCGGCGAGGAGGGCGGATTCGCCGGCTCCGTCCTGCTCCTCGCGCTCTACTTCGCGCTGCTGGCCGTCATGCTGCTGCTGGCGATCCTCACCCCCGAGCCGTTCGCGAGGCTTTCGATCGTGGGGCTCTCCCTGCCCATCGGCCTGCAGGTCCTCATCAACGTCGCGATGACGCTCCGGCTCGCCCCGGTGACGGGTATCACGCTGCCGCTGGCCTCCTACGGCGGCTCCTCCCTGGTCGTCACGTTCTTGACGCTGGGCCTCGTCGCGGCCGCCTACCGCCGCGGCCACCTGCCCCACACGCCTTCGCCGAAGGGGTGAGACATTCCGCCGCACGGATGTATAGAAAACATCTTGACGGCCAAACCGGAGTGTGGTATCTTTCGTCCATCCAAGGAGGACTCACATGGCGATAGGACTGACAAAGGCCCAGAAGCGGATCCTCGACTTCGTCGTCAAGGATCAGGCGAAGAACGGATTCCCGCCCTCCGTGCGGGAAATCTGCAAGGCGTTCGGGTTCGCGTCCACGCGATCGGCGGTCGACCACCTCGCGGCCATCGAACGCAAGGGATTCATCCACCGGGACGATCGGAGGGCCCGGGGGATCCGGATTCTCGAGCCTGCCCGGAAGGCAGCGCCGGCGGGCGCCCGGAACATCGCCCGCTTCGCCCCGCCGAAGCCCGAACGGGCGGCAGGCAACACCATCCCCCTGCTCGGCCGGATCGCCGCCGGCTCCCCCATCGATGCGGTGGAGACGGCGGACGAGACGCTCGACCTCGGCGCCCTCTACGGCAGCCGCGACGTGTTCGCCGTGAAGGTCGCCGGAAACAGCATGGTGGACGCGGCGATCCTGGACGGCGACTACGTCGTCGTGCGCAAGGACGGCAAGGTCTCGAACGGCGACATCGCCGTCGCCTATGTGGACGGCGAGGCGACCGTCAAGCGCTTCTTCGTCGAGCGCGACGCCTACCGGCTCCAACCCGAAAACCCGGCAATGGAGCCCATCCGCGTCTCGAAATCCGACCCCCGCTTCTCGCTGGGCGGCAAGGTCGTCGGCGTGATCCGCCGCGTGGCGAGAGGATAAAGGGAGGCGATCCATGATGACCATCGTGATGGAGCCCATCCCGGTCCTGCGCTTTGCGCCCCGGGCGGATCTCGGCCTCGAGCGGGCGCTGGAGCCCGCCGAACGCGCCGCTGGAAGGCTCGCGGATTGCGTCTCGGGAACGCTCGATCTTCCGGCCCTCGCGACGTGGGTCCGATCGGCCCCGGTTTCGGCGGCCGGCGAGCTCGCGACGCTGGCGGGCGCGGGGGCGGCGTTTTTGGCGCTGTGGACGTATCTGTAAGCCCCTAGGAACAGCCGTTTCTTGAACGAGCCGCGACGGGGTTCCTAATCCTTCCAGCCGTCGTCGACCGGGGACGCGGGGGCCTGTTTTTCCTTCGTCGCGGGCCCCGGCGGAGTCAGGGAGTTGCCCTCGGAGGGCGGAGTCGGCTCGACCTTCGGGGGATCGGCCGGGGGGGCTGCCTTCGCCTTGGGCGTTTTCGCCTTGGTCGCCGGCACGGGCTCCGTCTTCGCGGGAGGCGTGGTCGCGGCGGGCGGCGGCGCGGGCGGCGCGGACGCCGGCGGAAGGGCGAGGGAGCCCGCGGTCGCGGGACGGACGCGAAGGTTCGAGAACTTCGCGGCGCCGTTCTTCACCGTCACGTAGATCTGAATGAATCCCTCGGCCGGCGGGCTGCCCTCCGCGGCGACGTTCGTGGCGGGGGCGCCGTCGATCGTGGCGGCGACGCTCGGCCCGCTTCCGCGCAGGACGACCGTCACGGTCTTTCCCTTCGTGGGCCTCACCTTGACGACGTGCGAGGAGGCCGGGGTGCCCTTCGGCTGGTAATGGAGGCGGAGGTTCGCCTGGCCGCCGCCGGCGAGGTCCACCTGGAGCGACATCTCGACGTCGCCGAACTTCTCCCGAGACGTGAGGCTGAAGGGGGCGTTCTCGGCCGCCGCGTTCGCGGCGACGGCGACGCCGTTCTCGACCTTCCACTCCCCCTTCTTCTTGTCGAACGCCGTCAGCCCCTCGTCGAAGGCGATGTCGCGCCAGCTGTCCGAAGGCGCGGGGGCGGTCGAGGGGCCGGGCGACGGCGGGGCGGCCGGGGCCGCGGGCGGCGGATTCTTCGCGGCCGGCAGCGTCGCGGGCGGGGGCGGCGCGGACGGCGGCGCCGGGGGCGGCGTCGGAGGGATGGGGTTCGGGGTCGCGGGGACCGTCCCGATCGCGGGGGGATTTGCTGCCGTCTTCGGCGGCTGCGTCGGCTGCGGGGAGCCGACGGCCGTCGGGGCGGGCGGCGTGGTCGGCGTCGAGGGCGTCTTCGGCTGCTTGGGCGTATTCTTGTTCTTTTCGCCCC
>CAYHQZ010000060.1:0-17673 GCA_964358555.1 uncultured Planctomycetia bacterium
CCCCTACAGCAATTCGCCGTAGATCCCCGCCATCTTCCCGCCCAGCGCCTCCCAGGAAATTCCCGCCGCCTTTCGCTTTCCCGCCTCGCCGAGCCGGCGGGCGAGCGCCGGATCGCCGAGGAGACGGCAGACGGCGCCGGCCAGGGCGGTCGGCGTCGCGTCCGTCACGAGGCCGTCCTCCCCATTGGCGACGACCTCGGAGATCGCCGGGCTCGGCCCGCCGATCACGGGTTTTCCATGCGCCCAGGCCTCGACGAAGACGGCCCCGAAGGATTCCTGCGAGGAAGGAAGCGCGAGGACGTCGCAGGCCGCGAGCGCGTCGGTTTTCTCCTGCAGCGGCACGGTGTCGAGCTCGACGATCCGGGGGTCGCGGAGTTCGGCGAACCATTCGCGGGAGGCGCGCGTCCGGGGGCCGATGAAGAGGAAGGCCGCCTCGGGGAATTCCTTCCAGACGGCGCCGGCGGCAAGCGAGAGCGCCCGCCAGCCTTTGTAGGGGAATTTCTGGCCGAGGAAGAGGACGATCGGATGTTTCCCGAGGCCGCGGCGCGCGCGAAAACCTTCCGGATCGGCGGACGGCGAGAGCACCGGCCCCGTCCCGAGGATCCGGATTTTCGATGCGTCCACGCCGCCCGCCTCGAGCAGTCCCGCCTCCGTCCGGGTCAGCGCAATCACGCGGTCGGCCGCGCGGTAGATCCGCCACAGCGGCCGGTAGCGGTATCCCGACCAGCGGGGGTGGTGCAGCGGGGTGAGGACGAACGGCACGCCCCGGCGCCGGGCGATGGAGAGCGACGCGCGGGCGAAGGCCTCCCGGCCGATCCGGATGTGGTGGACGAGATCGGCGTCCGACAGCAGCGGGCGGAGGCGGCGCTCGAAGAGGCAGGCGAGGTAGGCCGAGAACGGCGCGGGCAGCGCGTAGTAGAAGGGAAGCGCGGGCGCCATCGCGATCCGATTGAAGAGCGAAAGCCGGAGGCGCCGGACCTCGATCCCCTCGTGCGCGTAGCCGGCCGGCCGCCAGGGCGAGAACACCGTGGAGCCGAGCAGCCAGTCCGTCCGGAACGAATCCCACTGCGAGACCGCGAAGACGTCGAACCGGCCCCGGATGGCCTTGGCGAGTTCGTGCGCGTGCGCCTGCCCGCCGCCGACGGCCGGGGGATAGGACGTGATGGGGAAGGCGATCCGGCGCGGGGCGCTCATCCCCGCCTCCGGAGCCAGCGGCGGTAGCGGCGCTTGCGGACCTGGCGCTTCACCTCCTCGACGAGCCAGGCGAGCGGGCCGGCGCGTTTTTCCAGGGCGGCGGCAAGCGTGTCGCGCTCGGCGGCGACGACGAGCAGGGCCTCCACGAGCCGGCCGTCGGGCGTGCGCGCGAGCCGAGATCGGGCCTCGGCCGGCGGCAGGAAGGGGACCGCGGTGGCGGAGGCGACGGCGTATTGATCCTGGGGGTGGACGGTCCTCTCGCGGCGAATGCAGGGCAGCCCCGCCTCCGCGAGGACGCGGTCGAGGCCGGCGCGCGTGAAGAGGAAGCAGTGGTCCGGGGCCCGGAGCATTCCGAGGATCGTTTCGCCCCGGCGGATCGTGCGCGCCCCGCCCGGCCAATCCGGGATGAGCGGGGTCTGGACGATCGCGACCCCGCCCGGGGCGAGGAGCGTCGCGACGGCCTTCATGGTGCCCGCCGGATTGGGCAGGTGCTCGATGACGTCCATCATCGCGACGGCGTCGAGCGACCCTGGGGCCAGCCCCTGGCGCTCGAGGGGGCCTAAGAGGATGTCGAGCCCGAACGTCTCGCGGGCGATCCCGGCGATGAAGGGGCATAGGTCGAGGCCGCGCGCGTCGTAGCCGGCACGCGAGGCGAGGAAGGTAAACCCGCCGTGGCCGCATCCGATTTCCAGGACCCGCGCGGGCGGCGGCCGGACCGCCGCGAGCGTTGCGAGCCAGTGCGCGCAGCGTTCGGGAAGCTCGTCGGCGATACGGTCCCGGACGTCCGGATTTCCCAGTTCGTTCTGGCGCTTCGACCAGTAGTCCCTCCCGTAGAAGCCACCGTCGGCCCCCCCGCTAGGATCGGCGGGCAGGGGGACGGTGCAGACGAGCGTCCCGCAGGCCGGGCAGCGGAGATACTCGGGCTCGAAGGCCTCGAGCGCGGTCGTGCCGCACCAGCACGTCCGGGCGTTCGCTGTCTCGCTCATGGCTGCCTCCATCGCAGGACCCCGATTTTCTGCAAAAAGATCGCGGCAAGGAAGAGGGGGTTTCGCACGAGGTAGCGCCGCCAGAGCCGGAGCGGCTCGGATCCGAACCGGAAGAGCCATTCCAGGCCGCGCTTCTGCATCCAAACCGGGGCCTGGCGCTTCGTGCCGGCGAGGAAGTCGAAGGCGGCGCCGACGCCCAGCAGGACGCCGGGGATTTTTGCCGCGTGCTCCGCCATCCAGATCTCCTGCTTGGGCGCGCCGAGGCCCACGAATACGAGGTCGGGCTTTGCCTCCGAAATCCGCCGGCAGGCCGCTTCGTCCTCCTCGTCCGAAAGCGTCCGGAAGGGCGGCGATTCCGCTCCGGCGAGGACGAAGGAAGGGTGGTCGGCGGCGATCTTCTTCTTGAGGGCCTCGAGCGTTCCGGGCGAGGATCCGTAGAGGTAGACCCGCCAGCGTTCGCTCGCCGCCCTCGCGAGAAGCCTTCGCGTCAGTTCCGGCCCGTAGACGCGGTCGGGCAGGCGGGCGCGGTGGAGGAAGCGAAGCGCCCAGACGATCGGCATCCCGTCAGGGACGGACAAGAGCGATCCGTTCATCCGATCCCGAAAGCCCCGGCAGAGCAGGCCCTCGGTCACGGTGTGGACGTTCGCGACGCAGACGTAGGCGTTCGCGCGCGAGCGGACGGCGGCCGCGATTTCGGCCAGCGCCCCGTCGTAGTCCACGGCGGCAATTCGCGCGCCCAGGACGGAGAGACGCGCCGCCGGACCGGCTTGCGGCAATGGATCGCTCACGTTTCCGGGGCGCACGCAGCGCTTACTTCTCCGGGGCGGGCTCGAACTTCGGCTCGAGGCGGATCCTCTTGAACCGGACGTCCTCCTTCGGGACGCTCGATTCCCCCGAATCGCCCGCCACGACGGGGATCTTCACGAAGCGGTCCAGGGTCTCCGTGCCTTCGGAGACGCGTCCGAAAGCCGTGTATTTCCCGTCCAAGAAGCTCGGGGATCCCAGGCAGACGAAGAACTGCGAGCCCGCGGAGTCGGGGTGATCCGTGCGGGCCATCGAGAGGACGCCCGGCTCGTGGCGGGCGTCGTTGAATTCGGCCGGGATCGAGTAGCCGGGGCCGCCCATCCCCGTGCCGTCCGGGTCGCCGCCCTGGAACATGAAGTCGCTGATGATCCGGTGGATCTTCGTGTTGTCGAAAAATCCCTTGCCTGCCAGTTCCGCGAAGTTCCAGACGGTCCCGAGGGCCCGCTCGGGCCAGAGCCGCACGCGGAACGCCCCGTGGGTCGTTTCGACGACGGCCTCCAGCTCCCGCGCCTCGCGCCGCTTCTCTTTTTCGCCCTCGACGCGGGGCTTCACCTTGACCGTGATTTCGGCGCTCTCGAGGGCGCCGCTCGGGGCGTCGACGCGCGCCCGGATCTTGTAGTCGCCGGCCGCGACGGACGGCGCGGCGAAGACCGCCTCGGTCTTCTCGCCGGGCTTCAGCGGGACGCGCGCCGGATCCTCGACCTGGTAGACGTCCTTGATGAAGCGCTTCCACTCGAAGGTGGACTTCCCGAACGTCACGAGGAACGTGACGGACCGCGAGGAGAGGATGGGCTTGGGGACGGAGACGGGGGCGTCGCCCCTGTTCTCGATCGTCACGGCGAGTTCGATCGGTTCGCCCAGGACGACCTCGGCCTTCTTTGCGGCCAGCGAGACGGCGACGGGCTTTGCGTCCTTCTTGTCCGCAGGCGCGCCGGCGTCCGCGCCGAGAAGGGGGAGGATGAGCAGGAGGGCGGGAAGTCGGGTCACGTTCATCCCCAAAGTGTAAGGGATCGGGCCCCGTTGGGTGTCGGGGTAGGGGCGGGGTCTCCCCGCCCCCGCGACTCGGCCCGAAGGTTCTGAATCGCCGGCTACAGCAGTTCCAGCTCCCCGAATCGTTCCGGCCGTTCGCAGTAATGGCACTCGACCTCCCGCGCGCCGGGCAGGACCTTAAACTTCGTCCGGACGGCCTCGTGGTTCGTAATGCAGGCCGGGTTCTTGCAGCGCACGAGCCCCTCGATGATCGCCGGGATCTTCACGCGGATCTTCTCGCGGACCTTGAAGCCCCGGATGATGTTGACGGTCGCGGCCGGCGCGAGGACCGCGATCTTGTCCACCTCGCGCGGGGTGAGGTGCTGGTTGGCGATCTTCACGACGCCCTTGCGCCCCATGGAGGCGGACGGGAAGTTGATCCCGATCGTCACGAGGTCATCGATCCGGGAGAGGATCTGGACGACCTTGAGCGTCGCGGAGGGCGGGATGTGGTCGATGACGGTCCCGTTCTCGATCGCCGGGACCACGATCTGATTGCGGGGGCGGCCGGCCGTCCCGGCGCGCGCGGGCTTCTTCATCGGAGCCTCCCCAGGACCGCGGCGAGGATCGCCTGGCGCATCGGGATCCCGTTGGCGGCCTGGCGGAAGTACCAGGCGTGCGGGGTCGCGTCGACGTCCGTCGCGATCTCGTTGACGCGGGGCAGGGGATGGAGGATCCGGAAACCGGATTTTACGTCCGAAAGCTTGTCGGCAGTGAGCCGGTAGGTGTTCCGGACGCGTTCGTATTCGATGGGGTCGGGGAAGCGTTCCGCCTGGATCCGCGTCGCGTAGAGGATGTCGAGGCGAGGCAGGAAGGCCTCGGCCTCTTCGGCCTCCTCGAAGGGGACTTTCGCATCCCGGACGATCCGGAGGAACGGCTCCGGCATCTTGAGCGAGGCGGGCGAGAGGAAGACGAACCGGACGGGGAAGTGGCACAGCGCCGTGACGAGCGAGTGGACCGTCCGGCCGTATTTCAGATCGCCCACGAAGCCTATCTCGAGGGGCCGGCCCCGGCCGGAGAGCAAGCCCGGGTGGGTCTTCGCGATCGTGAAGAGGTCCACGAAGGTCTGGGTGGGGTGCTGGTTCGCCCCGTCGCCCCCGTTGATGACGGGGATGCTCGCGACCTCGGCGGCGAGGCGCGCGGAGCCCTCGAGGGGGTGGCGGATGACGATGACGTCCGCGTAGTGCTCGGCCATCCGGATCGTGTCGGCCAGGGTCTCGCCCTTCTTGGCCGACGTGGACGAGGGGTCCGCGAACCCGACGACCCGCCCCCCGAGGCGTTGCATCGCGGACTCGAACGAGAGCCTTGTCCGGGTGGAGGGCTCGAAGAAGAGGGTCGCGAGCGTCCGGCCGTCCAGGAGGCGCGGCGGCGCGGCGCGCTCCATCCGCGCGGCGAGGCGCAGGATCGAGAGGATCTCGGCGCGGGAGAAGTCCCGGATTGAGATGACGTCGCGGCCGCGGAAGTTCAAGGGATTTCCCGGATCAGGCCTCCGGGGTCGGGATTATAGCGGCTAGAATCGGCCCCTGCATGAGCGCGTACCACGCCAACGACCAGCTCAAGGTTCTGGATCTGTCCTGGGAGACCGGTTCCGCCCTTCACGCCCGGATGACGACGGACTTCCATCGGCTCCTCGCCCGGCGGGCGCTGGCCGCCCGTTTTGTCCCCCGGACGGGCGCCGAGGTCCTGGTTCGGAGCGGATCGGTCCGGGAGCGGCTCCGGGAGGCCCTCGCCGTCGAGCCCCTTCCCAAGACGGCCCCCCGGGCGATCCGAAGAATCGCCTTCGAGCGCCCCGGCGTCGTCGTCGAACGGGTCGTTCTTGAGGCGTTCCCCGGCTGGCCCCTGCCCGCCCTGCTCTACCGTCCGTCGAACCTCCGCGCTCGCGCCCCCGCGGTCTTAAACGTCCACGGCCATACGCCGCGGGGGAAGTGCATGCACGACATCCAGGCCCGCGGCCTCGGTCTCGCCCGGCGCGGGATCGTGGCCCTCTGCCTGGACGCCGTCGGGATGGGCGAGCGCGCGGGCCAGGGCCACCATTCGGGCTTCTTCCTGCCGATGATGGGGCTCTCCCTGCAGGGCCTGCTCGTGCGCGACAACCTCCGGGCGTTCGAGTTCCTCCGGGGGCTTCCGTTCGTCGACCCGGCTCGGATCGGGATCACGGGCCATTCGGGCGGGGGCAACCAGTCGATGTACACGGCGGCCCTCGAGCCCCGGATCGCCGCGGCGGTCCCGGCGATGTCGGTTTCCACGTTCGAGGACCTGGTCTTCCGCGGGATCGGGTGCGCCTGCGAGGTCATCCCCGGCCTCATGCCCGATATCGATATCCCCGACGTCCTCTCGCTCGTGGCCCCCCGGCCCTGCCTGGTCCTGTCCGGCACGCGCGACGAGACCTTCCCGATCCTCGGCGCCTGGACCGCCTTCGAGCGCTCGAAGCCCGCGTGGCGACTGCTCGGCGCGGAATCGAAATTCGAGTTCGAGGAGGTCTACGTCCCCCACACCTATGACGCTCCCGTCCGCGACCGGATGTTCGAGTTCTTCGAGCGGACGCTCCTGGGGCGGAAGGGCGCGTTCCGTCCCGAGGCCGTCCCGACCGTGACCGAGCCCGAGGATTCGACGGACCTCGATGCCTTTCCCGGGGGCCGCCTTCCGAAGGGATCGCGGACGCTCGGGGAGTTGTTCCGCGGGGCCGCCGCGCCCGTCCTGGCCGCCTCGGTCCGGGAGCCGGCCTCCGCC
This sequence comes from uncultured Planctomycetia bacterium, assembly GCA_964358555.1. GTDB lineage: Bacteria > Planctomycetota > CAYHQZ01 > CAYHQZ01 > CAYHQZ01 > CAYHQZ01. The sequence continues at coordinate 6,744 of CAYHQZ010000060.1, forward strand.
GTCCGGGAGCGCCTGCGCAAGGCCCTCCACCTGCCCGTGCCGCTTCGCGCCCGCTCCACCCTCGCCGGCACGATCGAGGGCGACGGGGTCCGGATCGAGAAGTGGATTCTCGAGTCCGAGTCCGGGATCCTGCTGCCCTCTCTCTTGCTGCTGCCGCCCGCCTCCCGGGGGCCGCTCCCCGCGGTGCTGTGGCTGCACCCCGAGGGCAAGAACCGCGCGATATGGAGCGCGGATGCGCGAAGGATTCTCGCGCGGGGCGCCGCGGTTCTCGCGCTCGACCTTCGCGGGACGGGGGAGACGGAAAACCTGCAGAACCCGAAGGCCTGCCCCGACGCCCGGAACGGTCTCGTTCTCGGTCGGCCCCTCCCGGGGCAGCATGTCGCCGACGTCGAGGCGGCGCTCGGATTCCTGGCGCGCCATCCCCGCACGGCCGGCCGGCGCGTGAACGTCGCGGGCACGGGATACGGCGGATTCGTTGCGGTCCTTTCGGCCGCCGCGGGGCTCGAACTCGGCGCCGTCGCCGCGGACCGGATGCCCTCGGACTTCGTCTTGAAGGGAGGGATGGCGCCCGACCTGCGCCTCGTGATCCCGGGTCTTGCCGCCTTTGGCGGGCCTGCCGGGATCAGCGGCCTCTGCGCCCCCCGTCCGCTCATGCTCTCCCGCCCCGTCTCCTTCGAGGGATCCGCGCTTTTGCCCGCCGAGGCCGCGCGCGCCCTCGCTCCCGCCACCGCCGCCTATCGCCGCGCCCGCGCTGCGAAGGCTTTCCGGATCGTCCGGGGCGGCTCCGCGGAGATTGCGGAGGCGGCGGCCGCCTTCCTCGTCCCCGGGCCGCGCAAGCCCCCGGACATGCGCCGTTGAGTATGCTTCTCGCGGCGATCCTCTTCGGAATCATCGAGGGCCTGACGGAGTTTCTCCCGATTTCCTCCACGGGGCATCTGCTCCTCGCCGAGCGCTGGCTCGGGCGCAAAAGCGATCTCTTCTTCATCGTCATCCAGTGCGGGGCGGTTCTCGCGGTCTTGCCGCTTTTTCCCGAGCGATGCCGGCAGGCGATCCTCGGCTGGCGGGATCCGGCGGCGCGCGGCTTTCTGCTCAAAATCCTCTTCGCGTTCGCCGTGACGGGGGCGGGGGGGCTGGCCCTCGAGTGGGCGCCTTACCGGCTTCCCGAGTCGGCCCCGCCGGTCGCGTTCGCGCTCATCGCGGGCGGCGCGCTCTTCATCGCCGTCGAGCGCCGGATTCGGGGGCGGCCGCTTTCGACCGAGGTGAACTGGATGCTCGCGTTCCTCGCGGGCCTCTCGCAGCTTCTCGCCGCGGTCTTTCCGGGGGCGTCGCGCTCCGGGCTCGTGATCATCTTCTTCCTCGTCTGCGGCGTCTCCCGGACGGCGTCCGTCGAGTTCTCGTTCCTCCTGGGCGTGCCGACGATCCTCTCCGCGGGGGCCCTCAAGATCCTCGAGGCCGTCCGCCAGTCCCGCCCCGGCGGCCCCGCGGAGGACTGGGGCGCGCTCGCCGTGGCGGCGATCGCGGCCGCGGTCGTCTCGTTCGCTGCCGTGAAGTGGCTGCTCGGCTACGTGCGGGTCCACACCTTCCGGATCTTCGGCTGGTACCGGATCGCGATCGGCGCCGCGGTCCTGCTCGCGGCGTGCTTCCCGCCTAAGCCCCCGCCCCGCGCGTCCCTCCCGCGGCCTACGTCCCGCCCGCGCCCTCGTTCCGAAACTCCCTCGGAATGGCCTTCGTCCGGATCGCGCCCGGCGAGTTCATGATGGGAAGCCTCGAGACCGAGCGCGGCCGGAGCCGCAACGAAGCCCCGCACCGGGTCCGGATCACGAGGTCGTTTTTTCTCGCCATGCACGAGACGACGGTCGACGCCTACGGCGCGTTCTCCCAGGCGACGAACCGCCCGGCCCTCCCTACGGTGGACGACAAAACGACCTGGCGGTCGCCCGGCTTTCCGCAGGCCGGGACCCACCCCGTCATCGCCGTCTCCTGGAACGACGCGGTCGCCTTCTGCGCGTGGCTTTCGCAGAAAGAGGGCCGGCGCTACCGGCTGCCGACCGAGGCCGAGTGGGAATACGCCTGCCGCGCGGGGACGAAGACGGCCTATTCCTGGGGCGCCGACCCGGACGGCGGGCGGGGCCGCGTGAACTGGTCGGACAACGCCCGCGCCTCCCAACGGCGGTTCCGGCGCGGGGTGGACTGGCTCGACGGCTTTCCCCGCACTTCCCCGGTCGGGACGTTCCCCCCGAACGCCTGGGGCCTCTTCGACATGCACGGCAACGCCTGGGAGTGGTGCGCCGACCTCTTCGCCTACCACCTCCCGGCCGATTCCGTCGATCCCCCCGGCCCGCCGACCGGCGACAGCCACCTCGTCCGCGGAGGCTCCTGGGCCTTCCACCCCTCCTTCGCCAGATCCGCCTGCCGCGGCTGGCACAAGCCCGACGAGCGCTACACGAGCCTCGGCTTCCGGGTCGCCGCGGACGCCCCGTAGTGGAGGGGCGTCTGGGGTGCTGACCGGCCGGCGGGACGCTCCGGGAATTCCGGGCTATCGTAGCCGGCGATGAATCCGCAGGGGTGGGTCCGGGTCCGGCGCGCCGGCGTGCGCTGGGACGTTCGCGAGGGGCGCGAATGCGAACTGCCGGATCTTTCGGGGGCGATCTGGCCGCCTCCGGGGACGACGGCGGTGACGGAGAAGAAGACCCGCACCGTCTGGCGGATTCCGGGCGCGAACGGAAGGCCGGCGCTTTACCTCAAGCGCTTCCGGGGGGGGCTTTGCGGGGATTCGGTGAAGGCGCTGATCTTCGGGACGCTCGCCCGGCTGGAGCGGGATCGGCTGCTCTCGGTCGAATCGCTTGGCCTTCGGGCGGCGGTTCCGGTGGCGACGGGTGAGCGCGGGGGGGTCTGCGGGATCGGCGCCGAAACCTTTCTGCTGACGGAGGAGGTCGCGAACGCCGTTTCGCTCAAGGAGCGGCTCGCGGTCGCGGACGCATCCGAGCGCGAGGCGCTGCGGCGGGGCTTCGTCCGGATGCTCAAAACGCTCGCCGACGCCGGCTTCGTCCACATGGACCCGCACCCCGACAACATCCTCGTCGCGCGGCCGGATGGCGCGTCTCCGGCCTCGCTGGTCCTCTTCGACCTCGGCCCGGGGCGCTTTTTGCGGTTCCGGCCGCGGGGGATGTTCCCGGCGCCCGTGCTGCGGATGCTCGCCTGGGCCGCCGAGGTCTATCGCCGGCACTTGAGCCCCGCCGATCGGTGGGCGTCGCTTTCCGAGTTCTACGCGCGCGAGATCGCCGAGGCCCCGGCCAAGGATCGGCGGCGGCTGCTCTGGCGACTCGCCCGGACGGTCGCGCGCCTCTCGCGGGAGGCGCGCAGCGCGCACATCGAGAAGCGCGCCGGGCGGGTGCTTCGGTCCGGCAGCGACTTCGTCCGCGAGAAGCGCCCGGGGTTCCGGATCTTCCGCCGTCGCGAGTATCCCGCCGAGGCCATCTTGGAGGCGGTCCGGCGCCACGAGGCGGCGCCCGCGGAGGGGGCGGCGGTCCTCAAGGACACCCACCGCACCCGCGTCACGCGCGTCCCGGGTGCGCCGCCCCTGCCGCGCGAGGTCCTCGTCAAGGAGAAGAAGCTGCCGGGATCGCTTCGCCGCTCGCTGTTCTACTTCTTTTCCTACTCGCCGCGCCTCGTCGCCTGGGTGAACAGCCGGCGGCTCGAGCTTCACGGCGTCGCCGTCCCGCGCTCGATCGGCTACGTCCGCACGGCGTCGCTTTCGACGGGCCGGCCCCGGCAGTACATCCTGGAGGAGTTTTTGGCCGCGGAGGCAGCCGATGCGTTCGCGCACCGGACGCTGCGGGGCGCGCGCGGGACGCCCGCGGGCCGCCGCTCCTTCCTGGAGGCCATGGGCCGCTACCTTCGGTTCCTCCACGACGAGGGGATTTTCCACCTCGACCTGAAGGGCTCGAACTTCCTGGTCGAGCAGGGAGCGGACGGGTCCTGGAAATTCTTCCTCATCGACGTCGGTCGGGTCGAGTTCGGGCCGCTGTCCTGCGCGATGCGGGCCTTCAATATAGGCCAGGTCTACGCCTCGTTCCTGGGCCTCTTTAGCCGGACGGAGTTCTTGCGAGGGTTCAAGGCCTACTGGCGGGGCGACGAGCGGAGCGACGCCGCCCGCGACTTCCTCATCGAGGCGATCCGCGTCCAGCGGGGGCGGGGCTCCGCCTACCTTGCGATTCCGGAATAGCGGCCCGGCATGCGCATCGTTCATCTCGTCGCGGATTGGAGGTGGACGGGGCCCGCCGCGCCCGCCGTGGAGCTTGCATCGTGCGAGGCGGCCGCCGGGGCCCGGGTGACGCTCGTCTGCGGGGCGCGGCCCGCGGGGGTTTCCGGGGCGCACCTGCCGGAACGGGCCTCCGCCCTGGGCCTCACGGACGTCCGGACGTTCCGCCTCGGCTCGAACGTCTCCTGCTGGCGGAATCTCTTGCTTTCCGAGGCCCTGCGCTCGATGGTCCGGCACGACCGGCCGGACGCCGTCCACGTCCACGACTCGTTCGGGCACCTCCTCGCACTGTGGGGCTTGCGACGGCTGCGCGATCGGCCCGTCCTCGTGCGCTCGAACCATCGCGCCGATCCCATGAACGCGAGGGCCGGCGAGCGCTTCCTCGCGCGGCGGTGCGCGGGGCTTTTGGAATGCTCGGCGCGCGCCGCGGAGGCGGACCGGGCGGCCTTTCCGGCGCTCGCCCCCCGGATCGCGCACGCCTTCGGGGGCGTGGACCTGGAGCGGTTCCGGCCGGGCCGCTCGGAATCCGTCCGGGCGAACTGGGGAATTGCGCAAGGCGAGTTTCTCTTCGGCGCCGTCGCGCGGATACAGGCCCGGCGCCGGTTCGACGTCCTCCTCGAGGCTTTCAAGCGCGTCCGCGCGGAGGCGCCGCTCGCGCGCCTCGCGATTCTCGGGCGCGGGTCCAGGGAGAAGCAGGTCGCCTTCGAGCCCGCGGAGGGCCTGGGGATTTCAAAGGCCGTCGTCTTCCCCGGCTACGTCACGGACTCCTACGAAGAAACGCTCCGCTCCTTCGACGCCGGGGTCTTCCTCATGCCCGGGACCGACGGCTCCTGCCGCGCCGCGCGCGAGATGATGGCCACAGGCCTGCCCGTCGCCGGGTTCGCCGCGGGGATCCTTCCCGAAATCCTGCCGGAGGGCGGCGGGACGGCCGTGTTTCCCGACCCCGCGGCGCTTGCGGCGGCCATGCTCGAGATCCTCCGAGACCCCGCCGCCCGCAAGACCCGCGGCGAGGCCGCCCGCGCCTTCGCGGAGAAATATTTCCGCTGGGAGGACGTCGTGAAGACGGCGTTCGGGCTCTGCGAGGCGGGCCGTTCGATGGCATAGGCGATTGCTCGCATCGCACGGTTCCCGCCGCCAGCGCCACGTTCGCCTTCGCGACTCCCATCTCGAGCCTCCCTTCTCGGGAGCAGGATGCCACAAAAACGGCCGGATTGCCCAGGCGGGGGGCGAAGAACGGCCGGCGGAGGAATAGGATGCAGCCTTATGAACCGAACCATCCGACGCCTCTCGGCCGCTGGCTTCCTTTTTTCGTTGCTCCTCACCGCCGGCTGCGCGTCCGAGGGCTACTTCGGCGATCGGATGCAGGATCTCACCGACGTTGCGCACGTGGACGTCACCGGCCTCTCCGTCGGCGTCGCGGCCAACGTGGGCCCGGTCGGGCTTGGTGCTTTCGACATGCTTCGGCTCTCGGACTCCCTGCCCGGGGGGGCGCGTGTGAAGATCGGCCTCGGCGGGGTCTATCTCGCCCGGTCGTTCGGTACGCCCGGCCTCTATGTCGGCCTCCTCTTTCCGATCATCCACAACCTCGGCGACACCAAGCGGGACGTTTCCGATCACGCCGGCGACTGGTACGGAAGGACCTATCCAGCGTGGGGTTCCGTCGGGGCGGACGTCGGCGTGGGGCTGGGCCTTGGCGCGCGGGTGGATCCGATCGAACTCGCGGACTTCCTTCTCGGCTTTGGCTTGATCGATCTCGCGAACGACGACGTCAGCGGGACGAAGTAGAGGGAACAAGCCTTTCTACTGCACCTGCGAGTCCGCGCTCAAGGGATCGCGCCCGATGGCGAAGCGCAGGATGCCGTCGGAATAGGAGCGGAACCGGCGGGAGCCGGTTTTCCCGTCCTGGACAGGGATCGCCTCGCCGTATTTCTTTCCCGTGACAGGGTCCTCCCCGAACCAGAACCGGTAGCCGCCCTGGACGCCCTCGGCGCGGTCGAATCCCGGATTGCCCGCAACGCCTGCGTGGTTTTCCAGGCGCATCGAGAGGAAGGGGTTCTCGCCGCCGATCAGGTTCTCGATCCTGGTCGGGCCCTGGCGGTATTGCATGTAGTACTGCATCCCGGCGGTCTTGAGCGCGCGCAGGTTTCCGAGCGCCGCCGTCTCGTTCGCGGCGATCCGCGACCGCAGCATCGGCACCAGGATCACCGCGAGGATCGCGATGATCGCGACGACGACCATGATCTCGAGGAGCGTCACGCCGCGGCGGCGGGGGGATTGCATGGCGCCATTGTAGGGCCGCTTTGCGGGTAGAATCCCCGGAAACCCGAGGAACAAATGCCGAAGAAACCCGTGACGCCGCTTCATCGCGAGGACGTGGCGCGGGCCGTCGAGCGGCGCAACCCTCCGCGGATTCCGTTGGTCCGGGCCTGCTGGTGGGGGGAGGGGCTCGCGGAGCAATACGGGGACCGCCTCCTCGGGCTGCAGCAGCGGCATCCCGACGACGTCGCCTGGATGTTCGCCTCTCCCGGCCAGCCGGAGGACATGGGATTGTCCTGGTCCTGGGAGCAGGGGGCGCATGACGCGCGGATCGTCCTCGGCGACTGGTCGCGGCTGGACGAATACCTCGCGAAACTGCCCCGCCCCGAATCCGATCCCAAGATGGAGAAGCACCGGGACAAGGCCGCGCGGGCGCGCGCCGAGGACCGCTACGTTCTGTTCGGGTGGTGGCGGCTCCTGTTCGAGCGGGGCTGGGGCCTGCGGGGGATGGAAAACCTGATGGTCGACATGTATGACGCCCCGGACAACGTGCATCGGATGCACGCTGGATTGACCGAGACCTACTGCCGCTACATCCGCCACGCCTCCCAGTCGCTCGGGGCGAACGGCTTCTGGACCAGCGACGATCTCGGCCATCAGACCGGCCCGATGATGAGCCCCAAGTTGTTTCGCGAGTTCTATTTTCCCTACTACAAGAAAATCGCCGAAACCGTCCGGGAATGCGGGATGCATTTCTGGCTGCATTCCTGCGGCGACAACACGCTGCTGCTGCCGGACCTGGCCGACGCCGGCGTGACCGTCTTTCACCCGGTCCAGAAGGGGACGATGGACGAGCGAAAAACCGCCGCCGAATTCGGGGACCGCCTCGCCTTCCTGGCCGGGATCGACGTCCAGCACGTCCTGCAGGAGGCGGACCCCGAAGGCGTTCGGCGGGAAGTCCGGCACCTCATCGACACCTTCGATCGCCCGGACGGGGGAATGTGCATCGCCGCCGGCAACGGGATCGTGGCCGGCACGCCCTTCGAGAACATCGAGGCGTTCCTGGACGAGGCGACCTCCTACGGCGCCGCGCACCGGAAGGGATTCGTATCGTGACGGGAACGCACGACTTCCCGGCCGATTTCCTCTGGGGCGCCGCCACGGCGGCATACCAGATCGAGGGGGGCGCGGAGGCCGACGGGCGGGGGCCGTCGATCTGGGACGATTTCTGCCGCGTTCCGAAGAAGGTCCAGGACGGGGACACCGGCGACGTCGCCTGCGATCACTACCGGCGCTGGCGCGAGGACGTGGCCCTGATGAAGGAGATGGGGCTCAAGGCCTATCGGCTTTCGATTTCCTGGTCGCGCGTCCTGCCGGAGGGCACGGGCCGGGTCAACGAGGCGGGGCTGGCCTTCTACGAGCGGCTCATCGACGAGCTGCGGGCGGCGGGGATCCGGCCGTTCGTGACGCTCTACCACTGGGATCTGCCGTCGGCCCTCCAGGCCAAGGGCGGCTGGCAGAACCGGGAGGTCGCGGACTGGTTCGCCGAGTACGCAGGCGTCGTCGTCGAGCGGCTCTCCGATCGGGTCGAGGACTGGATCACGCTCAACGAGATCCAAAACTTCGTCCTGATCGGCCATCGCACCGGCGTGCACGCGCCGGGGCTGAAACTGGACCGCGCCGGGGTGCTCTCCGTGGCGCACAACGCCCTGCTCGCCCACGGGAAGGCGGCGAGGGCGATTCGGGCGCGGGCGAAGGGAACCTGTCGGGTTGGTTTCGCGCCGGCGGGTTTCACGGCGATCCCAGCGAGCGGCGCGCCGGAGGACGTCGAGGCCGCGCGGCGGTTCATGTTCCCGGACGAGGGCTGCGAGGGAAACGCCTGGTGGGTGGACCCGGCCGTCCTGGGGCGATATCCGGAACGCGCCCTTCGGGAATTCGGCGCGGACGCCCCCCGGATCGAGGCCGGCGATCTCGAGACCATCGGCCAGCCGCTGGATTTCCTGGGCCTGAACATCTACCGGGGCACGGTCGTGCGCCGGGGCGGCGACGGCCGGCCGGAAACGGTCCCGTTCCCTCCCGGATATCCCCGGACGCTCTTCGGCTGGGTCGTGACGCCCGAGGCCCTCTACTGGGGCCCGAAATTCTTCGCCGAACGCTACGGCCTTCCCATCCACATCACCGAAAACGGCATGTCCAACGCGGACGTCGTCTCCCTCGACGGCGCCGTTCACGATCCCCAGCGGATCGATTTCCTGCGTCGCTACCTGGGTGAACTGCGCCGCGCCGTCTCCGACGGCGTCGACGTCCGCGGCTATTTCCTCTGGTCCTTCATGGACAACTTCGAATGGCAGCGCGGCTACCGCGAGCGGTTCGGGATCGTCTATGTGGATTACTGGACCCAGCGGCGGATCCCGAAAGATTCGGCGCTCTGGTACCGGGACATGATCCGGTCGGGTGCGTAAGGGACTGCTATCGCTCGGCGTCCGAAGGGACGTCGCCGGGCTGCCCGCCGGAAAGTCCCCCCTAGGGCCGCCGGGGCAGTTTTCCGAAGCGGTCCCAGAAGACGTTCCCGCCGCCGACGGCCTGCAGCTGGATCCCGCCGACGGCCTTTCCGTCCATCCCTACCGCGGCGGGGGGCACGGCGAGGCGGACCCATCCCTTGCCGGACGGCAGGTCGCCCATCCGCACGCGGGTCGGCCGGCTCTTGTCCCAGTTCACGAGGCGGTCGGCGCCCCAGTAGGCCGTCGTGCTCCAGCCCCAGGTGTTCTTGAACCAGGAGACGGCGATCGTCTCGGGGCGGTCGTTCGGATCGACGTAGACGTAGAACGTCAGCTGATCGCCCGGCTTCAGGGAGAGGCTCTTCGGCGCGGAGAAGAGGAAGATGTCCTTCTGCTTCCCGGCCTCCGTCGGGTGGACGATGCCCCGCTTCCCGCTCGCCTTGTAGACGCCGCTCCAGCACCATTCCCCGCCGGAGCCCGTGGACTTGTCCGGCCCGGCGGTGTCCCACTTCACGACCTCGAGGTCGTCCTCCAGGTAGACGACCTCCCTCGGATCGAGGCTCGGCGGCGGCGGGACCGGCGGGACCTTCCGGACGACGCGGAAGGAGGGATACGCGTAGGTGCGGAGGGAGGCCTTGTCCCAGAGGCAGACGCCCGCCTGGTGCATCCCCGGCGCGAGCGGCTTGTCGGGCTTGAGGCTGTATTCGTAGGCGAATCGCTTCTCCGATTTCCGTAGGTCTTCGATGTGCTTCGTCACGCCCTCGAAGTCGATCCCGACGAGGGCCGGCCCGCTGCCTGCGTCGGATCCCGAAATCTTGAACGGGATCGGCTGCCCCGGAAGGACGAAGGGGATCTCCACGTCGAGGTCGGGATCCGTCTGGTCCGCGTAGGCGGTCTCGGGGCGGAAGAAGGCGCTGTTGCCGTAGAGCAACGCGTAGCCCGGGCCGACGTGGCAGGACGCCGCCGGCGGGCGGGGCTTGCCGGGCGGGGGGAGGAAATAATCGCGGAAGCTGTACATCCCGAACCCGATCAGGTCCGTGCCCTCGGCGGCGTGCTGGGCCCCGAGGGCGTGGGCGATTTCATGGGCCGTCCCGCCGATGCGCGCGGAGGCGATGGCGGCGGTGGTCCATCCCTTCGACGGGTCCGCCGGATTTTTCGGGACGCTCATGTCCTTGAAGATCGCCATCTGGCCCTCGACCGTCGGCGAGAGGAACCGCAGGAAGTCGCGCTCGAAGCTGCCCGGGATGTAGGCGTCCGCGTCGCCGACGAACGCGTATCCGCCGCGGGTATGGGGCGTCACGTGACGGCCCCCGATCCAGGGGGAGAAGCTCGCCATCACGACGACGAGGGACTTGTCCTTGTCGAAGATTTCCTCCAGCTCGGCCTGGATGATCCCGGCGTCCCCCCGTCCCTCCTGCTTCCCCGGCTCCGGCTTGCCCCGGTATTCCAGCGCCTTCTTCTTTCCCCGCACCAGGTAGATCCGGGGCCGCCCGTCGGCCTCCGCCTCCATGTTGAACTCGCGGTAGCCGAAGCCGTTCCGTTTCATCTCCTCGGCGTAGAACCGCCGGAAGAGGATGAACATCGTCTGGAGCTTCGCCTTCCACGCGGGGTCCGACGGCGTCTCGTCGCCGGCGACGAAGTAGACGGGGCGGACGTAGTAGCCGTCCTTGAGGGGAAAGGGCGCTGCCTTCCCCCGCTCGCCGCCCGGCCCGGGCGCGCCGAGGAGGAGGAGCGTTGCCGCGAACGCCCCCGCGGGGAGAAGCAGATTCCTCGCGCGAGGCATCGGGGGCATCGACTGCCAGTATATCTCTCGATGCCGACCGGGCGCTCGTGGAGAAATATGGGACTCTACTTGCCTACTTACTGAACTTTTGCGTCGGGGGTACAAACCGGGCACGGGCGAGGGGTGGGGGCT